>DATEQV010000491.1:0-8115 GCA_035272265.1 Acidisphaera sp. | reverse complement strand
AGGCCCGCGCCCACTACATCGCCGCCCGCGACCACGGCGACTGGAAGGCCGAGGTCGCGCTCTACAAGCTCGCCCGCCGCGGCGCCGTGCGCCTGCTCGCCGAGCGGCGCCAATACCGCGACAGCCGCCGGCAGTTCTGGGCCCGCCACCGCGAACACGTCGCCCGCAACGGCCCCGAACCGATGCCGCCGCAATTCGAGCCCGAGCTCTGGCCGATGATCGCCCATCGCGGCTCGCACGAATCCTGGCACCATCGCGACCGCCGCGCGGTCGAGCGCGACCTCGTGCGCGCCCACGCCGGCCATCTCCGCCGCCAGATCCAGTGCCGTAAAGAACGCCTGCGCGACCTCGGAGCCGACGCACCCGTACGGTGCAAAAGCGCGCAGCGCGCATTGCTCCAGACAGACGTCGACGACGCCACATCACCGCCGCCGCGACAGCCCCGTCATTGCGAGGACCTCGGCGCAGCCGAGGGCCGTGGCAATCCAGGGCCGCGCGAGAAACGTTCGCGACGCGGCCCTGGATCGCCACGCCGCCGATCGGCGGCTCGCGATGACGCTGAGGATAAAACCTGCGCATCGGAGCCGTGCGCCGAATCCGCGACCCAAGACGCGCCGGCCATCGCGCCAGTCGCACCCGAACCCGCGACTCCCGCGCCGCCCATTTCGCGCCGCCCGCCGACACCGGACGGCATCAAGATCGGCGCCGCGCGGCCGTGCATACCACCGCCGCGCGCCCCGGCCGCCGCGCAGCGCCCGTCAGTGCCCCAGCCGCCGGTGCCGCTCCGCCGGGCTCACGCGGGCGGGGCCGGTCGCGGCCTCGTAGCTGACCACCCGCCCGCAGTCGGTGTCCTTGCCCAGGCCGAGCTGGATCGTCGGGATCAGCGCGCCCAGCGGCGTCAGCGGCGTGCCCAGCACCGCGGCGCCGGCGCGCGCGATCAGCGGGCCGGGCTTGGGCATGATGCTCGGGTCCCTGAACGTGCCGCCGATGTCAACCGGAGTGGGCAGCGAGCCGATGCTGACATGCGTGGCCATCGTGTCGACAGTCAGATCCAGCCGCTCGTCGCGCAGGTCG
The DNA here is from genome assembly GCA_035272265.1 of Acidisphaera sp. GTDB lineage: Bacteria > Pseudomonadota > Alphaproteobacteria > Acetobacterales > Acetobacteraceae > Acidisphaera. The sequence goes on along the minus strand of DATEQV010000491.1, from coordinate 7,041 downwards.
ATCGAGCCCTTGACGTCGATGTTGCTCGCCCGGGTGTCGATCAGGAACGTCCGCGTGGTCAGCACGCCATGCTGCAGCGGCATGTCGACCACCATGCAGCGCAGCTCGGTGTGGCTCGGCACCTGCAGCGCCGCGAGCAGCGCGTTGCCGAACTGCAGCCCGGACAGCGCGACCAGCAGCGAACTCAGGTCGCCGCCCTCGGTGAACAGCTTCAGGTCGCCGCTGCCGTAGCCGAGGAACTGCGCCAGCGACCGCCCCTGGCTGTTGATCTCCGCGCGCCCGCCGATCGTGCCGGCGCCGGTGAAGCCGGGCGTGACTTTCATCAACTGCGCGATGCTGACGCGGCGGAAGTCGATGTCGGCGGCGAGACGGGTCTCGTTGTCGGCGACGGGCGTCAGGGCGACGTTGCCGGCGATCGTTCCGGTGCCGATGCCGAAGCTGATCGGATGCAGCCGTAGCACGCCGTTGTTCAGGTCGAGTGCGACGTCCAGGTTGCTCAGCGGCTGGCGCCTGCCGCCCTCGATGGAGGCGGCACGATAGTGCAGCGACACGTCGGCCATCTCGAACTTCGGGATGTCGATCGGCGTGTCGGGCAGCAGATGCGCACTCGCGTTGGCGCGGGCGACGACCAGCACGATCGCCAGGAGCACGAGCCCCGCCGCGATGCTCCACACCTTCACGCGGCGGCGGCGCACGGGCTTTGCGTTGAACTCTGCCATGCGGGCGCAACGATGGCCGCGCCCGCAGGTTTCGCCGGACGCCGCGAACCGCCGGCGACGGCGGGCTGCCGCGACGCTTCGCAATGCTCGGACACTTGTCCGCTTTACCGAAGCGGGCGATAGGACAGCATGCAACGATCAGCGGAGACGATCATGCGGCTCGGCCAGACGGCGATCCTGGCGCTCTCGGCGGCAGCCCTGTTGGGGGGCAGCGCCCTTGGGAGCAGGGCCTGGGCGCAGACCTCCGGACAGGCGAGCAACATCGGGCCGTCCGACACCCGCTCGGTGCTGGCGCCGACCTTGCCGGAGCCGCAGGCGGGCCAGGACAACACCCCGCGCCAGTTCCTGATGGACGCGCGCGCCGCCCTCGCCGCCGGCCGCACCGGCGAGGCGCAGGAAGCGCTCGAGCGCGCCGAGACGCGCCTGCTCGACCGCTCCACGCCGCAGGGCGCGGAGGGCCAGATGAGCCGCAACCGGCGCGTCGAGGAGATCCGCACGATCCTCTCCCTGCTCGCGACCCGCAACCGCGCCGAGGCGCTGCGCCTCATCGACCAGATGCTCGCGGCACCGCCGGGACGGCGGGCGGCGCCCTATGCCGCCCCTCCCGCCTACCCGCCGCAGCCCGGCTATGCGCCTCAACCGGGCTACGCGCCCGCCCCGGCTCCCGCGCCGCAACAAGGCTACGCGCCGCAGCCAGGCTACGCGCCCGCGCCGGCTCCCGCGCCGCAGCCCGGCTACGCCCCGCAGCCCGGCTACGCGCCACAGCCCAGCTACGCGCCACAGCCCGGCTACGCGCCGCAGCCCAGCTACGCACCGCCGCCTGGCTACGCGCCACAGCCAGCCCCCGCCGCCGCCCCGCAGCCCGGCTATGCGCCGCAACCCGGTTACGCGCCCGCGCCGGCTCCCGCCCCGCAGCCCGGCTACGCGCCGGCGCCTCCGGCGGCGCCCGCCGCGCCCGCGCCTCAGGACGACACCGAGTAGGCCGCACCGACGGCGCGTTCCGGCGCCGGCGCGGCGGCCGGACGCGCCATCGCGCGCGCCAGGGCGTCGCCCAGCTCGGCGGCGCGGAACGGCTTGCCGACCAGCGGCGCGTCGATCTGCGACACGGTCGCCGACTCGGCGTAGCCGCTCATCAGCAGGATCGGCAGGCCGGGAAGCGCGGCGCGCATCCGCCGCGCGGTTTCCACGCCGCCCATATCCGGCATCGCCACGTCCATCAGCACGGCGTCCGGCACACACCCCGCCTCCAGCGCCTCCAGCGCCGCCGGCCCGCTCGCCACCCCGTGCGGGCGGCAACCCAGCTCCTCCAGCAGCGCCAGCGCGGCCCGTCGCGCGTCCTCGTCGTCGTCGACCACCATGACCGCCGCATCCGCGAGCGACACCCGGGCCGATGCCTCCGGCGCGGCGGGCTGCGCGGCGCGCGGCCGTTCGTCGGCCTTCGGGAAGAACACGGTGACCGTGGTGCCTCTCCCCGGCGCGGTGTCCACCGCCACCCCGCCGCCCATCTGCTGCGCGACGCCGAGGACCTGCGGCAGGCCGAGCCCGGTTCCCTTGCCGACCGGCTTGGTGGTGAAGAACGGCTCGAAGATGTGCGCCCGCACCTCCGGCGTCATGCCGGTCCCGCCGTCCGCCACCGACAGCGCCACGTAGCTGCCGGCCGGCGGCTCCTCGGCGCGTTCCGGCGCCCCCCGCTCGACATTCGTCGTCGCCAGCACGATCGACCCGGCGCCGCCCATCGCGTCGCGCGCGTTGATCGCCAGGTTGAGCAGCACGAGCTCGACCTGCGTGCGGTCCGCCATCGCCGCCCACAGCGACGGCTCCAACGCCAGCTTCACCTGCAGCTGCCCGCCCAGCGTGCTGCGCAGCAGGCCCTGCATCGCCTCGACCACTTCGTTGAGGTCGATCGGCGCCGGCTCCAGCCGCTGCTGGCGCGAAAACGCGAGCAGCTGCCGGATCAGCCGCGCGCCGCGCTCGGCGGCGACCGTGGCACTTTCGATGAGCCGCCGGCTGCGCTCGTCCTCGCCCACGCGCCGCGCCAGAAGTTCCAAGGCGCCGACCACGCCGGTGAGCAGGTTGTTGAAGTCGTGCGCGACGCCGCCGGTCAGCTGGCCGATCGCCTCCATCTTCTGCGACTGACGCAGCTGCTGCTCCGCGCGCAGCCGGGCGGTCACGTCGCGCGCGCTGCCCAGGATGCGCACCACCCGGCCGGTCGTGACGTCGCGCACCGGCGCCAGCACCGCCTCGAAGGTATGCGGGCCGGTCGGCGTCTCCAGCGTCGCATGATAGGCGACCGGCTGGCCGCTCTCGGCGCAGCGGCGATAGGCCGCCTCGACCGCGCTGGCCTCCGCCGCGGGCAGCACCTCGTGCGCCGTCCTCCCGGCGACCTCCGCCGACGTGCGGCCGAGCGTCGCCTCCAGGGCCGGGTTGAGCGCCTCGTAATGCAGCCGCCCTTCCGGGGTGACCTCGATCGAGAACAGCGACTCCGCCGTGTGCTCCCAGTAGGCCCGATAGTGGGCTTCGCTGAGCGCCAAGGCCCGCGTGCGCTCCTCGACCCGGCGCTCGAGTTCCTCGGTCAGCCGGCGCAGCTCCGTCTCGATCCGCCGCCGCTCGGTCACGTCGCGCACCACCCCGGCGATGCCGAGCCGCTTGCCGTCGCTGCCGCGCATCAGCGTGCCGGTGCTGGCCAGCACGTGCTCCGAGCCGTCCGGCCACGTCACCCGATATTCCGCCTCGTAGCTGTCCGACCTGCCCTCCGCGCAGTCGCGAAGCGCGGCTTCGGCATTCGCGAGGTCGTCCGGGTGCACCAGCCGCCGCCATTCCTCGTGGGCGAGCGAGGTGCGTTCCGGCGGCAGACCGAACAGCCGGGCGCGCTGCTCCGACCAGGTGATCACCATCTCGGGCAGGTCGAGCCACCACGTCCCCATCCGCCCGCCGGAGATGGCGAGCCGCAGCCGCGCCTCGCTCGCCTGCAGCGCACGCGACGCGCGCGCGCGTTCGACGGTGGACCAGACGCGTTCGACGAGCTGCTCGAGCAACGCGGCCGAGCCGAGGTTCCACGCGCGCGGCGTCGGATGGTTGAGGAACAGGTTCACGGCGAACCTGCCGTCGCGCAGCAGCGGCACGATGGCGGTGGCGCGGATGCCGAAAGCCCGGCAGAGCTCTCTCGCGTCCGCCATCCGCGGATCGGCCTCGACGTCGTCGATGAACAGCGGCACGCCGCGCGCCTTCGCCTCCGCCACGGCGCGGCCGAGCGGGGCGGTGTCGCGCTCGCCAAGTGCGGAGACCATCCCGTCGAGGTATTCGTGCGTCACCCGGATGCGGCTGCCGTCGCCCACCGGCTCGGCGAAGGCCGCGCGGCCGACCTGCCAGCCGCGGCCGATGACGTCCACCGCCGCCTGCAGCACCGCGTCCGGATCGGTCAGCGTCCGGAGCCGCTCGTTCAGTTCGGCGATCAGCGCGCCCGCGCTCGACGGATCCACGGCGCGGTCAGCGAGCCGGGCGGGGGTTACGCGGCCGAGGGCTCGGCCAGGAAGGCCCGCACGTCCGCCTCGAATGCGTCGAGCCTGTCGTGATGCACCCAATGCCCCGCGTTCTCATAGGAAACCACGCGGGCATTACGGAACAGCCTCAAGCGGCCGTCGGTCTCCGGGTTCGACATCCAGCTCTCGCGTCCGTGCGCCAGCAGCGTCGGACAGATGATGCGCCCCCACAACTCCTCCAGCTCCGGCAGCGAAATGTCGTGCGGCGCGAAGTTGCGCACGTAGTTGTCGAACTTCCAGCTGAACGTCCCGTCCTCGTTTTGGTTCACGCCATGGAGAGTGAGATGCCGCGCCTGCTCGGGCGACAGGTGCTTGTTCTCCTCCTGCATCCGGCGGAACGCCTCCTCGACGCTGGCGTAGCGGCGCGGGATGCGGCCGGCGAGCGTCCGCTCCCGCTCGATCCAACCCTGCAGCCGCTCGGCGATCGGCACCTTTGCGCCGCCCATCCGCGGCGTGTGCCAGACCCCCTCGATCGCCACCAGCTTGCTGACGTTCTCCGGATAGATGCCGGCGTAGCGCAGCGCGATGTGCGCGCCGAGCGAGTGGGCGATGATGGCCAGGGGCGCGAGGTTCTGCTGGTGGATCAGCTGCGCGAGGTCGTACACCAGCGCCGAGATCGCGTAGTTGCCGTCCGACGACCATTGGCTGTCGCCGTGGCCGCGCAGGTCGGGTGCGACGATGTGCCACTCCCCGCGCAGCCGGTCGGCGAGCCAGTCCCAGTTGCGGCAATGGTCACGCCCGCCATGCAGCATCAGCAGGGGCGGCGCGTCCGCGTTGCCCCAGTCGACGTAATGCAGCCGCAGGCGCTGCGAGAAGAAGATGCGGGAGGTCGGCCCGATGATCGGCGGTCGCATGCCGGCACGCTAGCGCCGATTGCGCCGCAGCGGAATTCGGCCTCGACCGGCCGGCCGCGCAGGGCGGCGCGCCGCCAGCCGAACTGGTCAAGACGGCGGTCGACTCGACTGACCGATGCAGACCTGCCCCTGGTCCCGTTCTTGCTACCCTGGTGGCTATCCAGCGAGATCAGGGCTTCGCAAAAGCCGAGCCACCTCGACACGCCATCTTCCGGGGAGCGACACGCATGTCGACGTCCGCCTCTGCCGTTCCGGCGCCGGCTGCGGGCGTTGCCCGCTGGGGGCAGCTTGGGCTCGGGCTGCTGTGCATGATCGCGATCTCCAGCCCGCAGTATGTGTGGACGCTGTTCCCAAAGCCGTTTGGCACCCAGCTCGCGGCGCCGGCCGCCGCGATCCAGGTGACGTTCTCGATCCTGATTGTGCTGCAGACATTTTTTTCGCCGATCCAAGGGGAACTCGTACAGCGGTTCGGCCCACGCCGGCTGATCGCGGTCGGCGGCCTGCTGTCGGGCCTGAGCTGGGTGCTCGCCTCGCAGGTCGACAGCCTGTGGGGGCTGTATCTGACCTACGGACTGATCGGCGGCCTCGGCACCGGCATCGTCTATGTCGGCGTGGTCGGGCAGATGGTCGGCTGGTTCCCCGACCGGCGCGGGTTCGCCGCGGGCGTGGTCGCCGTCGGCTACGGCATGGGTGCGATCGCAACCACCTTCCCGATCGCCGACAGCCTCGCCGCCAACGGCCACCAGTCGACGCTGCTGCGCTTCGGCGTGGTCTTCGCGGCGATCGGCGTGCTGGCCGCCCTCGGGCTGAAGGCGCCGCCCGCGACGGGGGCGTCCGCCGCGCCGGCCAGCGGCAGCAGCACGCGCGAGATGCTGCGCTCGCCGATCTTCTGGCTGATGTTCGTCATGATGAGCCTGATGAGCACGTCCGGCCTGATGGCGACGTCGCAGATCGGCGCCATCGCGGCCGACGCGGGCGTGGCGAAGGCGATGGTGTGGGGCTTCACGGCGCTGCCGCTCGCGCTGACCATCGACCGCTTCTGCAACGGCCTCACGCGCCCGTTCTTCGGCTGGCTGAGCGACCGGCTCGGCCGCGAGCGGACGATGTGCCTCGCCTTCGCGCTGGAGGGCGCGGCGATGACGCTCTGGCTGCTGACGCGCACCGATCCGCTGCTGTTCGTGCTGCTGTCCGGCGTGGTGTTCTTCGGCTGGGACGAGATCTTCTCGCTGTTCCCCTCGACGCTGACCGACACGTTCGGCGCACGCAATGCGACGCGCAACTACGGCTGCCTGTACATTGCGCAAGGCATCGGCGCGATCTTCGGCGGCCCGCTGGCGACCTTGCTGCACGAGGCGGCCGGCAGCTGGACGCCAGTGTTCGCCTGCGCGATTACCGCCGACCTGCTGACGGCGGTGCTGGCGATCGCGGTACTGCGTCCGATGCGGGCGCGCCATCTGGCGGCACGCTAGGGCGGCCTGTTATGCGCCAGGGATGGCGCAACACCCCTTCTCGCCGGAGCCGGACGGCGTCCGGCTGGCTGTCCGGCTGACGCCACGGGCCGGACGCGACGCGCTTGACGGCGTCATCGCTCTGCCCGACGGACGAAGCGCCGTGCAAATCCGCCTGTCCGCACCGCCCGTCGAGGGCGCGGCCAACGAAGCACTGGTCGCCTTCCTCGCCCGCGTGCTCGGCTTGCGCAAGAACGCGATCACGATCCGCTCCGGCCACACGTCTCGGCTGAAACTGCTTCACCTTGCCGGCGACAGCGACGCGTTGATGGCGCGCCTTGCCGACTGGATCGACACGACGGACACGCCCGCATCCTGACCAGCCCTCAGCTCGACTTTCCGCATTTTTCGGGTGGGGCCACGACTAACCGGCTGCCCAGAAGATGTCCTCTGATGCGATGAACTGGAGGGCGCGGTCGAT
>DATEQV010000490.1:0-8438 GCA_035272265.1 Acidisphaera sp. | reverse complement strand
AATTGTCCACCGCGCGGCGCCGATCTTGATGATGGTCGTGCTGCCGGGCGGGTACGGGAGCTGCGCTATGCGCGGTGCGGGCGGCGCGGACTCCGGTGATGCCGGCGCGATGGCGGGCGCGTCGGCAGCCGGCGCGGCTTCGGCCGGCGGGTCCGATGGCGCGGGCGCGGGTGCTTCGTCATTCCGCGTCGCCGATTGGCGGCGCGGCGAGCCGGGGCCGCGCGGCAGGCGCCTGTCACGCGGCCCTGGATCGCCACGTCGCTTCGCTCCTCGCGATGACGGGGACTTAGCGCCCGCCGCTTGTTCCGTTGACGGAATGGTTGACTGCGCTTCGCTGGTCCACCCGACGGCGTCGCGTTCGCGCGCGACTTCGCGGTCGCGCCGGCGGACGCGGCTGCGCTGGGCCATGCGCTGCAGCGTGCGGGTGTGGGCGCGCACGAGCGTCGCCTCGGCCGCGCGGCGCTCGACGATGAACCAGCGCTCGGTCGCGGGAGGGTATTCGGCGCGCCGGGCGCGCCAGCGCTTCCAGCCGAGCATGGCCCAGATCACCGGCGGCGGCCCCGGCTCGGGCGTCCGCGCGGCGCGCTGGCGGCGGCGAGTCTCGGCCCAGGCGCGGCGCTGGGCGAGCAGGCGCATCGAGGCGCGCGTGGCGAGACGGTGCAGCCGGCATTCGGCCTGCCAGTCGCCCGTGTTGGCGCGGCTGTAGAGGTCGCGGGCGTCGGTGCAGTGCGCGCAGCGGTGCCTGGTGGTGGGGTACCGCGACGCCTCCAGGTCGCACCAGGAATAGAGGTCGCGATGCCCCGTCGGCTTGCGGAACAGCCGCTCGGGCCTGGGCCGGCGTGCGCAGAACGCGTCCTGGATGATCTCGACCCTGAACATGCGCTCGCGGGCCGAGGCGGCGATCTCGGGCTCGGGCTCGGGTGCGGCACGCACGCGGGTACCCCGGGCGTACGGGACGCGGAAGCTTTGGTAGAGCCGCCTGAGGAAGGGCGGCAGGAAATCGAACATCGTGCCCCTCCTTTTCGCTGGCGGTCCCGGGCGCCAGAGACAATAGACCTAGACCAGAGGGTGTGCAAGGATTTTTTTCTGGTCCGGGCGCGCACCGAACGGCCCGCCGGGTCAGGGGCGCTTTGTCCCGCGCTTCTGCTTGTTCGGCTTGTCAGGCCGCAGGCGAAACCGGGCGCCGCGCCGTCACCTCGATCTCGATCTTCATGCGGGGGTCGGCGAGGCCGGCGACGATCATCGTCGCGGCCGGGCGCACCTCGCCGAAGGTGCGGCGCAGCACCGGCCAGCACGGCGCGAAATCCGCCGCGTCGGGCAGGATGTAGCGCACGCGCACCACGTCGGACAGCGAGCTGCCCGCCTCGGCGAGGGCATGCGCGATGTTGCGCATCGTCTGCTCGGCCTGCGCGGTCACGTCGGGCGAGATCGTGCCCGCGGCGTAGTCGAAGCCGGTCGTGCCGGAGACGAACACCCACTCGCCGTCGACCACGGCGCGGGAGTAGCCGATGTCGGCCTCGAACTTCGATCCCGAGGAGATCAGCCGGCGCATGCGTGACGCTCCTTGTGTGTGCGGGGGGAAGCGAAGCGCATCCGCCAGCGCACCGCAACATACGGCTGCGCTGGAGCGGTACCGTCACGCCTTGCTTTCACGCGGCCGGCAAAGGCGTGGATGGTCCGCCGGAGCCTGTCCGCGGGTGCGCCTTCGGCGCAGCCCGGGGGCGGACCATGACGAGACCGAGATGAGTGCGATCACACTCGGAATTGAAACCGCTATAGGGGTTGGCCGGGCGAACGGTGCGGCCGAAGCTACCCCGCCATCTCCCGCCACTCGGCCTCGGTGAGGGTCCGCACGCCGAGCTCCGCGGCGCGCTTCGCCTTGCTGCCGGCGTCGGCGCCGACCACGACGAAGTCGGTCCGGCTGGAGACGCTGTCGGTGACCTTGGCGCCCAGCGCCTCGGCCCTCGCGCGGGCCTCGGGCCGCGACATGCTCTCGAGCGTGCCGGTGAACACGATCGTCTTGCCGGCGAACGGACTGTCCGCGGCCTCCGCGGCCGTTGCGCGCTCGATCGTCAGCTCGCGCGCCAGCTCGTCGATCAGGGCGGCGTTGCGGGGCTCGGCGAAGAAATCGCCCAGCTCCGTGGCGATCGCCTCGCCGATGCCGACGATGCTGCCGAGCTCGAGGCGGGCGTCGCTGCCCACTTCCTCGGCCGCGATCATCTGCGTCCGCCAGTGCCTGAACGTGCCGTAGTGGCGGGCCAGCAGCCGCGCGTTCTGCGCGCCGATGCGCCTTATGCCGAGCGCGTAGATGAAGCGGTCCAGCGGGATCGTCCGCCGCGCCTCGATGGCCTCCGCGAGCTTCCTCGCGCTCACCTCGCCCCAGCCCTCGCGCTGCGCGATCTCGGCCTCGCGCGCGGGCAGGCGGAACAGGTCGGCGGGCGAGTGCAGCCAGCCCTCGTCGTAGAATTCGCGGATCGTCTTCTCGCCGAGGCCGTCGATGTCGAAGGCCGGGCGGGAGACGAAGTGGATCAGCCGCTCGACGCGCTGCGCGGGGCAGATCAGCCCGCCGGTGCAGCGGCGCACCACCTCGCCCGGCGGACGCACCGCGGCGCTGCCGCAGGCGGGGCAGTGGTCGGGAAAGTCGAACGGCTTGGCCCCGTGCGGGCGGCGGTCGGGCACCACGCCGAGGATCTGCGGGATCACGTCGCCCGCGCGCTGCAATGTCACGGTGTCGCCGATGCGCACGTCGAGGCGGCCGATCTCGTCCTCGTTGTGCAAGGTCGCGTGCTCGACCAGCACGCCGCCGACATTCACCGGCTGCAGGTCGGCGACGGGGGTCAGTGCGCCGGTGCGTCCGACCTGGATGCGGATGCCGAGCAGCACGGTGGTGGCCTGTTGCGCCGGAAACTTCCAGGCGATCGCCCAGCGCGGCTCGCGGCCGACGAAACCGAGCCGGCGTTGCAGGGCGAGGTCGTCGATCTTGTACACGACGCCGTCGATGTCGTACTCCAGGCTCGCGCGCCGCTCGGCCATGCTTGCGTGGAACGCGGCGACGTCGGCGTCGGAGTGCAACAGTTCCGAGAGCGGGTTGACCTCGAACCCCCAGTGCCGCAGGCGCGCGAGGTAGTCCCAGTGGGTCTCGGCCGGCGGCTCGCTCGCCTCGCCCATGGCGTAGGCGAACAGCGACAGGCGGCGGGACTCGGTGATCTTCGCATCGAGCTGCCGCAGGCTGCCGGCGGCGGCGTTGCGCGGGTTGGCGTACAGCGTCTTGCCCGCCGCCTCCTGCGTCTCGTTGAGGGCGAGGAAATCCGCCTTGCGCATGAACACCTCGCCGCGGATTTCGATGAACGCGGGTGCGTGCCCGCGCAGGCGGCGCGGCAGCGACTTGAGCGTCAGCAGGTTGGCGGTGACGTCCTCGCCTTCGGTGCCGTCGCCGCGCGTCGCGCCGTTGACGAAGCGGCCGCCCGCGTAGGTCAGGTTGATCGAAAGGCCGTCGATCTTGGGCTCGCCGACGAACCGCAGCGTCGCGTCGGCGGGCAGGCCGAGGAAGCGGCGCGCACGGGCGCAGAACTCGGCGAAATCCTCGGCGCTGAACACGTTGCCGAGCGAGAGCATCGGCGCGCGGTGCCGTCGCTTGGCGAACCCCGAGGCGGGCGCGGCGCCGACGCGCCTGGTCGGGCTGTCGTCGCGCACGAGGGCGGGGAAGCGCGCCTCGATCGCCGCGTTGCGCTGGCGCAGCGCGTCGTACGCCGCGTCGGTGATCTCCGGCGCGTCCTCGCGGTAGTAGAGGTCGTCGTGATGCGCGATCTCGGCGGCGAGACGCGCGAGTTCGGCCGCGGCTTCGGGCTCGGTGAGGCGGTCGACCGGTTTGGGTTCGGCGGGGCTGGTTTTTGCTTTACTGCGGGCCATTTCGTCTGCAACCACTCACGTCATTGCGAGCGCAGCGAAGCAACCCAGGGCCGCGCGAACAATGCCTATCACGCGGCCCTGGGTTGCTTCGTCGCTCCGCTCCTCGCAATGACGGGGAAAATTCGGTCACGCCGCCCCCAGCAGATCGTCCGCCGCCGCTCGCGCCGCGTCGGTGATGCGCTCGCCGGCCAGCATGCGCGCGATCTCCTCGCGCCGCTCGCCCGCGGCCAGCGCCGCCACCTGCGTCACCGTCCGCGTCCGGCCGTCCGATTTCGTGACGCGCAGGTGCGCGGCGCCCCTCGCGGCCACCTGCGGCGAGTGCGTCACCACGAGCACCTGCACCCGCTCCGCCACCCGCGCGAGGCGCTCGCCCACCGCCGCCGCGGTGGCCCCGCCCACGCCGCTGTCCACCTCGTCGAACACCAGCGTGGGGATCTCGCCGCCGCCCGACAGCACCACCTTCAGCGCCAGCATCAGCCGCGACAACTCGCCGCCCGAGGCCACGCGAGACAACGGCCCGGGCTCCTGGCCGGGGTTGGTCGCTATCAGGAAACGCACGGCGTCCATCCCCAGCGGGCCCCACTCGGTCTCGGGCCGCGCGGTGCGCGAGACCACGAACCGCGCACGATCCAGCCGCAACGGCGGCAGTTCCTTCGCCACCGCGCGTTCCAGCCGCGCCGCCGCTTCGGCGCGCGCCGCCGACAGCCGTTCCGCGGCGTGTCCGTACGCGGTCCGCGCCGCCGTCACCGCGGCTTCCCGTGCCGCGAGGTCCTGCGCGCCGGTCTCCAGCGCCGCCAATTTCGTTGCGAACGTATCCAGCAGCGCCGGCAGCTCCGATACCGCGACCGCATGCTTGCGCGCCGCCGCCCGCAGCGCGAACAGGCGCTCCTCCGCCGCCTCCAGCGCGCGAGGATCGGGATCGGCCTCGGCGGCGAGGCGGGTGAGCAGCGCCTCGGCCTCGGCCACCGCCTCCTCGGCCCGCTCCAGCGCCGCCTGCGCCGATGCCGCCGCGTCGTCCGTGGCTCCCGGCCCCGACAGCCGGCCCAGCGCCCGGGCCGCGGCCCGCAAAGACGCTGCCGGGCCGGCGGAGCGCGCGCGCCCCTGCGCGTTCGGCGCCAGTTCCGCCAGCGCTGCGGCGATCGCCTCGGCGCGCCGCTCGCCGCGCTGCAGCCGCTGGCGTTCGGCGGCGAGACTGTCTTCCTCGTCCTCGCGCGGCGCCAGCCTGGCCAGCTCGTCGACCGCGTGCCGCAGAAATTCCTCGTCGGCCCTGGCGCTGGCGATCGCCTGCGCGGCCGCGTCCCGTGCGGCGACCGCCGCGCGCAACGCGCCCCACGCCGACGCGACGGAAGCGCGCAACGCCGCCGCCACGCCGTACGCATCGAGCAGCACGACGTGGCTCGCGGCGTCCGCCAGGCCCATCTGGTCGTGCTGGCCCTGCACCTCCACGAGCAAGCCCCCGACGCGCCGCAGCAGCGCCACGCCCACCGGCTGGTCGTTGACGAACGCGCGCGAGCGGCCGTCCGCGCCCAGCACGCGGCGCAGCACGACGCCGTCTTCCGCTTCCAACCCCTGTTCGGCGAGCAGCGCCAGCGCCGGATGCCCCGCGGGGGGATCGAAGCTGGCGGTCACCACCGCCTGCTCGCAGCCGGCGCGCACCAGCCCCGCCTCGGCGCGCGCGCCAAGTGCGAGTCCCAGGCTGTCGAGCAGGATCGACTTGCCCGCGCCGGTCTCGCCGGTCAGCACCGTCAGTCCGGGACCGAAACCGAGATCGAGCCGGTCGATCAGCACCACGTCGCGGATCGACAGCGCGGTCAGCATGCGGCGAGGACAGCCCGCGTCATGCCGCCGCCCGCGTCGTGCCAACGTGACCCCTTGCTAGAAGATCCAGCCCAGCGTGCGGTCGAAGAAGCCGCGGTTCACCGGCCGCAGCGGCGCCTCGCCCGGCCCGGCCTGCACCAGCTTGTCGTCGAGCAGATTGTTGTAGCTGTCCTCGTACCAGGAATTGCCCGGGTAGTTGTAGCCGAGCACCGCCGCCGTCTTCCTCGCCTCGTTGCGCATGCCGAGCTTGAGGTAGATCTCGATCAGCCGGTGCAGCGCCTCGGGCACGTGGTTGGTCGTCTGGTAGTCGGTCACCACGCGCTGGAAACGGTTGATCGCGGCGGTGTAGAGGTGCTGGCCCTCGTACCAGCGGCCGATCTCCATCTCCTTGCCGGCGAGATGATCGCGACACAGGTCGAGCTTCAGCCGTGCATCCCGGCCGTACGCGCTGTCGGGAAAGCGGTTGACCACTTCCTGCAGCGCCGTCATCGCCGCCTCGGTCGTCTTCTGGTCGCGCTGGATGTCGGCGATCTGCTCGTAGTAGCACAGCGCGCGCAGGTAGTAGGCGTACGCGATGTCGCGGCTGGCCGGATGCAGCTGGATGAAGTGGTCCAGTGTGCCGATGGCCTCCGTGTAGTGCTCCGACTTGTACTGCGAGAAACCCTGCATGAGCTGCGAGTTCGTCGCCCATGACGAGTACGGGTAGTTCTGCTCGACCGCGTCGAACTGCTTGATCGCGGCGGCGTAGCGATCGCCGTGCAGGGCGTCGATGCCGTTGTTGTAGAGGTCCTCGACCGGAATCTTCGACGGGTCGTTCTTGGATGCGGAGTCGTCGCTGCCGCTGAACCAGCCGCAGCCGGACAACATCGTGCAGGCGAGCAGCAGGGCCGGCGTGGCCGTGAAGCGGACGCGAGGGCGCGCAGGAATCGATCGGGTCATGCGAACCGGCTTATAGCAGGGCGTCCTGATGACGCCATGGGGACGCTTCAGGCGGCGGCTTGCCAGCTGGTCTCGTGCGCCCAGCGCCACGCCGATCCGTCGTCCAGCAGCGCCCGCAGCAAGCGATTGTTCAGCGCGTGGCCGGAGCGGTGGCCGGTGAAGCGGGCGGCCAGCGGCGCGCCGGCCAGCGCCAGGTCGCCGACCGCATCGAGCAGCTTGTGGCGCACGCATTCGTCGGCGAAGCGCAACCCGCCCGGGTTGAGCACCTTCGCGCCGTCCACCACCACGGCATTGTCCAGGCTGCCGCCGCGGGCCAGTCCGGCGGCGCGCAGCGCCTCGATCTCCTCGGCCAGCGCGAAGGTGCGCGCCCGGGCGATGTCGCGGCGGAACGCGTCTTCGGTCAGGCACAGCGAGCGGGATTGCCGGCCGATCGCGGGCGAGGCGAAGTCGATCGTCATCGTCAGGTACAGCGCGTCGGCATCGTCGCGGGACAGCGGCGCGAGTTCCGCCCACGCGTCACCTTGCGAGACCCGCACCGGCCGCAGCACCTCGATCAGCGGCCGCGCGGCCGCCAAGGGCATGACGCCGGCGCAGTCGATCAGGAAGCTGTACGGAGCGGCGGAGCCGTCGAAGATCGGCAGCTCAGGGCCGTCGACCTCGACCACGGCATTGTCGATCCCGGCGCCGGACAATGCCGCCATCACGTGCTCGATCGTGCCGACGCGGGCCGCGGGATTGGCCGGATCGGCGATCAGCGTGCACAGCCGTGTGTCGGCGACGCGGTCGGCACGGGCCGGGATGTCGACGCCCAGATCGGTGCGGCGAAAGACGATTCCGGCACCTGCCGGCGCCGGAGACAGCCGAACCGACACCTTCGCGCCGGTATGCACACCGGTTCCGACGCCGCCGATGGGCGCTTTCAGCGTCTGGTGGCAGGAAACCCGGATTCCGGGCCGAAACTGCGCCATGCCGTCCATGACAGCGGGTTTACGCCGGGGTCATGAATCGGGCGAGTCAATCATTGTTGCTCAATATTACGCTACAATCCGTTGTAATTGCCCGATTTTCGCAGTGCACACGTTATCGGCCTCCGGAATGACCGGACTCCTCCGGACGGCCGCGGTCGTGCCGGCTCAGGATGTCTGGCGGCGCAGGAAAGTCGGGATTTCGATGCCGACGTCCTCGCCGACGGACTCCCGCACAATCGGCCGGATCGGCTCGGGCCGCGGGTCGGCGAATTGCGGCTCCGTGCGCTGCGGCGGCTCGGCGGCCGCGGGTCCGGCGTGCGGGCCGGCCAGGGTCTGGCGGATCCGTCCGGTCACCTCCCGGAAGATGTTGGGGCGGCGCTGCGGCTCGGGTGCGGGTTGTGCGGGGCCGACGACAGCCGGGCCCGGAGCCTCGGCGAACAGACCGCTGCCGCGCGGCATCCTGGGGCCGGACTGTTGCGCCGGGTGCGGCGCCGCGTGCCCGGGATGAGCCACCTCGGCGTGCGACTCCTCGACGGCGCGGTCGTGCTGCTCGGCCGGGCGCAGGTTGTGCACCGGGATCGATTGCGCGCCCCCGTGGTGCGCGCCCCCGTGGTGCACGACGACCGGAGAGATCACCGGCGCGCCGACCGGGCCCTGCACGACGCCGGCCATGACGTGCAGCGGACCGGTCATGTGGACGGGTGCAGCGGCCGGCGACTGCACCGGCACCGGCGCGCCGCCGCCGACGGCCACCAGGCGCGGCCGCTGAGCCTCCACGTTCGGCTTGTCGATCCCGGTGGCGAC
>DATEQV010000489.1:0-2631 GCA_035272265.1 Acidisphaera sp. | reverse complement strand
CTCGACCGGCACGCCGGTGTGGATCGCCTCGGCGCCGATCTCCCCGGCGATCTCCGACAGGATGCGCACGCTGTCGCCGCGCCGCAGCACCAGCCGGCTGCCGCGCTCGGCGAGGGCCTTGTCCAGCGAGGCGAGGCTGTGGTGCAGCCACCATCGCGACGCGCCGCCGGGCGCCCACGCGCCCGCCGCCGTCTCGTCCAGCACATAGACCGGCAACACCGGCCGCCCGGTCTCCACCGCCGCGGTCAGCGCCGCGTGGTCGCGCAGGCGAAGGTCGTTGCGGAACCACAGGATAACGGGGGTTTCGGTCGGCATCCCACCGGATATTGGGCCGGATTCGTCCGGCGAAACACCATCGTAGCGCCAGCATCGGTAACGCAGCGTAAAGCGCGGCCGGTTAAGGACCGGTCCGTGCCCGAATCCCCGGTCGACTTCCACGTGGCCCTGCTTTCCCGCAAACCCGCGCTCGCGTCGGTGCGGGCGCAGGTCGCGCAGGACCGGCTCGACGACGGCGACCTCGACGGCGCCATCGAGCAGGCGTCGGCGGCGATCGAGTGCGATCCGGCCCTGGTGCAACCCTGGCTGGTGCGCGCCGCCGCGCACAAGGCGCGCTGCGCGTACGCCGACGCGGTGCGCGACTTCGAGCGCGCGGCGGCGCTGGCGCCTGGCCGCGCGGCGATCCTGGTCAACCTCGCGCACGCCTATGTCGAGACCGGCCGCCTGTCGGACGCCGAGGACGCGTTGCGCCAGGCCGTCGCCGCTGCGCCGCGCAACGCCGAGGCGTGGGCAAGTCTCGGATCGGTGCTGGTGCGCCAGGAGAAGTTCGCGGAGGCCGAGGCGCCGTGCCACGAGGCGCTGGCGCTCGATCCCGGCATGGTCCGCGCGCACCAGAACCTTGCCGGCATCCTGGCCGCCACCGACCCGGACGCCGCGCGCCGGCATCGCGACGCCGCCTATGCGCGCCAGCAGGTCTTCGTCGAACCGGCGCCGCGATCGGACCTGACGGTGCTGGTGCTCACCGCCGCGGATGCCGGCAACGTGCCGGGGGGTGCCGCTGCAGCACCTGATCGCGCGCGACCGCATCACGCTCGTTCGCTGGTACATCGAATACGCGACCGACGACCAGGACTGCGCGCTGCCTCGTTTCGACGTCGTGTTCAACGCGATCGGCGAGGCCGACCTGCTGCCCGACATCAGGCCCTCGGTCGCCCGCTTGCTGCAGAATGCGCGCGTCCGGAATCATCCGGCGAACATCGCGCTGACCGGCCGCGCGGCCTTGCCGCGCCGGCTTGCCGGCATCCAAGGCGTCGTCGTGCCGCCGGTCGTCCGTCATGATGCTGAGCGCTGCGCGATGGCGGGGTCGCTCGCCCGCGCCGGCATCTCGCCTCCGGTGCTGATGCGTCCGCTCGGCGCGCATGGCGGCGAAGGCGTGCGTCGCATCGATGACGCCGCGGCGCTGCCGTCCGTCCAGGACGGCGCGTACTACCTGACGCAGTTCGTCGACTTCGCCTCGGCCGATGGCTGGTACCGCAAGTACCGCATGATCTTCATCGAGGGGCGGCCGTATCCGTACCACCTCGCCATTTCGCCGCACTGGCTCGTGCATTACTGGCGCTGCGGGATGGAGGACGATCCCGCGCGGCGGGCGGAGGAGCGGCAGTTCCTCGCCGACCCGCAGGCGACGCTCGGCACGTCGGCGATGGCGGCGCTGCACGCCATCGGCCAGCGCCTCGGCCTCGACTACGGCGGCATCGACTTCTCGCTGCTGGCGGACGGCTCCGTGCTGGTGTTCGAGGCCAACGCGACGATGCTCGTGCATCCCGAGTTCGATGGGCGCTTCGCCTACCGCAACCCGGCGGTCGCAGCGATCCGCGCGGCGTTCGCCGCGATGCTCGGCGCAAACTTACGCGAGAGGAAACTCACACGAGAGGGCAGTACATGAGCACCGCCCTCTCGCGTGAGCGCAGGATCCGACGGCCGCTACTTCGCCGTCGCCGCCGCCATGCCGGTTACGTCCTGAACCGGCTTCAGATTGCCGGCGAACAACTTGAGGCGCCAGTCGGACCCCTGACGCGTCAGCAACTGGCCGGCATAGCCGCCGATCTGCTTGCCGGCGTTCGCACCGGTCCCGGCGATCGCGTATTCGACGATCGCCCAGACGTCGTCGCCCTCTGGATGTGCGGCGATGACGCGGATGGTCTCCTTCGTCCAGCCGGCCTGTATCCGTCCGGCGATCGCCTTCTCCATGTCCTTCGGGTCGGTCAGCATCGTGCCGCCCGGCGTGAGATAGATGCCGCCCTGCGCGAACAGGGCCGAGATCCCGGCGGGGTTGTTCGCGTTGTAACTGTCCTGGAATGCCCCCGAAACCGTGGCGGCGGCCTTGTCGGCGTCGGCCTGCGATACCGCCTTTGCGTGTTGCAGCACGCCCGTGCCGGCCAGACACAGCATGGCGACCACCGTCGCCGTCGCGAGACGCGTGAACATGGTGTTCCCTCCCTCATGCCTCCCCTCATTTCGGTTGAGAGATGCATAGTGAAAAAGAATCGGGAAACCTGTTCGGGGTTTCCGAAAAGACTCGAAATTGCGAGCCAGGCGTTCGAATGATGTTGGTCGACTGAAGGGCATTGCGGC
>DATEQV010000488.1:0-23824 GCA_035272265.1 Acidisphaera sp. | reverse complement strand
ACGCTTGCGCAGCGCCACCGCCGTCGGATCGTTGACCGCCGCGTCGCTGAACTGCTTCTCCCCAGCTTTGCCCGTGATCAGCGCAATGGCGACGCAGTGGTAGATGCTGAACTTGCCCTCGAGGCCGACATGCGGATCGGTCTTGCCGGTCAGCGACAGCACCAGCGGATGCACGCGCAGCTCGACGACGTCGATCTGGTCGGGCTGCAGGTGGTTCTCGTCGCGCAGCTGGATCGCGGCGTCGATCGCCGGATGGGTCACGATGCCGCAGGCGAACGGCTTGTAGGTGTTCAGCAGCGCCTCCCAGCGCGACCCGAGGCCGTCGACGACCTCGTGCCAGTTGTGCCGCGTGCTGAGCGCCTGGCCCCAGCCGTCCTTGCCTTCCAGCGGAGCATCGTCGGTCGTGTAGCCCTGCTGGGCGAGCAGCGCCGCGGTCAGACCGTTCTGCGCCGCGCGGCCGGGATGCAAGCTCTTCGTCATCGAGCCGAACATGATCTTCAGCCCGACCGGCTGCGTCGCCGCCAGCCCGAGCGCGTAGATCATCCGCTGCTCGTCCAGCCCGAGCACCTTGCCCACCGCCGCCGCCGCGCCGAACGGCCCGCAGCTGCCGGTGATGTGCCAGCCCATCGCGTAGTGCTCCGGATAGACCGCGTTGCCGATGCGGCACTCCGTCTCCACGCCGAGTGCGAGCGCGGCGACGAAGTCGCGTCCGCTGACCGGCCGGTATTCGGCGAGCGCGAGCAGCGCCGAGGCCACCGGGCCCGCGGGATGGATGATCGTCTTCAGGTGGGTGTCGTCGAAGTCGAAGATGTGGGACGCGATGCCGCTCATCAGCGCCGCGTTCAGCACGTCCATCCGCTCCCGGCGGCCGAAGATCGAGGCCTGCGGCGGACCGCTGAACGGCGTCAGCGCGGCGATGGCCTTGTTCACGGCGGGCTCGCGCGAGCCGCCGACCGCGACGCCCACCCAGTTCAGCAGCGTGCGCGCCGTCTCCTTCTGCACATCGGGCGGCAGCGCGGCCGGATCGTACCGAACCAGCCATTGCGCGAGCGTCGCCGTGACCGGCACCTCGACGTCGACGCTTTGTGCCGGCTGCGTTGCGGCCGCCGCGTTGGCCCCGGTCATGGCAGCGGCAGGCAGCGCGGCGGTGGCGCCGAGCAGGGTACGGCGATCGAGCCTCGGCATTTGGCGTTCCTCCCAGAACGAGCGTTGCCGCAGCATCGCGCCACGAGCGTCGCGGCTCAATCGCCTACGCCGTGCCGGCCGGCGTCCTATTGCCCGGCCGCTGACGGCCTCTCGAGCTTCGACTCCAGGTCGTTCGCGCCGGAGTTTCCCGCATGGCCGTCGGGCGCGTTCAGGCGCAGCCACGCCTCGATCGGCTGCCAGGGACCGAGCTCGTGCTGCTGCGCGGGAAACGGGCCGAGATACGGCGGTGTGGCGACGTCGGCGGGCTTGATCCACGGATCGGGATAGTCGTGCGCGAGGCCCGCATAATGCGGGCGAGGCTGTCCGTTGACGAAGGCAACGACGTCGTACGCGTTGGCTTCGCTCAGCAGCGGCCGGGTGAAATCGACGCCGCGCGGCATGTTGGCGTGGACGAACCAGGCGGCGCCGATGTTGTGCGACATGCCGGCCCCGTCGTTGTAGCTGTCCGGACCCCAGAGCGGCGGGAACAGATAGCGTTGCTGGTTCTTCGCCGCGTCCAGCGCCGAGTAGCGCACGCCCGCCCCCTCGGCCCCGTGGCAGGCCGCGCACACCTCTCGATACACCTTGGCGCCGTTCGCCGGGTCTGCCGCGCGCTCCGGGAGCGGCAGCTTCGGCGCACCGCGACCGATCGGGGCGACCTTGTCCAGCTGGTCGGAGGACAGGAAGCGGAAATAGGCCTCGATCGCCGCCACCTCCCGGCTGTCGGAAGGTAGCGGACGGCCGTTCATGCTGCGCTGCATGCAGTTGTTGATCCGGTCGGCCATGGTCGCGGTGGTGTTCGTGCGCGCGCTGAAGGCCGGATAGAGGCTCCAGATGCCGACCAGCGGCAGGCCGAAGCGCACGGTGCCGCCGTCCAGATGGCAGTTCTGGCACTCCAGGCCGTTGCCGCCGTAGCGCATCGCCGGATCGCGCGCGTCGGGGCCGATCAGCGCCGAGGTGTGCAGGATCAGGTCACGCCCGTAGCGCACCGCGCGGCCGGCATCGTCGTCCGGCAGCGCCGCGACGTCCGGCACCCGCCACGGCGGCAGCGGCGCCGGAGCGGGCGCCTGCGCCCGCGCGGCGACACCGCCGAGCGTCGCCAGCCCGGCGGCGAGCACGCCGGCGACGCAGGTGCGCAGCCAGGGCCGCGGGCTCAGCTCCGCTGGACCAGCTCGATCTTGTAGCCGTCCGGATCCTCGATGAAGGCGATGATGGTGGTGCCGAACTTCACCGGCCCCGCCTCCCGCGCGACCTTGCCGCCGGCGCGGCGGACGTCCTCGCACGCCTTGGCCACGTCCGGCATGCCGATCGCCAGATGGCCGAACGCGTTGCCCAGGTCGTAGCTCGACTTGCCGTAGTTGTAGGTCAGCTCGATCACCGCGTCGGTGTCCTCGTCGCCGTAGCCGACGAAGGCGAGCGTGTATTCGCCCTCCGGCACGTCGCGCCGGCGCAGCTCCTTCATGCCCAGCACGCGGGTGTAGAAATCGACGCTGCGGTCCAGGTCGCCCACGCGCAGCATGGTGTGCAGGAAGCGGCTCATGCGGTCTCCTCCGGGTTTTCCGTCACCATAGGTGCGTCGAGGCCGACCAGGAACAATCCGGCGGCGTCCGCGTCGGCGACCGTCCGCACCGGGTCGGCGATCAGCGCGGCGCCGGCGCTGAACGCGATGCCGCGCAGGCCCGCGGCGGCGGCGTTGGCGACGGTGCGCGGGCCGACCGCCGGCAGGTCCACGCGGCGCTCCTGCCCCGGCTTGACCAGCTTGACCAGCACGCCGCCGCGCCCCGGACGCGCCAGCGCACCGGCGCGCGCGAGCATGGCGTCGGTGCCCTCGATCGCCTCGACCGCCAGCACCAGCCCCTGCTGCACCACGCAGCCCTGGCCGACATCCGCCGCGCCGAGTGCCGCCGCCACCGCCTGGCCGCGGGCGATGTCGTCCCAGTCGCCCGCGTCCGGCACCGCACGGGTCAGCACGCCGGCCGGGGCAAGCGCATCGGCCAGTACATCCTGTACCGCGAGCACGCGGAACCCATGGTCGCCGATCGCGCGAACCACCGCCGACAGCAGCGCGTCATCGCCGGCGAAAAACGCCCGCCCCATATGCACGATGGCACGCATGCACGCGAAGTCCGGCCGCAATTCGCGCAAGCCGGGACGGCGCACCGCGCCGACCATCACGAGGTCCGCGACCCCGCGCGAGCGCATGGCGCGAAGCATCTTCCCGACGGCCCCGATGCGGAAGTATTCGTGCGGGAAGCGCTCGACGACGGCGGGCTCGGCGAAGCCGCGCAGCGCCAGCACGAACACCGGGCGGCCACGTTCGACGGCGGCGGCAGCGACGTCGCCAGGCAGCCGCCCGCCGCCCGCGACGATCGCCAGCGGCCCGCCCGCACCCGGTTCCCTGCCGATTTGATGGATCTGGAACGTGCCGTTGACGGAATCGTCACGGTCGCTGATCACGGATCTGTCAACTGTGAAAGCGGGGTCACGCAAAAGGGAGGAGCCTGTGTTCGAGGACGACTGCGCCGCCGACTTCACGCCGAGCGCCAGCGGCATTGTTCACTGCCTGCGCATGCTTGCCGCCGAGGCCGCGCTACTGCAACTCGACCGCACCCTGGACGCGCTCTTCCTCGCCATCGAAACCTGCGCGGAGGAACGCGCATCGCTGCCGGCCGTGATGTAGCGGAGCGACGCCCGGTCAGCCTCGGAGCGGGACGGCGGCCAGCGCCGCCGGGACGGTCAGTCTTCGTCCGCTTCCGGGCCGAACTTGGCCCGTTGCAGCCCGCGCTTGCCCTGGTTGGCGATGAACTCCAGCGCCTCGGCCACCAGCGGCTCGTCGCCGTATTCCTCGCGCACCGAGTCGATCCGCTCGGACCGCACCCCGGCGCCGGCGCCGAACAGACGCTGGAACACGGCGCGCAGCCTGTGCATCGCCGCGCGGTCGAAGCCGCGCCGCTTCATGCCGATGATGTTCAGCCCCGCGACCCAGCCTTCACGCTCGCCGGTCACCATGGCGAACGGCAGCACGTCGCCGCCGATGCCGAGCAGGCCGCCGATCATCGCGCCGCGGCCGATATGCACGCCCTGGTGCAGCGCGGCACTGCCGCCGATCACCGCATAGTCGTCGATCCGGCAATGCCCGCCCATGACGACGTTGTTGGCGATCACCACGCCGTTGCCGATCCGGCAGTCGTGGGCGACGTGCACCACCGCCATCAGCATGCAACCGTCGCCGACATTGGTCACACCGCGGCCCCCCGGCGTGCCGCGATGGATCGAGCAGTGCTCTCGGATCTGGGTGCGCGCGCCGATCTCGCAGCGCGTCGGCTCGTTGCGGTACTTCACGTCCTGCGGCGGCAGGCCGATGGAGACGAACGGATAGACCGTCGTGCCCTCGCCGATGCGCGTGATGCCGTCGACGACGACGTGGCTGATCAGGGTCACGCCGTCTTCCAGCACCACGTCGGGACCGATCGTGCAGAACGGGCCGATCCGCACGTCGCGCCCGATCTCGGCGCGCGGGTGGATCACCGCCGACGGGTGAATGCCGGAAGCCGGGATCGTATCGGTGAAACCGTCCATGAACTCCTGCCTTCAGCCTCGTAAGGTCGGCGGCCGCGCAGGCAAGCTAGGCCTCGCACGACCTGTCACAAATTCAATGATTGTTGCCGCGTATTACGAAACACGACGTAACTGGCTGTTTCCGAACTGTTTTTTGCAAGCGCGAAGACCGTCTGGGAACGCCACCGAGACCAGCGTCGCCGGCACGGCTATTTGTCGAGGATCATCGCGGTATAGGTCGCCTCCGCGACAGCGGTGCCGTCCACGCGCGCGACGGCGTGCACTTTCCACACGTTGCGCCGGGCATGCTCCTTGGTCACCTCGATCCGAAGCTGGTCGCCTGGGACGACCGGACGGCGAAACTTCGCAGCCTCGATCGACATGAAATACACGACCTTGCCGTGCGACGCGGGGCCGAGCGTCTCGACCACGAACACCGCGGCGGTCTGCGCCATGCTCTCGATGATCAGCACGCCCGGCATCACCGGGTGGTGCGGGAAATGGCCCTGGAAGAAGTTCTCGTTGATGGTGACGTTCTTGATCCCCGTCGCCCGCTCGCCGAGCACGACATCGACCACGCGGTCGATCAGCAGGAACGGGTAGCGGTGCGGGATCAGGTGCATGATCCGCGCGATATCGATCACGTCCAGCACGCGGCCGCCGTCCGGGGTCTCCGGCACGCTGTCCATCACGGCGTCTCCGCGGTACGGCCGGCTTGCGGCTCCTCGCCGGCGGCGCCCTCGCGCGGGACGCGGCGCGCCAGGCGCTTGAGCACGGCGACCTGGCGCAGGAAGTCGCGTACCGGCTGGGCCGGGCTGCCCAGCACCTGCGCGCCGGCCGGCACGTCGTTCATGATCCCGGTTTGCGCGCCGAGCATCGCGCCCTTCCCGATCTTGAGGTGACCGATCAAGCCCGCCTGGCCGGCGACCATGACGAAATCTTCCAGAACGGTCGAACCGGAAATACCGGCCTGCCCGGCGATGGCGCAGAACCGACCTATGCGGACGTTGTGCCCAACCTGCACCAGATTGTCGAGGCGTGAGCCCATGCCGATCACGGTATCATGCAGGCTGCCGCGATCGACGCAGCTGTTCGCGCCGACCTCCACGTCGTCCTCCAGCACCACGCGGCCGACCTGCGGAACCGACAGGAAGCCCTGCTTGGTCTGCGCGAACCCGAAGCCTTCCTGGCCGATCCGCGCGCCGGGATAGACGAACACGCGGGCGCCGAGAATCGCGTGCGTGACACTGGCATGCGAACCGATCCGGCAATCCCCACCCATGACCACGCCGGGCCCGATCACCG
Source organism: Acidisphaera sp. (assembly GCA_035272265.1). Classification (GTDB taxonomy): domain Bacteria; phylum Pseudomonadota; class Alphaproteobacteria; order Acetobacterales; family Acetobacteraceae; genus Acidisphaera. Next base: position 17,776 of record DATEQV010000488.1, on the reverse strand, counting down.
CATGGGGGCCGATGCGGCAGCGCGGCCCGATCGTCGCGGCGGCGCCGATGACGGCGAACGCCCCGACCTCGGCCGAGGGATCGACCAGCGCGCCCGGCTCGACGACCGCGGAGGGGTGCACGCCGGGGCGGGCCGGCGGGGGCGGATGGAACAGCGCGGCGACATGCGCCCAGCTTTCATAGGGTGTCGCGGACACGATCGCCGCGATTCCCGCCGGCACCTGGGCGGCGAGGTCGGGATGCACGATCACCGCACCCGCCTTCGTGGCCCGCAGGGCGGCGGCGTATTTGCGGTTGTCGAGGAAGCTGACCTCGTCGGCGCCGGCCGTCTGCAACGGCCCGATGCCGGCGAGCGTGACGGCGGGCGCGCCGTCCGGCAGCGCGCCGCGCGCGGCCTCGGCCACGACGGCGAGCGGGTGCGGCCCGGTTCTCGCGAAGAACCGGGGATCGCCCGCCGCCATACGGCCTACTGAGGCTGCGCCGGGTGCGCCGGCGGAGTGGTGGTCGTGCCCGGCGCGCCGCCCGCGGAGGCACCGCCGGCCGAGGTCGGCGCGCTGCCCGAGGCCGGCGGCGGCGCCGGCGCCGTTGCCGAAGCCGGGGTCGCGCCGCCCGCCGGCGCCGCGCCGCCCGGTGCAGCGCCCGGTGACGCGCCTGCAGTCGCGGTCTGGCCAGGCTTGCCCTGGTTCTGCGCCATCTGCGCCGGCGACACGCCGTCCGGCGGGATGACCACCGACGGCAGCACCTTGTTGAGCTGCTGCGTCACCTGCTCGGTCAGGTCGAACTCGTTGACGTTCAGCGCGACCTGCTGGCGGTGCAGCACGAGGTTCATCCCCCGGCTCTCGGCCACCTGCCGGATCACGGCGACCAGCGTGCGCTCGATCTGCGCCAGCGAGTACTGCGCCGCCTCCTGGATGATGCGGTCGCGGTCGCGGAAGCTGCGCTGGGCGTTGGTGATGCGCTCCTGCAGCTCACGCTCCTTGGCGCGGATCTGGTCCGGCGTCAGGCCGTTCCGCGCCGTGGTCAGCTGCTGCTGCAGGTCGCGCCAGGCGGCCTGCTCCTTCTGCGCCTCCTCGTTGAGCTTCTGCCGGCGCTCGCCGAGCACGCGCTCGATCTCCTGCGCGGCGGTCGACGCCCGCATCACCTCGGGCACGCCGAGTACGCCGATACGCGGGGTGGGCGGCTCCGTTCCCTTCGGGATCGGCGACAGCTCGGGCGGCGGCGGCAGCTGCACCTGGACCTGCGGAGGCGCCGGCTCGGCCGCCCCCGGCGGGGCCAACTGCTGCCCCTCGGTCTGCGGCATCGGCATCGGCGCCGGTGCGGGCGGCTGTGCGCCGCGCACGGCGGGGAGCGGCCGGCCCGGGTGCGGCGGCGCCGGGTGGGCGGCGCCGCCGGCACCTTGGCCGGGCATGAACCAGCCCTGCGCCTGGGCGCCGGGCATGGCGGAGAGCAACAGACCGGCCGCGCATGCGACCGGAAGCAGGAAGCGCAAGAAAGCCACTAGAACCTCGTACCGAAGCCGAACCGGAAAAGCTGTGTCTGGTCGTGCGTTTGTTTGATGACGAAGGGTGCCACGTCGATGTTGATCAGGCCAAAGGGCGTGTTCCAAGATATCCCGACGCCGGCGCCGAGCCGTGGCACGTTGTGGTCATAGATGGGTGGGCAGACTGTACCGTTGCTCGGAAACTGTGTGAAGATCGCACTGTTCGGAGCAGCGCCCGGGGCTTGAGCATAGGGCAATCCTGAGTTTGGGCAATGGCCGCTCTCGAAGTTGGCCTCGGTCAGGCCGCCCACATCGACGAAGGCGCGGCCGGAGATCCCGATATCCTGCGAGATCGGCAGTGGATAGTGCAGCTCCGCCGAGCCCGTCCAGATGAAGCGGCCGCCCAGCGAGTCGCCGGTGGTCGCGTCGTGCGGACCCGCGCCGCCCGCCTCGAAGCCGCGCAGGTTGTCGCCGCCGAGGAAGAAGCGGTCGATGATCTGCTCCTGGGAACCGAGCGGCCACAAGTTGCCGATGCCGCCGGAGAACGAGATGCCCCAGTCTCTATTGCCGGTGAAGTAGTCGAGCGGCACGAAGTACGTGCCGTCGAGCTTGCCGCGCACGAACGTCTCGTCGCCGCCCGCGCCGGCCGCATCGAGGCCCGCGCGGACGATGAAGCCGGTATGCGGATCGGTCGGGCTGTCCCGGTAATCCAGCGTCAGCGTCTGGCCGAACTGCGACAGTAGCGTCCATCCCGCCTGCTGGCGGATGTAGTACGACGCGCCGCCAACCTCGGCGACATAGGGCGGCACGTAAAAACACGTCGGATACTGGATCCCACCGAACAACGCCGCGATCGGCGCGCCCGCCGCCTGGCAGATCCCCGGCCCGAGCGTCACGCCGTACGGCCCGTTCTCCTCCACCGCCGACGGCTGGGAGACGTTGTACACGTCGCGGTCGACGATCGAGTAGTTGATTGCCTGCCGCAGGTGGTCGCTGAACTGGTAGCCCGCCCGCAGCGCAAAGCCGAGACGCTGCTCGCTGTACAGCGCGGTGGTGGTGTTGTTCTGGTTGACGTAAAACACGTCGGCGCCGGCCACGAGATTGCGGTCGAGGAAATACGGGTCGGTGACCGAGGCCGTGATCGAGCTGCGCTTCGTCGCCAACACGCCGTTGACGGCCGCGTCGATGCCGGTGCCGACGAAGTTCTTCTCCCGGATGCCCGCATCGATCAGCGGGCCGACGTCGGTCGAGAAGCCGCCGCCGAGCGTCAGTTCACCGGTCGCCTTCTCCACCACCTGCGCGGTCACGATCGCCTTGTCGGGCGCCGATCCCGGCGAGGGAACGACCTGCACATTGCTGAAGTAGCCGAGGTCGTCCAGCCGCTGCTTGGTCTTGCGCGCCGCGGCCGCGTTGAACGCGTCGCCCTCGGCGAAGCGGAATTCACGGCGGATCACCTTGTCTTCGGTGCGGGTGTTGCCGGTGATGTCGATGCGCTCGACGTAGATGCGCGGGCCTTCGGTGACGTCGAACACCAGATCGACGGTGTGTTTGGCCTTGTCGCGCGTGATGCGCGGCTTGATGTCGACGAACGGATAGCCGCGTCCGAGCACGTCGTCGGACATTGCCGTCACGCTGCGCTCGACCGCCTCGCCGTCATACCAGTCGCCGACGTCGATCTGCAGATCCGGCCGCAGCGAGTCGCCGTCCAGCTTGCGGAGCTGGCTGTTGATCGTGATCTTGGCGACGCGGTAGCGCTCGCCCTCGTCGATGGTGAACGTCACGAAGAACGACTTGCGGTCGGGTGACAGTTCCGCCGAGACGTTGACGACCTCGAAGTCGACGTAGCCGTGCTGGAGATAGAAGTGGCGCAGCTCCTCCTTGTCGAAGTTGACGCGCGCCGGATCGTATGTGTCGGCGCTGGTCAGGAACCGCCACCAGATCGTCTGCCGGCTGGTGATGACCTCGCGCAGCCGGCTTTCGCTGAACTCGTGGTTGCCGACGAACGCGATGCGGCTGATCAGCGTGGCGTTGCCTTCGTTGATCTCGAAGACGACGTCGACGCGGTTGTCGGGCAGCTTGATGATCTTCGGCTCGACCCGCGCGTCGTAGCGCCCCTTCTTGGCGTACGCATCCAGGATGCGCTGGCGGTCGGATTCCGCGATCTCGGGCGTGAACACGCCGCGAGACCGGAGCTGCACGATTGCCTTGAGGTTATCGTCGGTCAGCTTGTGGTTGCCCTCGAACGCGACGCGGTTGATCGTCGGGTTCTCCACCACCTTGACGACGAGCGTGTCGCCTTCGCGCGTCAGGCTGACATCGGAAAACAGGCCGGTGGCGAACAGCGTCTTCAGGCTGCGGTCGATGCGGTCGGGATCGAACGGATCGCCCGGCACCACCGTCATGTACGACCGGATCGTGCCGGCCTCGACGCGCTGGTTGCCGACGATCTTGATGTCCTTGACCGTGCCGCCGGCGGGCACGTTCGCGGTGGGTTCAACCGGTGTCGGCCGGAACGCCTGGATGTGCCGCGCGCGCGCCGGCACGCCGTAGCCTGGCGGCGGCGGCGGCGTCTGTGCGAGGACGCCGGCGTCGAACAGGAAAAGCATGCAGGTAAGGGCGAGCAGGACGGCACGTAACGCGGTCAAACGCCTGATCCCCCTTCTTCGACCGATACCGGAAGAACCCGTCTGAACCGACGAGTCAAGCGTGCGGGCGGCGGAGACTAGCCGCCGTACCGACGCCGCGCCAGACGCTGCGGCAGAAGCGGTACCAGGGCAACGCCGCGCGGCCGGCAGTGACACGTCGCCTCGCGGCGGTGGGATCAGCCGATCAACCCGGCGACCCAGCGCACCACGCCCAGATGCGCCAGATCGTTCCATGCGGAGAACACCACCAGCGACAGGATCACCGCGAGCCCCGCGCGGTAGCTGTATTCCTGCGCGCGCGTCGGGATCGGCCGTCCGCGCACCGCCTCGGCGGCGTAGAACACCAGATGCCCGCCATCGAGCACGGGCACCGGGAACAGGTTGATCAACCCCAGATTGATCGACAGCACCGCGATGAACGACAGCAGGCTGGCCACCCCGAGCTGCGCCACCTGCCCGGACATCTGCGCGATCCGGATCACGCCGCCGAGTTCGCCGGCGCCGCGCTGGCCGCTGATCATCTGCCAAACGCCGACCACGGTTTCCCGCGTCACCGTCCAGGTCTGCACGACACCGTAATACAAGCCGTCGAGCACGCCGACCGGCTTGAACTCGGTGCGGTTCACGATGCCGAGGATGCCGACCGTCTTGCCGTCCGAGACCTGCGAACCGGGCGTCGCGTGCACCGTCAGCGGCGCGCCGTTGCGCATCAGGTCGATGGTGATCGGCTGGCCGGGACGCGCCGAGACGATGCGCTTGACGTCCTCGAAGTTGGCGATCTTCGTGCCGTCGAGTGCCACGATCGAGTCGCCCACCTGCAGCCCCGCAGAAGCGGCGGCCGAATCGGGCACCACTTGCCCGATCGTCGATGTCGACACCGCGCGGCCGACGGCGACGTTCAGCACGGTGAACAGCAGTGCCGCGAGCAGGAAGTTGGCCAGCGGTCCGGCGGCGATCACCACCGCACGCGCACCGACGCGCTTGTCGGCGAACGCACGGCCCTGCAGACGGGTCGCGCGCCCTTCCGGCGTGAGGTCGGTTTCGCGCTCCATGCCGTGCAACCGCACGAAGCCGCCGAGCGGCAGCCATCCCAGTTTCCACGTCGTCCCGCGCCGGTCCGACCAGGACGCGATCGCCCGGCCGAAGCCGATCGAGAAGACCTCGACATGCACGCCGAGCCAGCGCGCGGCGAGGTAGTGCCCGAGCTCGTGCACGAACACGAGCACGCCGAGCACCACGGCGAAGGCGATGGCGGTGCGGAGCGGGTCGGCCAAAGCATGGATCAGCACGGTCGTGTCATCCTCGACGTTCGGGCGGCGCGGTCAGTCGGCTCAACCAGGCAAAGGCGCTCAGGCAGCACGGGCGACGGTCATGGTCTCGGCCAGCCGCCGCGCCTCGGCGTCGATGGCGACGACGTCGTCCAGAGTGGCGAGCGGTGGCGCACCGAGCGCATCGAGCACCCGCGCGACCGTCGCGGCGATATCGAGAAAACCGATCCGCCGCGCCATGAAGGCATCCACCGCGACCTCGTTGGCGGCACTCAGAATGGTGGGCGCGGCCGCCCCGGCACGCAAGGCATCGCGGGCGAGGCGAAGTGCGGGAAACCGCTGCTCGTCGGGCTTTTCGAAGTCCAGCCGGCCGCGCTCGGCCAGATCGAGGCGCGGCGCGGCGGTCGGCAGCCGCTGCGGCCACGCCAGCGTGTGGGCGATCGGTATGCGCATATCGGGCGAGCCGAGCTGGGCCAGCACGGACCCGTCACGGAAGTAGACCAGCCCGTGCACCACGGATTGCGGGTGGATCAGCACGTCGATTTCCGTCTCGTGCAGCCCAAACAGGCGTGCCGCTTCGATCAGCTCCAGGCCCTTATTCATCATCGTGGCACTGTCGATGGAGATCTTCGCCCCCATCGACCACACCGGATGGCGGCGCGCGCTCTCCGGCGTCGCGGCGGCCAGCTCCTCCAGCGTGGCCGAGCGGAACGGGCCGCCGGACGCGGTCAGCACGATCTTCTCGACCGCGTCGCGGTTGCCGTCCGCCAGCGCCTGGAAGATGGCGTTGTGCTCGGAATCGACAGGCAGGAGGGTCGCGCCCGAGGCCGCGACGGCGTTCAGCATCACCGCACCGGCGCAGACCAGCGCCTCCTTGTTCGCCAGCGCCACCGCCGCACCCCTTCGGATCGCCGCGAGCGTCGGCGCGAGGCCGGCCGCGCCGGTGATCGCCGCCATCGTCCAGTCGGCCTCCAGCGCCGCGGCGGCCACCACCGCCTCGGGCCCCGCGCCGGTGGTGATGCCGCTGCCCGCCAGCGCCTCGGCCAGGGCGGCCTCCTGCGTGGCGTCGAAAATGACGGCGTGTTGGGCGCGCAAAGTGCGGGCCTGCTCGGCGAGCAGGGTAGCATTGCGGCCGCCGACCAGCGCGCGCACCGCGAAGCGTTCCGGCGAGGCTGCCAGCAGGTCGACGGTCTGCGTCCCGACGCTGCCGGTGCTGCCCAGAACGGTGACGGACTTCATGACCAGAGCATTAGCCCGCGTCCGGCCCCGAAGGCCAGCAGCGCGGCGACCGGGCTCGCCGCCAGCAGCCCGTCCACCCGGTCCAGCAGGCCCCCGTGGCCAGGGATCAGCCGCCCGGAATCCTTCACGCCCAGACGGCGCTTCGCCCCGCTCTCGGTCAGGTCGCCGACCTGCGCGGCGACCCCCAGCAGCACCGCCGCCCCGCCGGCCGCCGGCAGCCGCGCCGTCCCCTGCGCGGCAAGGCCGATCAGCGCGCCCACCGCCACCGCCGCCAGCAGCCCGCCGCCCGCCCCGGCCCAGGTCTTGGCCGGCGAGATCGATGGTGCGAGCCGCGGGCCGCCGAACAGCCGCCCGGCCGCATAGGCGCCGATGTCGCTCGCCCACACCACGAGGGCCAGGAACAGCACGTTGACCCGTCCGGCGGCGGGATCGGCGCGCAGCCAGAGCAGCGAGCAGGCCGCCAGCACCATCCACGCCAACCCGGCGACCGGCAGGAATGGCCGGTTGGCCTGCCGGCACATCAGCGCCCACTCGATGGTTAATACCGTCAGCGCCAGCGCGATGAGGGCGATGAACGCCCAGCCGCCGAGCCAGATGGCGGCGACGCTCGGGGGGACGATGACGGCGGCCGAGATCACGCGCAGCCGCAGGTCGGCCCAGCGTCGGCGCAAGGCCGACCGCCCTGGGGCCGACCGCTGTGGCGGCGGCGTGTCGACAGCCGGGATCAGGGCCGGGCGCCGAACCGGCGCTCGCGGCGGGCGAATTCGGCCAGCGCCTCGTCGAACTGCGCCTGCCCGTAATCGGGCCACAGCACGTCCTGAAACACCAGTTCGGCATAGGCGGCCTGCCAGAGCAGGAAGTTCGACAGCCGCTGCTCGCCGCTGGTGCGCACGATCAGGTCGGGATCGGGCATCTCGGCGGTGAACAGGAAGCGGGCGAAGGCGCGCTCGTCCAGCCGCGACGGGTCGAGCAGCCCGTCCCGCGCGGCCTCGGCCGCGGCGCGGGCGGCGGCGACCAGCTCGGTCCGCGCGCCATACGACAGAGCGACGGTCAGGTTCAGCCTGGCATTGTCCTGCGTCACCCGCTCCGCATCGGCGAGGCTGGCACGGATGTCGGCATCGAAGCGCTCGCGGTCGCCGATGATGCGCAGGCGCACGCCGTTGGCCCGCAGCTCGTCGACCTCGCTGCGCAGGTAATGACGCAGCAGGCCGGTCAGGTCGCGCACCTCGGTGTCCGGCCGGCGCCAGTTCTCGCTGCTGAAGGCGTACAGCGTCAGCCAGCCGACGCCCCGGCGGATCGCCGCCTCGATCGTCCGGCGCACCGCGCGGGCCCCCTCGCGATGGCCGGCGACCTTCGGCAGGCCGCGGCGCGACGCCCAGCGGCCGTTGCCGTCCATGATGATCGCCACGTGCGCGGGCGCACCGGCCGGGTCGGCCGGCGCCTCGACCAGACGGGGCGCACGGGAAAGAACTGATATCGACATCTGTTTATGTGCTGGGGCCGCCTCAGACCTGGCGGATGTCCCGCTCCTTCTCGGCGAGGCTGTCGTCGATCCGCTTGATGTAGCCGTCGGTGAGCTTCTGCACCTCGTCGTGCCACTTCACCGCGACGTCCTCGCCGATGGCGTGCTTCTTCTCGGCGGCCTTGATCTGCTCCATCCCGTCGCGCCGCACGCCGCGGACCGCGACCTTGGCCCCCTCGGCATACTTGCCCGCGAGCTTGGCGAGCTCGTTGCGCCGCTCCTCGGTCAGCATCGGGATCGGCACCCGCACGAGCTGGCCGTCGGAGGCCGGGTTGAGGCCGAGGCCGGCGTCGCGGATCGCCCGTTCCACGTGGCCGACCAGCGAGCGGTCCCACACCTGCACCGTCAGCATCCGCGGCTCCGGCACGTTGACCGTGCCGACCTGGCTCAGGGGCATCTCGGTGCCGTAAGCGTCGACCTTGACGGGTTCGAGCAGGGCCGGGCTCGCGCGGCCGGTCCGCAGGCCGGCGAATTCGCGGCGCAGCGTCTCCAGCGCGCCGTCCATGCGGCGGGTGAGGTCGGTCTTGAGCGTGTTGAGGTCGGCTGGGGCGGCCATGGCTGCGGCCCTTATGGCTGTTCGATGATGGTGGTGAATCGCCCCTCGCCGCGGATCACCTGCGCGAAGGCGCCGGGGGCGTGGATGTTGAAGACCACGATGGGCAGCCCGTTCTCGCGCGCGAGGCTGATCGCCGCGGCGTCCATCACCTGCAGGTCGCGGGAGAGCACGTCCAGGTAGGTCAGCGTCTCGAACCGCTCGGCAGTCGGCTCCAGCCGCGGGTCGGCGGAATAGACCCCGTCCACCTGGGTGCCCTTCAGCAGCACGTCGCAGTTCATCTCGGCCGCGCGCAGGGCCGCCGCGGTATCGGTGGTGAAGAACGGGTTGCCGGTGCCGGCGGCGAACACGACGACCCGCCCTTTCTCCATGTGCCGCTCGGCCCGCCTGCGGATATACGGCTCGCAGACCGAGGACATCGGGATCGCCGACTGCACCCGGGTCGGCACGCCGAGCTTCTCCAGCGCGTTCTGCAATGCGAGCCCGTTCATCACGGTCGCGAGCATCCCCATGTAGTCGGCTTGCGCGCGGTCCATGCCGGCGGCGGCGGCGGAGACGCCGCGGAAGATGTTGCCGCCGCCGATCACCAGGCAGACCTGCACGCCCATCTGGACGACGGCGGCCACGTCGGCGGCGATCCGGCGGACGGTCTCGTTGTCGAGCCCGTATTCCCGGCGGCCCATCAGCGCCTCGCCGGAGACTTTCAGCAGGACGCGCTTGTAGGCAGGCTCGGACGCCATGTGGACCCGGGGTCTGGGGTGCGATTCAGGGACGACGCAACCTAGGACCCCGCCGCGAGTCCAACAAGTTCCGCTTCAGCAGCACAGCTCCCGCATCCGGGCGCACTCCACCGGCGGCGGCGCGCCGTCGGGCGCGGTCAGGAGTCAGCGATTTCAACGCCGTAGACCTCGCGAGCGGCCCGGGGGCTGACGAGGCCGTCGCACGCGTCGCGGGCGAGCGCCGCCTTGTCGCGCTCGGCCGGGGGGCCCATGCCGCCGCCGCCGGGCAGTTCCAGGACCAGCCGGTCGCCGTCGGGGATCGCCTGGAAGCCCTTGGTGCGCAGGGTCGCGCCGGATTTCAGGCGCACGGCGCCCGCGGCACCGTCGGCGCCGCCATCTCGGCCGCGCGGGGGGTGGGCGACGCGGTCGAAAATCGCGTTGCAGGCGAATTCCAGGTCGCCCTTGGTGGCGATCTCCATGACCTGACCGGCGCCGCCCCGGGTCCGCCCGGCGCCGCCCGAATCGGGCCGCAGCTCCTTCCGCCAGAACACCACGGGGGCGACGTTCTCGGTCGCCTCCACCGGCATGGTCCGCACGCCGGAGGGAAACGCCGTCGCGTCGAGCCCGTCCCGCGTGGGCCGCGCGCCGGTGCCGCCGGAGTTGAAGGTGATGATCTCGAAGTCGTCGATCACCGGGCGATTGCCGCGCGACTGGCCGCTGACCGACGCGCCGCCCCGCAGCGGCGGGTTCCACAGGCACGCCGCGCCCTCGGCGGTGACCCGCGCGGGCACCGCCTGGTGCAGGCAGCCCATCATCAGGTCGGGCAGCAGGTGGCCGATCACGTGGCGAACGCTGACGGCGTAGGGGCGCGGGGCGTTGAGGATGCAGCCGTCCGGGATGGCCATGCGGAACGGCAGCAGGCTGCCCCAGTTGTTCGGGATGTCGGGGGCGACGACGACCTTGATGCCGAAGCACGCATAGGCGCGGGTGTAGGCGGCCGGCACGTTGATGCCGCGCGACGACAGGCCGCCGGTGCCGGCGAAGTCCACGTCGATCGTGTCGCGATGGATCGTCATCGCCGCGCGCAGCGTCACCGTGTCCTCGTAGCCGTCCGAGCCGATCTCGGCGGCGTAGGTGCCGGGCGGGAGGGCCGCGATGGCGGCCTCGGTGGCGCTGCGAGAGGCGTCGAAGATGTGACCGGCCAGGGCGTCGAGGTCGGCGAGGCCGAACTCCGCCATCATCTGCGCGAGCCGCCTGGCACCGGTGTCGTTGCAGGCGCACAGCGAATAGACATCGCCTTCGAGTTCGACCGGCAGCCGCGAGCCGGCGCGCAGGAAGTCGAAGAAGGTGTCGTTCGGCCGCCCGCGGTCGAAGCATTTGACGATCGGGATATAGAGGCCTTCCTCGAACACCGAGCGCCCCTCGGGCCCCATGCCGAGGCCGCCGACGTCGATGACGTGCGCGGTGTTGGCGAACAGCCCGACGATGCGCCCCGAGTGGAACGCCGGCGTGACGACGGTGAGGTCGTGCAGGTGGCCGGTGCCGAGCCACGGGTCGTTGGTGATGTAGTGGTCGCCCGGCTGCATGGTCTCGGCCGGGAACTTGCGCAGGAAGTGGCCCACGGATTCCGCCATCGAGTTGACGTGTCCCGGCGTGCCGGTGACCGCCTGCGCCATCATCCGCCCTTGCAGGTCGAAGATGCCGGCCGACAGATCGCCGGCTTCGCGCACGGTGGTGGAGAAGGCGGTGCGGATCATCGTCTGCGCCTGCTCCTCGACCACCGCGATGAGCCGGTTCCACATGATCTGTCGCTGGATGGCGGCGAGGGCGTCGGTCATCGTCATCCCTGTCGGAAACGTCTGTCGGGCTGGGCACAATGATGCGGGTAGGCTACGCCGCCCAGGCCTTCTCTTTGGAAAACCCAAGCTGAAGGGTGATTTCTCGCGATGGCTCGGGTGTTCGTCTCCGAGGCGACGGGAGCGGCGGTATACGTCTTCGCGGACGACCATTGCCCGCCCCACGTCCACACCCGGCATCGTGGCGAGGGTTGGATCGCGCGCGTGGGCTTCTCGTACACGGGCAGCACGGTGGAACTGATCAGCATCGCTCCGCTGAGCAATGTGCCGCTGCCGCGCGTGGTGAACCGCTTGCTGGACGACGTTCGTGCGGAGTTGCCGGCGTGCCGACGGAGCTGGTGGGCGATTCGGCAGACGACGTGCGTTGAAAACAGGTGGTGCGTGCTGAGGGCAGGCGGGATCGAGATGCTGAAGGGACGCGTGCGCGGTGCGAAGCAGATCGCCGGCGCATGGTATGATCCAGCGCGCGAATGGCTACACCTGACGTTTCGGGACGGCACGACAGCAGACGTGAGCATAGGACAATGAGTGCGCATCGAACGACGGACGCCGCGTATGCCAACGCTCTCGCGGCCGGACAAGCGGAAGCAGAGACGGAAATCCGTGCGCAGTCCGTGCGCTACGTGCCGGAGCGGGACGCGATCGAAATCGTGACGACACGGGGGGCTGGATTCCTGATCCCCCTTCGCTGGATCGGCAGCTTGCAGGAGGTGCCCCCACAGGATCTGGCGAAGTTGGAGATCTGGCCCGACGGATCGGCGCTCGAGATCGAGGGCCGAGATATCCAGGTCAGCGTGCACGGTCTCCTGACCGCCGTACTGCCTGCCATGCTGCCCGCGGGTGCTCTCGCCGCCGCTTTCGCAAGCCGAGGAGGCGAGTCGCGGTCGGCGGCCAAACGCACCAGCGCCCAGCGGCATGGCCGGAAAGGAGGACGGCCGCGGAAAACCGCAACCGCCTGACCGCCACAACAGCCCAGCCGGGCGCGCAACTTTCAGCACGGCCTCACGTTCGCAGCCACGCTCAACGGGAGGAATGTCATGCGAGACTTGCTGCTCTGGCTGCTGGGGATACCGATTCCCGTCATCATCCTGCTCTACATCTTCCACGTGCTGTAGCGCCGCCCCGCGCGTCACCGGCAGTCGGGGCCGGACAGGTAGGCGCGCAGGCTCGGCATCGAACTGGAGCGGATGTCGTCGATGCGCCAGCCGCGCGGCGTCTGCACGAGCGTGTATTTCATGTCGCGCACGTCGCCGGCGACCGTGTAGTGCGCGCTCGCGTCCGCCTTGCCCTGCACGGGATCGCTCACCGTCACCGTCAGATGCGTCAGCGGACTGCAGTCCTGGCAGTCCAGCACAGGATCGCCGTCCATGCAGGGAGCGTCGCCCTTGTGCGCCGCCGCCGCGGACTGCCGCAGCAGTCCGGCCAGCGCCGGCGTGTACAGCTGGTCGGCCGGCACCGTGTGCCCGGAGCCGAGACGCTGGATCACGCCCTGCAGAAACGCTTTCGGGTCCGTCCCGGCCGCCCGCGCGGGCGCGCCCGCTGCCGCGACCAACGAAACGGCAACCCACAAGGCCATCGCAACCCTACGCATCCGCACGCTCCACCAACTGCCGAGGCACCAGCCATAGCACCGGCAGGATCGCCGCATACACCAGCGTGATCGCCGCCACGCACACGCCGAACCCGCCGTAACGGTCGTACAGCGCCGTCCCCAGCACGTCGCCGAAGCGCGACACGACAGTGTACAGCGCACCCGACATCATCAGCACCGAACCCTGCAGCGCCTCGGGACAGGAGCGGATCAGCAGGTCGAGATAGGCCCCGGTCGCAACACCGCCCATCAGCCCGATCGGCACCGCCGTGATCAGCGCGCCCAGCATCGAATTGATGAACAGCAGCGGCACCATCTGCGGCACCGCCGCCACCGTCCCCCACCACAGCAACGTCCGTAAAGGGTACCGCCGACAGAGCACGCCGTACAGCAGGAAGGTCGGCGTGAACGACGCCGCGAAGATCGCGTTCCACTCGCCCCACTGCAGGTCCGAACCGTGCAGCGTGTTCTGCAGATAATACTGCAGCGGCGTCTGCGTGCCCGGCGCGAAGTTCCACAGCATCCAGATCAGCAGCGCCGGATAGACCGGCCAGTGCCGCAGCAGCCGGCGCAACTGGATCAGCGGATGGCGCAGCCCGTGCTCGCGCCGGACGTTGTCGAAAACGACCGCGGGCCGCCACACGCCGTACAGCCCCACCGCCGCCATCGCCGCCGCCCCGAGCAGGAACAGCGTGCGCGCGGCACGGTCGGCACTCCCCGCCTCCAGATATTCGCTCACCGAGCCGCCGATCACCAGCGCCACCAGGCCGGGAATGGAGCCGAAGATGTTCCACGCCGCGCTGATCTGGCCCGACATCTGATGCTGCTCGCCGACCGCCGCCGTCAGCCCGTTCTGCGCGCCGGAGACGAACAGGAACGCCGTCGTCAGCAGCACGATCTCCACCAGCAGCGTGCCGTAGGTCACCGGCACGAAGGCGAATGCGACGTACAGCGCCGCCGTGACCCCGCCGAACAGCATGAAGAAGCCGCGATCACCGCGGCCGAACGGGTCCCGGACGTCGCGCGCGAAGCCGAACAGGCCGGACAGGTAGAGCGGAATCGCCGCGATCAGGCGGAACGTCGCGACCTGCTGCGCCGACAGGTGCAGCTTGTTCTTCAGCAGGAACGACAACGGCACGTCGATCAGGCCCCCGCCGGGCGCGCCGAACGCGAGCAGCACGATCAGCACGCCGAGATAGACGAGGATCCGGCGACGGACCGGAGTCGGCAGCACCTCGGGGGCGACAGGGGCGACAACGTCCATCGGCAAAACCTTCAGGGAGCAAGGTCAGGGCTCCGCCCTGAACCCGCCGGGGCCTGAGGCCCCGGACCCCCGTCAACGCAAGCTTGAGGCTTTCCGACTAGCAACACACCATGCCACGCGCACCCCGCCTCGCCATGATGACGCTCCCGACGCTGGATCACTTCACCGGCGATCTGCTGGCGCACCTGCCCGCAGCATCGGGATGGGAGGTCCGCAAGTTCCACCTCACCAGTCCCGCCACCCTCGGCGAGGCACTGGCATGGACCGACGAGCCGCGCGACGCGATCTGGTTCGAGTTCTGCTGGCCGCCCTTCCCCGCACTGATCGGCGCCACCGACTTCGGCGGGCGGCGCGTGATCGTCCGCGTCCACCGGATCGAGGCCACCGAGACCCCCCACGTCGCCAACACGCCCTGGGACAAGGTCGACGACGTCATCGTCGTCGTCAGCCCCGACATGCGCCGCCGCGTGCGCGCCGCCGCCCCCGAGATCGAGCTGACCAGCCGGCTGCACCTGATCTGCAACGGCGTGGACACCGGGCGGTTCGTTCCGGCCGGCGAGCGCAATTCGTTCCGTATCGGATGGTGCGGGTTGATGACGCTGCGCAAGAACCCGACGCTCGCCTTGCAGATTCTGGCCCGCCTGCGCGCGGTCGACGCCCGCTGGCACCTCAGCCTGTGCGGCATGGGCGGCGAACCGCTCGCGCACGAGACGTTCGTGCACCTCGCCGGGCGCCTGGGCCTGCGCGACGCGATCAGCTGGGAAGGCCGCATCGGGCAGTCCGGCATGCCGCGCTGGCACGCGGCCAACGCCGTGCTGCTGCACACCAGCCTGCACGAGGGCCTGAGCTACGCCGTGCTGGAAGCCGCCGCGAGCGGCTGCGACCTCGTTGTGTTCGACCACCCCGGCGCCGCCGAGTGCTGGCCGGCGGAGGTCCTGTTCGGCACGGTCGAGGAAGCCGTGGACCTGATCCGCGCCGCACGGCCGGCACGCTGGCGGGACTACGTGCGCGCACGCTATTCGCTCGACCGGCAGATCGCCGAGGTCGCCGCGGTCCTCAACGACGGGGTGCGGCGGGATGCCATCGCGCCGTTGTCCGCCTGCGCGTCCGCCGTTCGGCGAACCGGTGAGCTGGCGGACGCGAACGGCGTCGTCTGAACCGGTCGCGGGGCCTGCGATGCAGCGGCGGCACGGCGCAGGAATCCGCTGCGCGGCGCCGATCTTGATGATGGTCTTGCCGCCGGGCGGGTATGGAATCAGCGCGATGCGCGGTGCGGGCGCGGGTTCCGGTGGCGCCGGAGCGATGGCGGGTGCGGGTGCGTCGGGCGGCGCGGGTTCGGCCGGGGTGGCTTCGGCCGGCGGCTCGCGTAGTCCGGCCGCATGGACACCGTCATCGCGAGCCGCCGATTGGCGGCGTGGCGATCCAGGGCCGCGCGACGGACGTTTGCCACGTTGCCCTGGATCGCCACGGCGCTGCGCGCCTCGCGATGACGGGACAGGAGCGTCCGCCGCTTGTTCCGTCGGCGAGACGGTGGACTGCGCTTCGCGTACCCGTCCGACGTCGCGTTCGCGCGCGATTTCAGCGTCGCGCCGGCGGGCGCGGCTGCGCTGGGACATGCGTTGCAGCGTGCGCGTATGGGCGCGGACGAGCTTGGCCTCGGCCGCGCGGCGTTCGACGATGAACCAGCGGTCGGTCGCAGGAGGGTATTCGCGCTTTCGGTCGCGCCAGCGCTTCCAGCCGAGCATGATCCAGATCACCGGCGGCGGCCCCGGCCTGGGGGTGCGCGCGGCGCGCTGGCGGCGGCGGGTCTCGGCCCAGGCGCGGCGCTGGACGAGCAGGCGCATCGACGCGCGGGTAGCGAGGCGGTGCAGGCGGACTTCGGCCTGCCAGTCGCCGTCGTTGGCGCGTTTGAAGAGCGCGCGGGTTTCGCTGCAGTGGGCGCAGCGATGGCGGGCGCGCGGATAGCGGGAGACCTCGAGGTCGCACCAAGAATACATGTCGCGATGCCCGGGCGGGCTACGGAACAGCCGCTGGGGCTTGGGCCGGCGTTCGCAGAAGGCGTCCTGGATGATTTCGACCCTGAACATGCGCTCGCGCATGGACACGGCGATCTCGGGATCGGGCTCCGGTGTTTCGCGCACGCGGGTGCCGCGGGCGTAGGGGACCCGGAAGCTTTGGTAGAGCCGCTTGAGGAAGGGCGGCAGGAACTCGAACACTGGCCCCTCCTTTCGGTCTCGGGCTGCAACACTCCAAGAGGATAACCCGCGATAGGACCGAAAGTCTAGCTTTATTTTCTTAGATCAAGCTCGGCCGGCGAGATAAGGGGGGCTTTCCGGTCGGACCACGGCGGCCGCGACGATGGTCGACGGGGACTGCGTATCCTGCGGTCCTTGCGTGCGCCGCCGGGTTTTGATGGTATGTTATACTGTATCGTCAGGGGCGGCCCATGCGGCGTGTGCTGTTGGTTTCGACTTGCCTGTTGGCCCCCTGCGCCGCAAGCGGGCAGGCGGTGCCGCCAGACTACGCCCCGGAAGTCGTGGTCATCGCCAAGCAACTCGATCAGGCGCGCGACCAGATCCAACCGAGCCTAGGGGCGACGGTCTATACGTTTACGCCCGACGCGCTGGAAGATATTCCTCAGGGCGAGAACGCGCCGCTCAACCAGGTGCTGCTGCAGGCGCCCGGCGTCGCGCAGGACAGTTTCGGGCAGATCCATGTGCGCGGCGACCATGCGGGCCTGCAGTACCGGCTGGATGGTGTGCAGCTGCCCGAGGGGATCAACATCTTCAGCCAGACGCTGGAGGACCGGGCGGCGGACTCGATCTCGCTGCTGACTGGCACGCTGCCGGCGCAATACGGTTTCCTGCAGGCGGGCGTGGTCGACATCAAGCGGAAGTCGGGCACCAGCGATCCGGGCGAGTCGCTGGAGGCTTATGGCGGGCAGCGCGACTGGTACCAGCCGAGCGGGAGCTGGGGTGGCCGCGTGGGCTTGGCGGACTGGTTCGCCACCGGCGACTTCCTGCACAACGACATCGGAATCGAGAATCCGACCGACAGCTTCAACCCGATCCATGACGATACCAGCCAGTACCACGGGCTGGTCAAAGGGTCGGTGCTGCTGAGCGACACGGCGCGGCTGAGCGTCATCGCCGGCGTCGCCGACGCGCAATTCCAGATCCCGAACAATCCCGGCCAGACACCGCTCTACACCGTGCTCGGGGTCAGCAACTTCAACAGCGCCAACCTGAACGAGTACCAGCGCGAGATCACCGATTTCGGGATCGTCGCCCTGCAGAAGCATTTCGACAACGCCGACGTGCGGCTCTCCGCCTTCACGCGCTTCGCCAGCCTGAATTTCACACCCGATCCGCTGGGCGACCTGATCTTCCTCGGATTGGCGCAGACGGCGTCACGCGAGTCGCTGGCGATCGGCACGCAGCTCGACGCGAGCTGGCAGATCCTGCCCAACCACACGCTGCGCGCGGGCTACCTGGTCCAGGGCGAGAACACGCAGGGCACGACGATCTCGACGGTGCTGCCGGCGGATGCCAACGGCAACCAGACGAGCGACGTGCCCGAGCGGATCTTCGAGGGCGCCAGCAAGACGGGCACGATCTACGGCATCTATCTGCAGGACGAA
>DATEQV010000487.1:0-9515 GCA_035272265.1 Acidisphaera sp. | reverse complement strand
GATCGCGCGCATGTTCTCGCCGGCCGCCGTCGCGCCCCGGGCATAGGCGTCCCCGGCCGCATCGACATCGCCGAGTATCAGCAGGGCTTCCGCCTCGGTGAACATCGTCCAGACGTCGGGCGGTTGCGACCGGGCGCGTGCCAACGCCCGCTCGGCATGGTCTTTCGCCGCGGTCAAGTCGCCCGAGAGCGCCGACAGGGACGCTGCATTGATTGCGGGGTAGTAGCTGCCGCCAGACGCGTCGGCTGCCGCGTACGCGGCAGCCGCCTCGAGCGCGGTGCGCCGGCGCTCGGCGCCCTGCTGGCGCAACGCCTTATCCTTCAGCAGTCTCGCCCGCAGTGTCTTCAGATCGAGCGCGAGGTCAGGCTCGGCCTTGTCGATGCGGTCCTGTTCCAGCCGGTTCAACCGCTGGGTCGCGCCGGCAATGGCCCCCAGATTCGCCAAGGCGAAGATCGCCTCGTACTCGAGCTGCAGCTCGTCGGGCCAAGTCTCGAGTGCGTGGCAGGCCTGATCGTAGGCCGACAGAAAGTCGAGCCGCCGTGTCGATTGGCGAATGGACCGCAATGTTTCGTTGAGCGACGCTGCGTCCGGCATAAGGCGCAGCATAGTCGCCCGAAGATCGGCCGGGTCAAGCTCTGCGCGACCGACGCCGAACGTACAATCGATCTTCCCCGGACAGCGGAAACGGAGTTCATTCGGCCTCGGACCGGCGTCGGCCGGCGGCCCGAATGGGAGGTGAACGATGGTCAGCAGGACAATCGTCGCGGCGGTGGCGTTGGCGATGATCGGCGGCATGGGCGCGGCGCGGGCGAAGACGCTCGTCTACTGCTCGGAAGGTTCGCCGGAGAGCTTCAACCCGATGCTGAACACCACGGGGACCACCTTCGACGCCAACCACCCGATCTATGACAAGCTCGTGGAGTTCAAGCCGGGGACGACCGAGGTCGAGCCCGACCTCGCCGAAAGCTGGGACGTCTCGCCCGACGGCAAGACGTACACGTTCCACCTGCGGCATGGCGTGAAGTGGCAGTCCAACGCCGACTTCAAGCCCGCGCGGGACTTCAACGCCGACGACGTGCTGTTCACCTTCGACCGCCAATGGAAGGCGGACGACCCGTTCCACAAGGTCTCGGGTGGACACTATCCGTATTTCGGCGACATGGGCTTCGACAAGCTGCTCGCGTCGATCGACAAGCCGGACGACTACACCGTCCGCTTCACGCTCAATAAGCCCGAGGCGCCGTTCCTGGCCGACATGGCGATGGATTTCGCGTCCATCCAGTCGAAGGAATACGCCGACGCGATGCTGAAGGCCGGCAAGCCGGAGTCGATCGACCAGCACCCGATCGGCACCGGCCCGTTCGAGCTGCTGCAGTACCAGAAGGACGCGATCATCCGCTACCGGCCCTTCGCCGGCTACTGGGGGGAGAAGCCGAAGCTGACCGGCCTCGTCTTCTCGATCAGCACCGATCCTGCGGTGCGGCTCGCGAAGCTGCGCGCCGACGAATGCCAGGCGATGGCCTTCCCGCTGCTGTCGGACCTAACGTCCATCAAGTCCGATCCCAACCTGCAGCTGATGCAGCAGCCCGGGATGAACATCGGCTATCTCGCGTTCAACAACCAGAAGAAGCCATTCACCGACCAGCGTGTGCGGCTGGCGATCAACATGGCGATCGATCGCGGCGCCATCCTGCAGGCGATCTACCAGGGCGCGGGGACGGAGGCGACGAACCTGATCCCGCCGACGATGTGGTCGTGGGACGGCAACATCCAGCAATACCCGCACGATCCGGACAAGGCGAAGAAGCTGCTCGCCGACGCCGGCTTCCCGGAGGGCTTCGAGACGACGCTGTGGGCGATGCCGGTCCAGCGCCCCTACAACCCCGATGCGAAGCGGATGGCGGAGCTGATGCAGTCCGACCTCGCCAAGATCGGCATCAAGGCGAAGATCGTCAGCTACGAATGGGGCGAATATATCAAGCGCACCCAGAACGGCGAGCATGACATGGCGCTGCTCGGCTGGACCGGCGACAACGGCGATCCCGACAACTTCTTCGTCCCGCTGGCGAGTTGCGACGCGTCGCGTCCCGGCGGCGGCAGCGCGTCGAAGTGGTGCGATCACCGGTTCGACGAGGTGATCGAGAAGGCGGCGGCGACCAGCAACCACGACGAGCGGGTGACGCTGTACCAGCAGGCCCAGGTCATCATGCACGAACAGGGCCCGTTCTTCCTGATTGCCCACTCGATCACCTTCATGCCGCTGCGCAAGAACGTCGAGGGGTTCGTCATGAGCCCAATGGGCCGGCACGACTTCAACTTCGTCGACCTGAAGTAGGCGACGCTTGCTGCGCTTCGTCCTGCGGCGGATCGGCCTGATCGTCCCGACCTTCATCGGCGTGACGTTCATCAGCTTCATGCTGATCCACGCAGTGCCGGGCGACCCGATCGAAGTGCTGGCCGGCGAGCACGGGATCTCGCCGGCCCGCCACGCCGAGTTGATGCACCAGTACGGCTTCGACCGGCCGCTCTGGCAGCAGTTCGTCAGCTACGACGTCGGGCTCGTCGAAGGACATCTCGGCACCTCGATGGTCACGCACGCCTCGGTGTGGTCGGAGTTCGTGCAGCTGTTTCCCGCCACGATCGAACTGGCGACCTGCGCCATCCTGTTCGCGACCGTGATCGGCATGCCGCTCGGCGTGCTGGCGGCGGTGCGGCGCGGATCGGTGTTCGACTACGGGCTGATGAGCCTGTCCGTCACCGGGGCGTCGATGCCGATCTTCTGGCTCGGCCTGATGATGATCCTGATCTTCTCCGTCGCCCTCGGCTGGACGCCCGTCTCCGGGCAGATCGGCGACGCCTACTACGTGCCCCAGGTCACGGGATTCATGCTGATCGACAGCCTGTTCTCGGATGATCAGGGCGCGTTCTGGTCGGCGGTCAGCCACCTGATCCTGCCCACCATGGTCCTCGGCACCGTCCCGCTCGCGGTCGTCGCGCGCATGACCCGCTCGTCGATGCTGGAAGTGCTGGGCGAGGACTACGTCCGTACAGCCCGCGCCAAGGGACTGAGCGGGCCGCGCGTCGTCGTGGTGCATGCGTTGCGCAACGCGCTGATCCCGATCGTCACCGTGATCGGCCTTCAGGTCGGCGCGCTGCTCTCGGGCGCGATCCTGACCGAGACCATCTTCTCCTGGCCCGGCGTCGGCCACTGGCTGGTCAACAGCGTCTACCAGCGCGACTACGCGGTGTTGCAGGGCGGCGTGCTGCTGGTGGCTTCGGTGGTCATGCTGGTCAATCTCGGCGTCGACCTGACCTACGGCGTGCTCAACCCGCGGATCCGCCGCTGATGCCGTCCGACGACGCCCTCGTCATGGCGACCGTCGCGCCGGACATCGAGCCCGGCGCCGCCAGGCTGGTCTGGCGCGCCTTCGCCGAGAATCGCGGCGCGGTGGTGGGCCTCGTCGTGATGGCGGTGCTGGTCCTGCTCGCGGTCTTCGCCGATTTCGTCGCCCCGCATTCGCCCATCGAGCAGTTCCGCCAGCACTTCCTCGCACCGCCGTTCTTCCAGGCCGGCGGCAGCACGGAGTTCCTGCTCGGCACCGACGACGTCGGCCGCGATATCCTCTCGCGCCTGATCTACGGGGCGCGGCTGTCGCTGCTGATCGGGCTTGCGGTGGTGGCGTTGGCGCTCTCGCTCGGCACCGTGCTCGGCCTCACCGCGGCGTTCAGCGGCGGCGTGGTCGATACCGCGATCATGCGGCTGATGGACATCCTGCTGGTCTTCCCGAGCCTGCTGCTGGCGATCGTCATCGTCGCCATCCTGGGACCCGGCCTGTTCAACGCGATGATCGCGGTCGCCATCGTCTCACTGCCCGGCTACACGCGCCTTTCGCGCGCGGCCGCGCTGTCGGAACTCGCGCGCGACTACGTCACCGCCACACGCTGCGCGGGCGCCGGCCGCCTGCGGCTGATGTTCGATACCGTTCTGCCGAACTGCATGGCGCCGCTGATCGTGCAGGCGAGCCTCGGTTTCGCATCCGCGATCCTGGACGCGGCGGCACTCGGCTTTCTCGGCCTCGGTGCGCAGCCGCCGACGCCGGAATGGGGCACCATGCTCTCCAGCGCGATGCAGTTCTACCAGCGTGCGTGGTGGCTGCTCGCATGGCCGGGGCTGGCCATCCTGATGACGGTGCTCGCGTTCAACCTGGCCGGCGACGGACTGCGCGACGCGCTCGATCCGAAGTTGAAACGCTGATGCCGCTGCTCGAAATCCGCAACCTCGCCGTCACGTTTGCGACCGGGCGTGGTCCGCTGCGCGCGGTGGACGGCGTCGACGTGGACGTTGAGGAAGGCGAGATTCTCTGTGTCGTCGGCGAGTCCGGATCGGGCAAGAGCGTCTCGATGCTCGCGGTCATGGGCCTGATCGCTCACCCGGGCCGTGTCACCGCCGACCGGATGCGCTTCGGCGCCACCGATCTTCTGGGCATCTCCCCGCGCGAGCGCCGCCGCCTGGTTGGCCGCGACATCGCGATGATCTTCCAGGAGCCGATGAGTTCGCTGAACCCGTGCTATTCGGTCGGCTGGCAGATCGGCGAGATGCTGAGGACGCATCATGCGGTGCCGGAGCGTCAGGTGCGCGACCGCACGGTGGAGTTGCTGGACCAGGTCGGCATCCCCGCCCCCGCGACCCGGCTGCGCGCCTTCCCGCATCAACTCTCCGGCGGGATGAACCAGCGCGTGATGATCGCGATGTCGATCGCCTGCAACCCGCGCCTGCTGATTGCGGACGAGCCGACGACCGCGCTCGACGTCACCATCCAGAAGCAGATCCTTGAACTGCTGGTCGGGCTGCAGCGTAGCCGCGGCATGGGGCTGGTGCTGATCACCCACGACATGGGCGTCGTCGCCGAAACGGCGCAGCGCGTGCAGGTCATGTACGCCGGACAGGTGCGCGAGGAACGCGAGACCGATGCGCTGTTCGCCGCTCCGCGCGATCCCTACACGGCGGCACTGCTCGACGCGCTGCCGGAGCGCGCGATCGGCCGACGCCGTCTGCCGACCATCCCCGGCGTCGTACCCGGGATCGACGACCGCCCGACGGGCTGCCTGTTCAATCCGCGCTGCCGGTTCGCGACCGAGCGTTGCGTCCGCGAACCGCCGGCCTTCGCCGGCCCGCCCGGCGCCCGCACGCGGTGCCATTACCCGCTCGACGAGCAGGGCGTTCCGACGAACGACCATCCGCTGCGCATGGCGAGCGTGGCATGACCGTGCTGATGGAAGCGCGGGGCGTGCGCCGTTACTACGACGTGCGCGGCGGCATGTTCGCCAAGCATGGCGTGGTCAAGGCGCTCGACGGCGCCTCGTTCGAACTCTACCCCGGACGCACGCTCGCGGTGGTGGGCGAGTCCGGTTGCGGCAAATCGACACTCGCGCGCATCGCGACGTTGCTCGAGCCGCCCAGCGAGGGCGAGCTGCTGATCGACGGCAAACCCACGGCCGGCGCCACGGGCGCCGAGCGCCGGCACCTGCGCCTGACGGTGCAGATGGTGTTCCAGAACCCCTATGGCTCGCTCAATCCACGCAAGACCGTGGGCGCGATCCTGGAGGAGCCTCTGGCAATCAACCGCCTCGGCAACCGGCGGCAACGGCAGGACGCCGCGCGCGCCATGATGGCGAAGGTCGGGCTGCGGCCCGAGCAGTACGGCCGCTACCCGCACATGTTCTCCGGCGGCCAGCGGCAGCGCGTCGCGATCGCCCGCGCGCTAATGCTGAACCCGCGCGTGGTGGTCGCGGACGAGCCGGTCTCGGCGCTGGACGTGTCGATCCAGGCGCAGGTGCTGAACCTGATGATGGACCTGCAGGAGGAGTTCGATCTCGCCTACCTGTTCATCAGCCACGATCTTTCGGTGGTGCGTCACATCGCGCACGACGTGATGGTGATGTACTGCGGCCGCCCGGTGGAGATGGCGTCGAAAGACGAGCTGTTTTCGGCGCCCCGCCACCCGTACACCCGCGTGCTGCTGGCCGCGACGCCCTCCGTCGATCCCAGCCACCGCAATACCACCGCGGTGATCAGGGGCGAGCTTCCGTCGCCGCTGGACCCGCCCGCCGGCTGCGCCTTCCGCACGCGCTGCCCGTTCGCCACCGAGCGCTGCGAAGCGGAGCGGCCGGATCTACGCGACGTGGATGGCAGCCTCGTCGCATGCCACTACGCCGAACAGATCGGGCGGTTGCCTGATGCGGCAGAAGCCGCCTCTCCGCCCCAATAGGCGTCAGCAAGACAAGCGCTGATCAGAACGGCCGGTCGCCCTTGATCGTGACCCGATTGCCGGAGCGCACCTGCGGGAAGTAGTCCCACAGGGCCAGGTGCTGCGCGCACCGATTGTCCCAGAAGGCGACGCTGTCGACCTGCCAGCGGAAGCGCACCTGGAACTCGGGTCGCTCGGCGTGCTGGTACAGGAAGTTCAGCACCGCGTCGCTTTCCTCCTCGGGCAGCTCGTTGATGCGGTAGGTGAAGCCGCGATTGACGAACAGCGCCCGGCGGCGTGTGACTGGATGCGTCCTGATCACGGGGTGGGTTGCACTGGGAAACCGGCGGCCGGTGTCGTCCACCCCGAGAAGCGCGTTGGCGCGGCGATAGTAGCGTTCGCCCGAATGCAGCGCGGTCATCCCTTCGAGGAACGATTTCATGCGGTCGGACAGGGTGTCGTAGGCCGCGTACATGCTGGCGAACAGCGTGTCGCCGCCGCACGGCGGCACTGTGTGCAGATGCAGGATGCTGCCCATCGGCGGCTCCGGATCGCACGACACGTCGCTGTGCCACTCCTCGCCGGCGATGCGCTTGGACTTGGCATCGGCGTGGACGGGCATGATCTCGGGATGTCCCGGTGGGCCGGGATTGTTCGGATGGATGTGCAGCTCGCCGAACAGCCGGCCGAACGCTTTCTGGCTGTCGAGCGTGAACCGCTGATTGCGGAAGAACAGCACCTGGTGGTCGGCCAGCGCACGATGCAGCTCGTCGACCTGACGGTTGCTCAGCGAATGCGTGATGTCGACGTCTGAAACCTCGGCGCCGATGCGCGGTGTGACCGGCCGGACGGTGATCGCTTGGTAGCCTTCGCTCATGCTTCCCTCCGTCGCCGTCCGTGACCGGATACTCAGCGATCTGGTCTCGTCCGTCAAAACATCGGCCATCCAGCTGTGGTTGCAGCTCGGCTTCCCCTACGTGCTCTCCGGTGGCGCGATGAACGTGCCGGTATCGAAGAACCGCTCCATCGTCGCCTCCGCCGGTCCCGTGTCGATGCCCTGCTGCCGCAGCCACGCATCGTCCAGGTGCGTGCTCCGGTAGCGCTCGCCCGAATCGCATAGTAGCGTCGCCACCGATCCTCGCTCACCCCTCGCGCCCATCTCGGCGATGATCTGCGCCGCTGCCCACAGGTTGGTGCCGGTCGAGCCGCCGCACGACCGGCCGATGCGGCGCGACAGCACGCGAGCGGCCGCTATGCTCGCCGCATCCGGCACGGCGACCGCGCGATCGATCAGCGTCGGGATGAACGAAGGCTCGCACCGCGGGCGTCCGAGGCCTTCGATCAGCGACGGCGGCCCGTCGTAGGTGCAGACACGCGCGTCGGCGAGATGGCGGTGGAACACCGATGCCTCCGGGTCGGCGAGGCATAGCCGTGCCGCCAGCTGCCGGTAGCGGATGTAGCGGCCGAGCGTGGCCGAGGTGCCCCCGGTGCCGGCGCCGACGACGATCCAGGCCGGCACCGGATGCTCCTCGCGCTGCATCTGGCTGAAGATCGACTCCGCGATGTTGTTGTTGCCCCGCCAGTCGGTCGCGCGCTCGGCGTAGGTGAACTGGTCCATGTAATGGCCGTCCAGCTCACGCGCGAGGCGGGCGCTCTCTGCATACATTTCCGCGGGGCTGTCGACGAAATGCGTCTCGCCGCCGTGGAATGCGATCTGCGCGATCTTCTCGGCCGACGTGGTGCGCGGCATGACGGCGACGAAGCGCAGCCCGAGCAGTCTGGCGAAATACGCCTCCGAAACCGCGGTCGAGCCGCTCGACGCCTCGACGATGGAGGTCTGCGGGCCGACCCAGCCGTTGCAGACGCTGTAGAGGAACAGCGAGCGGGCAAGCCGGTGCTTGAGGCTGCCCGACGGGTGGGTCGACTCGTCCTTCAAGTATAGCGCGACGCCGCGCATGCCGGGAAGCGGCACGCGGAGCAGATGCGTGTCGGACGAGCGGTTGAAGTCGGACCCGATGGTCTGGATCGCGTGGACCACCCACGACCGGTCCGCGGGGCTTGGCATCCTGGGGTCTCCGTCGCTCTCCGGAACCTGCACGAGGACCGGCCGGCTCGCAGCCTGTGTTCCGCGGCGGCGCACGCGACCGCACGACGATCGATGGTCCGGCGCCTGATCGGTATTACTATCGCGGCAACGGCGGCGGGCGCCACGGTCTAT
The DNA here is from genome assembly GCA_035272265.1 of Acidisphaera sp. Classification (GTDB taxonomy): domain Bacteria; phylum Pseudomonadota; class Alphaproteobacteria; order Acetobacterales; family Acetobacteraceae; genus Acidisphaera. The sequence goes on along the minus strand of DATEQV010000487.1, from coordinate 1,049 downwards.
AGGGCGCGCCGGCGGATCGGGAGCAACACGATGAGCATCAAAAGCACGCATTCCGACATGCTCGGGAACCACCGCCTGCATCCGGAAACGCTGATGCTGGGCTACGGCTACGACCCGGCCCTCTCCGAAGGGTCGGTCAAGCCGCCGGTCTTCCTGACATCGACCTTCGTGTTCCGCAGCGCCGAAGACGGGCGCGACTTCTTCGACTACATGGCCGGACGCAGGCCGGTGCCTGCCGACATCTCGCCCGGCCTCGTCTATTCGCGGTTCAACCATCCGAACAGTGAAATCGTCGAGGACCGGCTCGCCGTTCACGAGGGGGCGGAGCGCGCGCTGGTCTTCTCCTCCGGCATGTCGGCGATCACCACGGCGTTGCTCGCGCATGTGCGGCCCGGCGACTGCATCCTGCACAGCCAGCCGCTGTACGGCGGAACCGAGACCCTGCTGCACAAGACGCTCGCGCCGTTCGGCATCGCGGCCGAAGGCTTCGTCGACGGGTTGGATCCGTATGCCATGGAAGCGGCGGCGGAGTGTGCCTGCGCGCGGGGCCGCGTGTCCGCCATCCTGGTCGAGACGCCGTCCAACCCGCTCAACACGCTGGTCGACCTGTCGGCCGTGGCCGCGCTCGCGCACCGGCTGGAACAATCGCGCGGCCTGCGGCCGATCACGCTGTGCGACAACACGCTGCTCGGGCCGATCCATCAGAAGCCGCTCGCGCATGGCATCGACGTGTCGCTGTATTCACTGACGAAATATGTCGGCGGACACAGCGACCTGATCGCCGGTGCGGCGATCGGATCGGCGCGCGCCATCGCTCCGTTGCGCACGCTGAGGAGCGCGATGGGAACGCAGCTCGACCCGCATTCGTGCTGGATGCTCGGCCGCTCGCTCGAGACGTTGTCGTTGCGGGTCAACCAGGCCGCGCGTTCTGCCCGAACGGTCGCCGCGTTCCTGCGGACGCATCCCAAAGTCGAAGCGGTCCACACGCTCGCCGATCTGCCGCCGGACGACCGCGTGGGGCGGGTCTTCGATCGGCAGTGCACCGGTCC
>DATEQV010000486.1:0-10202 GCA_035272265.1 Acidisphaera sp. | reverse complement strand
GATGGTCAATTTCACCACATACTTCTTGCCCGCAATCTCCTTCCCGGCCACGAATCACCTCCATCGCTGCATCGCGGCGACAGAGATTCAGAGAAACACCCCAGATTCAAGGACGCGAGCGACTAGTGCTGGCGCGCGACGTGCTGCTGGCCGAGGGTCTGAGAGCGGCACCAGCGGCGCCATATGCCGCAGGCGATGCGCGCGAGGCCACCCACGGCCACCTACGGCGCGGGGACGGCCATGTACTGCTCGGCCGAGGCGGGGTTGCGGGCCAGCCCAAAGCGCGTCTAGTCCGTTTGGCCGAATAGCCGTTCGGGACCGGGGGTGCTGATACTGTGATGACAATTTCCGGCGCGCTTGTCGCCGCTGATACGCCGAAGCCTAGAAACGCCAGGTTTCATTGGCGTTTTCGATGCCGGAAAACGGCCTCCGCCCGAGGCTTGCTTAAATATGAGGCAACGAGGCGATAAGCAACGCCCGCGCATGCGGCCTTGTCGGCGTGACGGATCGACTGCGTTGCGTTGGTGACAAGCGAGATTTTCAGGATTTGCAAGGCCGGAACTGCATATGAGGCGGAAGCGTCTGCTCGTATTGAGCTTCTATCCCTGCTTTTTCCCACCGCGATCGGGCGGCGAAACGCGCCTCTATAACCTGTATCACGCTCTCGCGGACAGGTTCGACATTCGCATCCTGTCGTCCTCGCACGTCGATTCCGATATCGATAGCATCGTTCACGCGCCGTTCCTGGTCGAGCATCGCTACGGCAAGGCCGCGCCGTTCGTCGATTGCTACAACGCCACCGCTGCGATCGGCGGCGAAGGCGACCTGTCCGGCGTGGCGGTCGGCGTGTACGGCGCCTACCCGAACGACATGCACCGCGGCTACGCGGATCATTACGACTGGGCCGACATCATCATCCACGAGTCGCCGTTCACGGTCTATTTCGACCTGATGCTCGGGCTGGATCGCAAGCCGCGCGTGTACGACGCGCACAATGCCGAGCACGTGCTGATGCGATCGCTCCATCCGGGCGAGGAATCGCAGCCGATCCACGAATTCGTCGACGCGGCGGAACGCACCCTCGTCAACGCGGCGGATCTCGTCGCCTATTGCGCCGACGAAGACCGGGCCGCGTTGGAGACTCTGTCCGGTCGCGCACTACGTCGCGCGCTGCTGGTGCCCAACGGCAGCGCGCTGCCGCACGGCGAGCGGCCGGCGGCCGTGCGACGGACGGCCCGCCGTCTGGTGTTCATCGGCAGCCGGCATGCGCCGAACGTCGAGGCGGCGCGGTTCCTGATCGAGCAGGTCGCGCCTCGCCTGCCGGACCTCGAATTGCACATCGTCGGCGCCTGCGCGTCGCCGGGGCGCCCGCGTGCCAACGTGATCTGCCACGGCGAAATCGACGAGCCGCGCAAGGCGGAGATCTTTCGGCAGAGCGACATCGCGCTGAACCCGGTCGTCAGCGGCAGCGGCTCGAATCTCAAAGTGCTGGACTACATGGGCGCGGGCCTGCCGGTCGTCGCGACGGCGTTCGGCATGCGCGGCATCGCGGCGGAAGCCGGGCGGCACTACGTGCGCGCCGACGTCCCGGACTTCGCCGACGCGGTCGCGGCGCTCTCAGTTGACAACGACATGCGGGCGAGCATCGCGGACGCGGCGACGCAGCACATCCACCACTCGCTCACGTGGCCGGCGATCGCGCGTGCGTTCGGCGATGCGCTGCACGCGTTGCCTGCGGAGCCGGCGGACGAGGGGTGGGTGCTCTGCCTGAACGACTACGATCCGACCGCAGGCTTCGGCGGTGGCGTGACCCGCATGCTGGGCGTGCAACGCGTCCTCGCCGAGCATGCCCGGGTCGTGCTGCTCTGCTTCAACGACGGCGAGACGATCGAGCGGGTGTGGATCACGAGCCGGCTTCTGGTCATCAAGGTGCCGAAAACGCCCGCGCACCGCGCCGAACGCCGGCGGCTCGACGCGCTGTCGGGGATCTCCGCCGGGGATGTCGTCAACTGTCGCTTCGCAGCCGGCAATCCGATCCTGATGGGCCTGTACAGGATCCTCCGCCGCCGGGCATCCGTCATCGTGCTCGAGCACCCATACATGGCGCCCGTGGCGGAAGAATTCGGCGACGCGTTCGTCTACTCGTCCCAGAACGACGAACTCGCGCTGAAGACCGGGTTGCTCGCCGGCCACTCGGAGCAGGACGATCTCTTGAAAATCGTGCGCGAGGCCGAGGATTTCTGCCTGCGCGCGGCACGGCTCACCGTCGCCGTCTCGGACCGTGACGCCGGCGCGTTCACCCGCCGCCAGCGACCGGCCGGCGGTCCGGTCGTTGTCGTCCCCAACGGGGCCGACCTGCCTGCGGACCCGAGTTCCGAGGATGCGGCCTGCGCCGCCGACGTGGGACCGCGCAGTGCCGTCTTTCTCGGCTCGGCGCACCGGCCGAATATCGAGGCGCTGCGCCTGCTCGCCGACGTCGTGGCACCGGCGTTGCCGGACGTCGAGTTCCATGTCCTCGGCAGTGTCGGGACGTCGGCGGGCAACGTGCCGCCGAATGTTCGCATCTGGGGCGAGGTCGAACCCGGCCTGAAGACGGCGATCCTGCGGCGCGCCGCGATCGCGCTCAATCCGATCTATTCGGGCGGCGGCTCGAACGTGAAGCTGAGCGACTACCTCGCGCACGGCCTGCCGACGGTCACCAGCGCGTTCGGCCTGCGCGGCTATCCCGATTCGGTGCGCGCGTTCGTCGAGGTGGCGGACGCCGACGGCATTGCCGCCGCCATCGTTCGGTTGCTCGGCCGCTTTCCGCCGTGCGGCGCGCACCGGCAGGCGATCGCCGACACGTTCGCCCGGCAACTGTCGATGGCGGTGCACGCGGCGCGCTTCGCCGATGTCGTCCGCAGCGTCGACGCGCCGCGACGGCGGATGCTCGTCGTCACGTACCGCTACACGGATCCGCCGCTCGGCGGCGCGGAGATCATGCTGCGCGAATTGCTGCGCCGGCTGGACGCCACCGGCCGGTGGGCCATCGACGTGGTCGCCCCCGATGTCGGCACCATCGCCAACCGCTCCCGCTTCGCCTGCGAGTACGGCAATGCGAGCGAGTTCGGCGTCGCGACCGACCTCGCCGCCACGCGCTGGCGGCGCTTTGCCCTGGAAGGCGACGCGGCCACGCCCGAGGAGATGCTGGAGTCCTGGCGTGTGCAGACGGCGTTCGAGGACGCGCTCGCGAGCGACGATGCGCCGGCGCCGACCGCATCCGTGCCGCGGCTACTCTCCGGCTGGTACGGCCCCGAGCCGCACAAGCACGGCATCGCACGGTGGACCACGCAGTGCGCGAGCTTCCACACCGGCGCGGGCGGCCAGCTGCGGCTGCGCGGCTTCGCGCCGCGCAAGACGGAATTCTCGCTCACCTGCGCGGACGCGGTGCTCGGCGCGCGCGTGGACGGGGACTTCGACTTCACCGCCGCGATGCCACCAGGTGTCGCGACCCTGAGCGTCGAGGCGCGCCAGCTCGTCTCCGGCGACGTGCGGCCGCTCGGGTTGCGCGTGACCCATCTCGACATCGACGGCGCATCGCCGCTCGCCGGACCGACCCTCGCCGAGGGCGTGTCGGAACTGCCGTTTTCCGACCGCATCCATGCGCTCGACCGCGCCGCGCGCTCGACCCGCTGGCCCGCCAACGTCGAGCTGACCCGGCTGCGCGGACCGAACGCGCCGGAGCTGCATGACTGGCTGTGGGGCAACATCGATCGCTACGACGTGCTGCTCACCCACAACTGTGTCTTCCTGCCGCCCGTGCAGGCGTTGCGTGTGGCCGCCGAGCGCGGCGTGCCCAGCGTGTTCATCCCGCACGTGCATCTCGACGACGATTTTTATCATTTCCCAGACGTGATGTCGGCGATCGAACAGGCGAGCGTGTCCCTCGTCTCGCCCCACGCCGCCGCCGATTTCCTGCGCGCGCGCGCCGCTCCTCGCGTCCGCTATTTCGGCGCGGGCGTGGAGCCTGCCGAGTTCGCGGCCGACATGGCCGACCGCGACCTCGCCGCGTTCCGTGCGGTCGTGTCCGACGACGGAACACCGGTGGTGCTGGTGCTCGGGCGCAAGGCCGCGGCGAAGAACTACGCCACCGCGCTGGCTGCCCAGCGCCTGCTGGCCGCGCGTGGCATCGCGGTTCGCGTCGTCATGATCGGGCCGGACGATGACGGCGTGACGGTCGCGGCGCGCGACGTCGTCTATCTCGGCCTGCAGCCGCGCGACGTCGTGCGGGGCGCACTGCGTGCGGCGTGCGCGCTGGTCAACATGAGCACGAGCGAGAGTTTCGGCATCGTGCTGCTCGAAGCGTGGCTGGCCGGCACGCCGGTGATCGCCAATCGCGGATGTGTCGCCTTCGCCGATCTGGTCGAGGACGGCGTCAACGGCTTTCTCGTCGACGACGCGCCGGCGATCGCCGACCGGCTCGCCCGCTTGCTGAACGATCCCGAACTCGGCGCGGCACAGGCTGCGCGGGGACGCGAGGTTGCGCGTCACTACGCGTGGTCGGCTCTGGCCGACGAGCTCGACACGATCTGCCGCGAGCTGGCGGACGGCGCAGCCGAGCACGCCGCAGCAGAATGACCCGCGGCCGCGCTCACTACGAGGTTCTGATGACCCGAACCCATTCGCTCCGTCATTGCGACCGCGAGCCGAAGGCGTGGCGGGAAGCAACCCAGGGCGACACATCAGGCGCTTGTCGCGCCGCTCTGGGTTGCTTCGTCGCTTCGCTCCTCGCAATGACGAGGTCGGTCCTTACGCAAGAAACCAAAGCCTACAGATCCAGCCTGCCCTGGCGATCGCTGCGCCCCCCGTTCGCCGTCGCACGTGCCTCGCCGTCGGCGAAGCGCAGGCGCAGCGCCATCCCCGGCCGGACCCCGGCGGCCGAGGTGATCGGCGTCGCAGTTTCCGTCAGCACGACGGCGTAGCCGCGCGCGAGCACCGCCTCGGGCGAGACGGACTCCAGCGTCGCACCCATCACCGCCAGCCGGTTCCGGTCGGCAGCGAGCAGCGCGTGCAGCGGTGCCGCCGACAGTCGCACTGCGTTCAGGCCGGCGCGGCGCAACGCCAGCAGCGACGGCAGCGCCGTCGCCGCCCGATGCGTCGCATGCACCAGCGTCTGCCGCGCCGCCTGCGTCAGCGACAACGGCGAGGGCAGGCGCATCGCCGCATTGGTCAGCGCCCCGCGACGCGCGGCGAGCAGGTTGGGCAGCGACAGCCGCAGCCGTTCCTCGCGGTCATCCAGGCGCTGCCGCGCGGCGGCCAGCACGCCCGGCAGGTCCGGCATGCGGGCCTCCGCCGCGCGCAGCCGCAGCAACGCCGCCTGGGTCTGCGACTGCAACGCGCCGGCCAGCCGCGCGGCGGTCTGCTCCAGGTCGGCGAGCAGATCCGTCCGCGCCGGCGCCGCCATCTCCGCCGCCGCGGTCGGCGTCGGCGCGCGGCGGTCGGCGGCGAAGTCGATCAGCGTGGTGTCGGTCTCGTGCCCGACGGCGGAGATCAGCGGGATGCGGCAGGCGGCGGCGGCGCGCACCACCGCCTCGTCGTTGAAGGCCATCAGGTCCTCGAGGCTGCCGCCGCCCCGCGCGACGATCAGCACGTCCGGCCGCGGCGGCTCGCCGCCGTGCGCCATCGAGTCGAACCCGGCGATCGCGGCGGCGATCCTGGCCGCGGCACCCTCGCCCTGCACCGGCACGGGCCACACCAGCAGCCGCCGCGGAAAGCGGCGGGCGAGCGTGGTGCGGATGTCGTGCAGCACGGCGCCGCCCTCGCTGGTCACCACGCCGATCGTCTCCGGCAGCAGCGGCAGCGTGCGCTTGCGCTCGGGCGCGAACAGCCCCTCGGCCAGCAGGCGGGCGCGCAGCGCCTCGATGCGCGCGAGCAGCGCGCCGGCGCCGGCATATTCCAGCCGCTCGACGACGAGCTGGTAGGTGGAGCGGTCGGCGTAGGTCGACAGGCGGCCGGTGGCGATCACCTCGATGCCGTCCTCCGGCGCCAGCCCGATCCGGCCGAAGCCGGAGCGCCAGATCACGGCGTCGATCTTGGCGCCCTCGTCCTTGAGCGAGAAATAGGCGTGGCCGGAGGCGTGGCGCTTGTAGCCGCTGATCTCGCCGCGCACCCGCACGCGGCCGAACGCGCCTTCCAGCGTGCGCTTGATGGCGCCGGCGATCTCGGTGACGCTGAACTCCGGCACGTTGACCCCAGCGGGCGCCCCAGCGGGGGTTCCGGTGGGGGTTCCGGCCGGGGCGGCGCCGGGCGGCAACGCTTCGTCCATGCGCGCAGGCTATGCGGGCGGTGCGGCACCCGTTGCAAGAGAGCGGCGTCCGGGAGACAAGGCGCCGTCATGCGCGTGCTGGTAGTCGGATCGGGGGGGCGGGAGCACGCGCTGTGCGAGACGATCGCGCGCAGCCCCTTGCTGACCCAGCTCTGGTGCGCCCCTGGCAACCCGGGGATCGCCCGGGTGGCCACCTGCGAAGGCCTCGCCGCCACCGACATCCCGGCCCTCGTCGGCTTCGCGCGCGCACAGGCGATCGACCTCGTCGTGCCCGGGCCCGAGGCGCCGCTGGTCGCGGGCCTCGCGGACGCGATGGACGCGGCCGGCATCGCCTGCTGCGGCCCGACTGTCGCGGCGGCGCGGCTGGAGGGCAGCAAGAGCTTCGCCAAGGAGGTGTGCGACGCCGCCGGCGTGCCGACCGCGCTATGGGAGCGATTCGACGACGTCGCCACCGCCCAGGAGTTCATCCGCCGCCGCGGCGCCCCGATCGTGGTGAAGGCCGACGGGCTGGCTGCCGGCAAGGGCGTAGTGGTCGCCGCCACCGAGGACGAAGCGCTGGACGCCGCCGCCCGCCTCGGCGCCGCGGGCCCTCTGGTGATCGAGGAGTGCCTGTCCGGCGAGGAGGTCAGCCTGTTCGCGCTGTGCGACGGCGCGAACGCGGTGCTGCTGGGCTCGGCCCAGGACCACAAGCGGCTGCGCGACGGCGACACCGGGCCGAACACCGGCGGCATGGGGGCGTATTCGCCGGTGCCGCGTTTCGGCGCCGCGCACGAGGCGGCGGTGCTGGACGGCGTCGTGCGCCCGGTGCTGGCCGAGATGGCGCGCCGGGGCTGCCCATTCCGCGGCGTGCTGTTCGCCGGTCTGATGCTGACCGACGACGGTCCGAAGCTGATCGAGTTCAACGTCCGCTTCGGCGATCCGGAGTGCCAGGTGCTGCTGCTGCGCCTGCGCTCGGACCTGCTGCCCGCGCTGCTTGCCGCACAGGACGGCGCGCTGGACGCGTTCGACCTGCGCTGGTCGCAGCACAGCGCGGTCGGCGTGGTGATGGCGGCCCCCGGCTATCCCGAGGCGCCCCGGACCGGCGAGGTGATCGGCGGCCTGGACCGCGCGGCGGCGCTGGAGGGCGTGCGGATCTATCATGCCGGAACGGCGGCGGCGGGCGACGGACGGATCCTGTCGGCTGGCGGGCGGGTGCTGACCGTGTGCGCGATGGGCGAGGGGATCGCACAGGCGCGCCATCGGGCGTATGCGGCGGTCGACGCGATCGACTGGCCGGGAGGGTTCTGCCGGCGGGATATCGGCTGGCGGGCTTTAACCGAGACGTAGAAGCGGCGCCGCCTTTGCAGCGGGCATGGTCAGGATCGTCCCGGTCTAGATGCCGGCGGCCGTTTGCCTCGGACTTCTTTGCAGCCAAAGGCTGCCGCCGGGGTTCAGGAGGAACTTGGGGCAGTCGCGTCGCAGGACGCCCTCCCGCAATTGGGCAAACATGTCGTTGAAGAAGATGACGCCGAACTCGTTATTGAACGCCAGGAAGTTCCGTAGCGCGTAGATCTCGTTCCAGGACCTGTTCTCGACCACGACCCACTGGTACGGATACTCGAACGGATAGAAGATATCGTGGAAATGTATGACAACGCCTCGCTTCAGCACCGGCAGAACTTCGGTCAGCTCGAACACGACATCGCTGCCGGTCTTGACAATGTGCGTCGAGTCAATCAACAGAATGTCGTTGCTGCCGAGGCCGGTGAAGACCGTCTTGTCGACCGACTGCACCGGCTTATCGATGAGGCGGATGCGCGTTTCGTCACCGGGGCGCAGCACCTCTTTCAGCACCGACGGGAACGGCTCTATGCAGGTCAGCGTGGTGTCCATGTTGTTGGACCGGGCGAGAACATCGAGGATGCATGCAGTCGACCAGCCCGAGCCCACCTCGATGATATGACGCGGCCGGAAGTGCAGGATCATCGCTTCGAGCATGATGGCGTCGGCGTACGAGTAGGCCGGGTTGTTGAAGCGATACCGGAACGCGTCATCCGCCTCGACCGGGAAGCTGTTGCGTGCCGCGATCGGCGCCAGGTGCGACTCCCAGAATGCCGTCATCTCGTCGAGGTCGAGCCGCACGTCGGGAAGTCTGACCTGGGTGGCCGGCCGGACGTGCGGGATGCGCTGTGTCACCTCGGGCGGGGACACGATAGGGGAGTAGAAATGTCCCGGCGGCACGAATAGCTTCCCGGCACTCTTCCTGCGCGCGGTGTACTCATCGCAGACGTAAAACGACTGGATGAGCTCGAGGATAGAAGCCCGGGATTCGAACTTGGCGGTGAAATGGACGAGTTCTGCCTCACTTGGCTCTCGATCGAGGAATGCGTCAAATAGCGCCCGTACAGCTTGCTCCGCCCCTCTAAGTGCCTCATCCATCCCCATTCCTCCATGCTACGCGAGAGTCACTTATGTCCGGCAAGTCCTTTACATGCTGATCGCTACCGGAAAGGTCAGCGTCAATTGGTGCGGCGAGCGCAGTTTAACGCTTACGCGCGGCCGGTCGCGACGACCGCCGCCGCTTCCGGCCTACGACGGCCAGGACCTTTCGAGGCTGATAGATGCGATCGACTGGCCGGGCGGGTTCTGCCGGCTGGATATCGGCTGGCCGGCGCTGGCGCCGCACGGGGCGTGACGATGGTGCCGCTGGGAATAGAAGATTTGCGGGAACATGCGGCTCGCCCGGACGGTGCGATCACGTACGTTCGCTTTAGCTCGGAGTCCGTGTCCCTACCTGCACCGCCACGGTTCGCGTTCGGAGTTGTCACGTCAGACACCAATGCGCGCTTTTATTCGGAAACACACATTTGGGAGACGGGGCTCTATACCGCGCGGGGTCTCGAGGTGTTCGGCGACTACCTACTCGCCCGCGGTGACGTGCTGCTGCGATGCAAGGAGCTTTTCCTGCACGACGGCCAGTTAGCCACGGTGCTGAGATCGCACGCCGTGATCACGGTGCCGCCGCGCATTCTAGAAGAACCCGGTCAATGCGTCATGCTGGTGGGGCCCGGGTATGAGATCTATGGCCACTGGCTGGTGGACTTCCTGCCCAAGCTTCACCTGCTCCGAATGGGCGGGCACGATCTCGCCTCCCTGAAGTTCCTGATCCCGAGCAGCACGCCGGAATTCGGAACGCGGTGGCTGGAATTTCTAGGCATACGGCCGGCACAATTGATTCGTTACGAACCCTTCTTCGACCGCGTTCGCGTGGAGCAGCTTCTGATACCGACCGTCGTCCGGACTAACAGTCGGGTTTCCCCGGTGTTCGCGGCAGCGGTCGGCGGCCTCAAGGAGCTGATGCCGCACGCAGGCGGCGACCGACCGGCCTACCCGAGCCGCATTTTCATCTCGCGCGCAAAGGCCAATCGGCACGCACGATGGCTCAACAACCGCGAGCGGATCGAGACGATGGCCCAGGAGTCCGGGTTCACGATCGTTCATCCGGAACACATGACGCTGCTCGAACAAATGCAGCTTTTTGCGGGCGCGCGGGAGATCATCGGCGAATACGGCTCTGCCCTGCATGGCTCGATCTTCGCGCCGGCGGGCACGGTCGTGTGCGCTCTACGCGGCACGAAGTCGCCGGTCGCGGGCTTCCTGCAATCGGCGATCGGGGATGCGCTGCAGCAGCCCACCGGATACGTGTTCGGCGAAACCCAGGACGATCCATTGGAGAGTTTCACGGTCGATGAGGCGGACTTTCAGCTTTGCCTTAGACTCCTGGAGAGTGCCGAGTTCTCGGCTACTTTCCGCCGGCCGATCGCTTGCGCTCGTAGTCTTCGAGCCACGGCTCCATGAGCTGGTCGAATTCCTCCATCTGTTCGTCGGTGTAGGATTCTGGCGCGCAGTTTTCCAGCCA
>DATEQV010000485.1:0-6955 GCA_035272265.1 Acidisphaera sp. | reverse complement strand
CCGCACTCCGGCCGGACTCGCCGGACGCGCACAAGCACCTGGGCGACCTGCTGCGTCACCAGGAGGACCGGGCGGCGGCGTCGGACTGCTACCGCCGCGTCGTCACGCTCCGGCCCGACGACGCGGCGACCTGGTTCGATCTCGGCATCGAGCTGCACATGCAACGGCGCCTGGACGAGGCGGTCGCCTGCTACGAGCGGGTGATCGCGCTCAGCCCGGACCATGCGGACGCGCATTGCCATCTGGCGTTCGCCCTGCTGGCGCTGGGTGACCTGCCGGCGGCATGGCCGGAGCTCGAATGGCGGTGGCGCAAGGTTGGCAGCCAGCCGCAGCTGGACATCGCCCCGCTATGGCAGGGCAAGGCTGCCGACGGGCGCACGCTGCTGATCGAAGCCGAGCAGGGATTCGGCGACGTCCTGCAGTTCTGCCGCTACGCGACCCTGGCCGCGTCACGCGGGTTCCGCGTGATCGTGCAGGCGCCGTCCCCGCTCCTCCGCCTGCTCCGCACGCTGCCCGGCGTCGATCAGGTCGTTTCGGACGAAAGCGATGCGCCGCCGATCGACCTGCATTGTCCGATGCTGAGCCTGCCGCTCGCGTTCGGCACCACGCTGGCGACGATCCCGGCGTCGATCCCGTACCTGCTTGCCGATCCCGCGCAGGCGGGCACGTGGCGACGGCGCATCGCGGCGATGCCGGGCGAGGGCCTGCGCGTCGGCGTCGCATGGGCCGGCAATCCCCGCCCGGACGACCCGATCGCCTCGCTGACCGACCGTTGCCGTTCCATAGCGCCCGAACGTCTGGCCCCGCTGTTCGACCTGCAAGGCGTGCGGTTCTTCAGCCTGCAGAAAGGCGGCCCCGCCGCGCCCGCGTCCTTCCCACTGATCGACGTCATGGGCGAGATGGACGACTTCGCCGACACCGCGGCGCTGATCGCCAATCTCGACCTTGTCATCACCGTCGATACCGCGGTCGTCCATCTGGCCGGGGCGCTCGGCAAGCCGGTCTGGATGCTGGACCGTGTCGACGCGTGCTGGCGCTGGCTCGTGGGTCGGACCGACAGCCCCTGGTACCCGGCGCTGCGCATCTACCGACAGCCCCGGCCGGGCGACTGGGACGCGGTGGTGGCCGAGGTCGCGCGCGACCTGCGCCGTGCCGCCGAGAGTTCGGCGCCGGACCGGTTCGCCACCAGCCCCACCCCGCATGAAGTCCCCGCCGCGCTCGACGCCACAGCGCGCCGGCGTCATGCGATGGGGCATCTGGACGAAGCGGAAAGCTTTTATCGGCAGGTTCTCACCGCCGCGCCCGAGCACGCAGGCGCGCTGCATCATCTCGGCATCATCGCCGGCCAGCGGGGACGGTTCGATCTCGCCGCCGAGATGATCGTCCGGGCGCTCCGCCGCAGCCCGAACGATGCGGAGATGCACCACAACCTCGGCGTCGCGCTGGCGGAACTGGGCCGTCTGACCGAGGCGGTGACGTGCTACCGACGCGCCATCGCGCTGCGGCCGGACTATGCGGACGCGCACAAACACCTCGGCGCCGCCCTGCGCGGCCTGCGGCGCTACGACGACGCGATCGCGTGCTGCCGCACGGTGGTGGCACTCAAGCCGGACGACGCGTGGGCGCACACCGATCTCGGCTACGCGCTGTCGCTGTCGGCACGGCTGGACGAGGCGGCGGCCGCCTTGCGGACCGCTCTTGAACTCCGGCCGGATTTTCCGGAGGCGCTGAACAATCTCGGCAACGTCATGCTGGAATCGGGCGAAGGCGACGCGGCGGTCGCCGCCTACCGTCAGGCGCTCGCGCTCAGGCCGGACTATGTCGAGGCGCACAACAACCTCGGTGTCGCCTTCTGGCGGACGCGGCGCGCGCCGGGCGAAGAGGCGGCTTGCTACCGAAGGGCGATCTCGCTCAAGCCGGACGGCGCCGAGGCGCACTACAACCTGGGGCAGGCGCTGCTCGCGCAGGGCGACATGCCGGCGGGGTGGCAGGAATTCGAATGGCGCTGGCTGACGCAGGATCTGCGCCCCGCCGTGCGCAACTTCGCCCAGCCGCAATGGCTGGGCGAGGCGGCCGAGGGGCGGACGCTGCTGATCCACGCCGAGCAGGGCTTCGGCGATACGCTGCAGTTCTGCCGCTACGCGCCGCTTGCCGCCGCGCGCGGGCTGCGCGTGATCCTCGGCGTGCCGCAACCGCTCGTTCGTCTGCTCGGCACGCTCGCCGGCGTCGATCAGGTGTGCGCGGACACCGCCGGTCTGCCCGAATTCGACCTGCATTCCCCGATGCTGAGCCTGCCGCTCGCCTTCCGCACCACGCTGGCGACGATCCCCGCCGACGTTCCGTATCTGCACGCCGATCCGGCGCAGGCAGCCGCGTGGGCCGCGCGCATCGCGGCGGCGGCCCAGCCGTGTCACAACGGGCCGGGGCTGCGTGTCGGCATCGTCTGGGCGGGCAACGCGCGCCTGCATCAGCCGACCGCGTCGTTGATCGACCGCCGGCGCTCGATCGACCCGCAGCTTCTGGCGCCGCTGGCCGACATCCCCGGCATCCGTTTCTTCAGCCTGCAGAAGGACGGCCCCGCCGCGCCCGCCGGCTTCCCGCTGATCGACCTCATGGGCGAGATGGGCGACTTCGCCGACACCGCCGCGCTGATCGCCAATCTCGACCTGGTCGTTTCAGTCGATACGGCCGTGGCGCACCTGGCCGGCGCGCTGGGCAAGCCGGTCTGGCTGCTGGATCGTTACGATGCCTGCTGGCGCTGGCTCGTCGGGCGCACCGACAGCCCCTGGTACCCGGCGTTGCGCATCTACCGTCAGCCCCGGCCGGGCGACTGGGAGACGGTCGTCGCCGAGGTCGCGCGCGACCTGCGCCATGCGGCCGCCGGTACCGCGGCGCGCCCGCCGGCCACGCCCCCGACGCCGCGCGAGGCGCCCGAGTCCCTGTTCGCCGCCGCACTCCGGCATCACGCAGCGGGGCGGCTGGATGACGCCGAGCGCTCCTATCGCGAGCTTCTCGCGATCGATCCTAGGCACGCCGGCGCGCTGCATCGGCTCGGCGTCATCGCCGGCCAGAAGGGCCGGCCCGACCTCGCGGCCGGCCTGATCGGCGACGCGATCCGGCTTCGGCCGGACGATCCGGAGGCGCACCACAATCGCGCCGTCGCGCTGCGTGCGATCGGCCGGCTGGACGACGCGGTCGCCGCGTGGCGGACCGCCGTCGCGCTCCGCCCCGACTACGCCGACGCGCATCAGGATCTCGGCTACGCGCTGTATCTGCTCGGACGCCTGGACGAGGCGACGGAGTCCTTGCGCACCGCCGTCGCGCTGCGGCCGGACTCCGCCGACGCGCACAACGACCTCGGCAACCTGCTGTCGAAGCAAGGCGACTGGGACGCGGCGATCGCGTGCTACCGCCGCGCCGTCGCGCTGCGGCCGGACTTCGCGGACGCGTACAACAATCTCGGCCACCCGCTGTGGGAGATGGGCGAGCGGGACGAAGCGGTCGCCTGTCATCGCCGCGCCATCGCGCTCCGCCCGGACTATCCGGAGGCCCACACCAATCTCGGCGTCGCGTTGCGCGCGCAATGGCGGCTGGACGAAGCGGTCGCGTCGCACCGCCGCGCGATCGCGCTGCGGCCCGACTACGCCGAGGCGCACACCGATCTGGCGCTGGCGCTGCTGGCGCGGGGCGACCTGCCGGCGGGGTGGGCGGAATTCGAATGGCGCTGGCGGACCGAGAAGCTGCGCGCCGGCCGCCGCGCGTTCGCGCAGCCGCAATGGCGCGGCGACGCGGCCGAGGGTCGGACGCTGCTGATCCATGCCGAGCAGGGGTTCGGCGACACGCTGCAGTTCTGCCGCTACGCCCCGCTGGCCGCCGCGCGCGGGCTGCGCGTGATCCTGCAGGTGCCGCGGCCGCTCGTCCGTCTGCTCGGCACGCTCGCCGGCGTCGATCGCGTGCTGGCCGAGGAGGACGAACTGCCGGCGTTCGCCCTGCAGTGCCCGGTGATGAGCCTGCCGCTCGCGTTCGGCACCACGCTGGACACCATCCCCGCCGCGATTCCGTATCTGCACGCCGATCCGGCGCAGGCCGCCGCATGGGCGGCGCGAGTTCCTTCGATGGCCGGGCAGACGCTGCGCGTCGGCCTCGTCTGGGCGGGCAATCCGCGCGTCCATCAGCGTGATGCGTTGTGGGCCGACCGCCGGCGCTCGATGGCGCCCGAGCGTCTGCAGCCGCTGTGTGGCGTGAGCGGCGTTCGTTTGTTCAGCCTGCAGAAGGACGGCCCTGCCGCGCCCGAATCCTTCCCGCTGATCGACGTCATGGGCGAGATGACCGACTTCGCCGACACGGCGGCGCTGATCGCCAATCTCGACCTCGTCATCTCGGTCGACACCGCGGTCGCGCATCTCGCCGGATCGCTCGGCAAGCCCGTGTGGCTGCTGGCGCGTGACGCCGCGTGCTGGCGCTGGCTCGACCGGCGCGCCGACAGCCCGTGGTATCCGGCGATGCGCATCTACCGTCAGCCGCGGCCGGGCGACTGGGACGCGGTCGTCGCCGAGGTCGCCGGCGACCTCTTCCGCCTCGCCGCCGCGGCCTGAGCGCCGCGCCCGGCGTCAGGCGGCGCGGCGATCCAGCGGCACGTAGTCGCGCTTCGGCGCGCCCGTGTAGATCTGCCGCGGACGGCCGATGCGCTGCTCGGGATCGCGGTGCATCTCCTCCCACTGGCTCACCCAGCCCACCGTCCGCGCCACCGCGAACAGCGCGGTGAACATGCTGGTCGGGAAGCCCATCGCCTTCAGGATGATGCCGGAATAGAAGTCGACGTTCGGATACAGCTTGCGCTCGATGAAATACTCGTCGCTCAGCGCGATCCGCTCCAGCTCCACCGCCAGATCGAGCAGCGGATCGTCCTTGATCCCAAGCTCGGCCAGCACTTCGTGGCAGGTCTGCTGCATGATCTTCGCGCGCGGGTCGTAGTTCTTGTACACCCGGTGGCCGAAGCCCATCAGCCGCACGTTGCTGTTCTTGTCCTTCACCTTCTCGATGAAGCCCGGGATCTCGCGCATGTGGCCGATCTCGGCCAGCATCTTCAGCACCGCCTCGTTGGCCCCGCCATGCGCCGGGCCCCACAGGCTGGCGATCCCCGCCGCCAGACAGGCGAACGGGTTGGCCCCGGTCGAGCCCGCCAGCCGCACCGTGCTGGTCGACGCGTTCTGCTCGTGGTCGGCGTGCAGGATCAGGATCAGGTCGAGTGCGCGCGCCAGCACCGGATTGACCCGGTACTCCTCGGTCGGCACCGCGTGGAACATCCGCAGGAAGTTCTCCGCGTAACCAAGATCGTTGCGCGGATAGATGAACGGCTGGCCGGCGTTGTACTTGTGCGCCCAGGCGGCGATCGTCGGCACCTTGGCGATCAGGCGGAAGGCGCTGATGCGCCGGCTCACCGGATCGTTGACGTCGAGCGCGTCGTGATAGAACGCCGACAGCGCGCCAACCACGCCGCACATCACCGCCATCGGATGCGCGTCGCGCCGGAAGCCGTTGTAGAACTGCCGCAGCTGCTCGTTCACCATGTTGTGGCGGAGCACGCCGCGCTCGAACTCCGCCTTCTGCGCGGCATTCGGCAGCTCGCCGTTCAGCAGCAGGTAGGCGACCTCGAGGAAGGTCGACCGCTCGGCCAGCTGCTCGATCGGATAGCCGCGATACAGCAGCACGCCGGCGTCGCCGTCGATGTAGGTGATCTTGCTTTCGCAGGCGGCGGTGCCGCCGTAGCCGGGGTCGTACGTGAAGATCCCCAGCTCAGGATACAGCTTGCGGATGTCGGCCACGGACGGGCCGATCGAGCCCTCGATCAGCGGCAGGCTGACCGACCGGTTGCTGTTGTCGAGCGTGATGGTGATCGACTGCGAGGTGGCGTCCATCGTGGAAATCCCCTGAGGATGGGCAGCGGTGCCCGGTCCGTCGCCCCGATACCAAGCAAGATGGCGACCAGCCGGCTTACGTTCAAACTATGGGCCGCGGCGTCCGCCCGCAACCTTCGCGCCCGCAGCAAAGGCGGCGGGGCGCGCGGGGACTAGGCGAGGGTCGCCGCGACGATCGCCGCGACACCCATCGCGGTGCCGATCAGCAGGGCCAGCACCATCGCGCGCGGGCGGCCCCGCCGCGACGAGGAGCGGAAAATGCGGCGCGGTCGGTCGATCGGCATGGCGGCTCCCCCGTCGGGCGGGGGCTATATGCCGGGCGTCGCGGCCGAGGTCACGGGGTCGTGTTCAAAAAATCCAGGGTCAGGCCCAGAAAACCGGCGCCTCGTTGAATTTTTCCCACGCCCGCAGGATGCGCGGCCGATGCCGCCGCAGCCCCGCCGCCGCGAAGCCGCGCACCACGCCGGCCGCACCCGCATGGCCCGGCCCGCCGGGCAGCGACGCCAGCAGCCCGGCCGCGACCGCCGCGTCGTTCAGCACGCCCAGCCGCTCCTGCAGCACCGCCAGCCGCCGCACGTAGCGCCGCGCCGCCTTGCCGCTCCACAGCGGCGCGAAGAACTCGGCCGCATAGCGCAGGCGCTTGCCCTGCAGCCGCACCTCGTGCAGCGCCGCCGGCGGCATGTCCTCGATCGCCTCGCCGATGCCGCGCAGCTTTCCGTCGCGCCGCTCCAGCGCGGCCAGCGCGAACGGCTCGAGCTTGTCGTCCAGGGCGGCCGTTGCCGCCTCGTTCGCCGGGTCCGCCAGCCCCGAACCCGAAGCCAGCGCCACACAAGCCACCCCGAGTTGCCGGTAGGCGGGCGACTGCAAATACGCGTCGAGCGCGGCGTAGGCGGCGCGCCGCCGCTCCTCGGCCACGCGCAGCAGCCGGCGGACGGCCGGATCCTCGGCGAACACCTGGCCCACCTCCGCGCCCAGGCCGCGGACGAACACGTCCCAGTCCCGCGCCGGCCCCAGCGCCTTCCCCAGTCCCTTCAGTC
>DATEQV010000484.1:0-7616 GCA_035272265.1 Acidisphaera sp. | reverse complement strand
TGCCCCGGGATCGGAGCGAGACCGCCCTCTCCCTCACTCCGCCGCCGCCGCCGGCATGTGTCCGGCCGGCAGCTGGTCGCGGTACTGCTCGCGCAGCTTCTTCTTGTCGATCTTGCCCACGCTGGTCAGCGGCAGCGTGTCGACGAACTCGATGCGCTCGGGGATCGCGAACTTCGAGATCAGGCCGCGAGTCACGTAACCCCTGACCTGTTCGCGGATCTCCTCCTGCCCGACCTTGTTCTTGAACTCGGGCAGCAGAGCGACCAGCGCGAGCGGCCGTTCGCCCCACTTGCCGTCGTGCACCGCGATCACCGCCGCCCTGGCGACACCCTCGCGCAGCATGATGATGTCCTCCAGCTCGATGGAGGAGATCCATTCGCCGCCGCTCTTGATGATGTCCTTCAGCCGGTCGGTGATGTGCACCGTGCCGTCGGGGTTGATCGCCCCCATGTCTCCCGTGTGCATGTAGCCGCCCGCCCAGAGCTGTTCGGACGCTTCGGGATTGTTCAGGTATCCCATGGTCAGCCACGGCGCCCGTGCGACGATCTCGCCGGTCTCCTTGCCGTCGTGCGCCACGTCCTCCATGTCGGAGTTGACGACCCGCAGGTCGACCAGCGGGCCGGGGTAGCCGGCCTTGACGCGAACCTCGACCTCCTCGTCGATGTTTCCCGTCACTTGTGCCGTGGCGAGATGCATGCCCGACAGGAACGGCCCGGATTCGGACAGGCCGTAGCCGGCGAACACGTCGATGCCGCGCGCCATGGCGGCCTTCGCCAGTTGCCGCGGCAGCGCCGAGCCACCCACGATCATCTTCAGCTTCGACAGGTCGACGTCCTGGCTTCCGGGCGCGTTCAGCAGCATCTGCAGGATGGTCGGCACGCCATGCGTGAACGTGACGCCCTCGTCCTTGATCAGCTTGAGGAACCCCTCGCCCGAGTAGCGGCCGGCATAGACCTGCTTGGAGCCGGTCAGCGTGCACGTGTACGGGCACATCCAGGCGTGCACGTGGAACATCGGCGTCATCGGCATGTAGACGTCGTCGCGATGGAACCGCCCTTGCACGGGCGCGAACGGGCCGTATTCGACCAGGCCGGCCAGCGCCTGCAGCACCAGCTGGCGATGGCTGAAATACACGCCCTTCGGCCGGCCGGTGGTGCCGGTCGTGTGGAACGTCGTCGCGCGCGTGTTCTCGTCGAAGTCGGGGAAGACGAAGAACGGCGAGTTTGCCGCGATCAGCGCCTCGTATTCGCCGGCCACCGGCAGCGTCGTCGTCGGCAGCTCGGGGCGATCGTTGAGCAGCACGAAGCGGCGCACCGTCTCCAGCTTGGCCGCGACCTGCTCGAACAGCGGCAGGAAGTCGACGTTGAGCAGCACGACGGAGGCGCCGGTGTCTGCCAGCGTATAGATCAGCTGGTCGGACGGCAGCGCCAGGTTCACGGTCTGCAGCACGGCGCCCATCATCGGGATGGCGAAGTAGCATTCGTGGTAGCGGTGGCTGTCCCAATCGAGCACCGCGACCACGTCGCCCTGCTTGACGCCGAGCTCGGTCAGCGCATTGGCTAGCCGGCCCAGTCGGTCACGGAACTGCCGGTAGGTGTGCCGGTGCTCGCGGTAGACGATGATCTGATCCGGCGACCGCACCAGCGGCGCGTGCAGCAGGTGCTTGACCAGCAGCGGATAGGCGTAGGCGGACGGGGTGACGGTGATCAGGTTGTCGGGCATCGTTGCCTCCCGGTTTTCTTGTTTGCTCGCTCGGTCCTCACAGAGTTGGCGCGAGCAAGGGCCATTTCAGATAAGACTACCCACATCGACGAGGCTGCCCTTGATCGAAATCAACGGCGGCGGCAGGAGCGGGGCGCCCGTGGTGCGGGGCCCCGCCCAATCCGGCTACGACGCGGCCGGGACGACCGCCGGCGGCACGTCGTGCTTCTGGCTCATCGCCTCGTTGAACTTCTTGCCGGTCCAGGCGACGCCGAGACGGCAGGCGACATACACCGACAGGAACACGACGAGGAACTTCAGCAGCATCGCCGTCGGGAAGGTGACGATGGCGAGCTTCAGCACCGTGGCGACGCCGGCCACCACCACGCCGAGCCCCACGCCCATCAGCAGCAGGATGCCGAAATACAGCAGTCCGTTGATCGCGTGCCCCTTGCCCGAGTACTTGAAGGTGCCCTGGTAGAGGTCGGCGAGGGTATGCGCGGCAACGCCGAGGAAGGTGAAGCAGCAGACGAACATGAACGTGATGGCGAAGTCCGGCACCAGCGCCTGGACCGGCACCATGCCCGGGGCCTTGTCGGCGATCAGCGACATGGCGTGCGAGAAGCCGCGGTTCGCCAGCGGCATGTTGATGATCGCTTGGAAGACCACATTCGGGATGACGTAGCTCATCCAGATATGCGCGGATGTCGACGCCACGCGCTGCCCGCGCATGGCCCCGACGGCGGCGAGTCCCTCGATGTCACGGAAGATGTTCGCCCGGACGATGTATGCGTACGGCACCACGAACAGGAACGCGATGAGCGTCGTGACCAGCGGCGACGGGGTCCAGCCGAGGCCGTAGATCAGGGCGCCGACGATGGCGGTGGCGAGGGCGGCGAGGGCCAGCCCGAGCGGAACCGTCTTGCTCCAGGGGTCCGCGATCGGCACCGTCGCCCCGGTCTTTTCATCCGCGGCGATCGCGACGCGTCCCTTCGCGAACTCCGCGCGGGAGGCGAACAGCGTGCCGGCCGGCAGGAAGGCGACGAACGAGAAGAAGCACGTCGCGACGAAGGCGAGCGACGTGAACTGCGTGTACTGCGCGCCATCGACCTTGAAGACGAGGTATGCGCCGGCGGCGATGATCAGCGCGACGACGACGAAGGTGATGGCGACTTGCTCTTTGAGCAGCCGGTGGACGTTGATGGTCCGATGTGCTCCGTGGCTCATGGACGGCCTCCATTTCCCGGAAATGGGCGCATGCTAGCCGCCGAGCCTTGGCGCGCACGCGCCCTCATGGTCGACGGCTAGCACGGAAGCAGGACGCGGTCCTTGATCCAGGTCAACACGGCAGCGAAACGCACGCGGCGCGGATCAGGGCTCACGTCCGATGACTGACTGCCGCGTCGCCCGCCGCGTCGCCCGTCCGATCGCGGCGGTGTTCGACCTGATTGCCGATATCGAATCCTACCCGCGCTTCATGCCCGGCTGGCGCGAGGCACGGACGCTCGAACGCGCCGAGGGGCGGCAGGTCGTCTGGCAATCGGTCAGCCTCGTCGGCACCCGCGTCGGCTTCGTCTCGACTGCCGCGATCGACCGCCCGCACCGGCTGGACATCCGCTCCGACGAGGCGCCGTTCCGCGTCTTCCGGCTGCTCTGGACGCTGCACGACATCGGCGCAGCCGAGACCGTCGTGCGGGCCGAGATGACGGTCGCGTTCCGCACCCACGCGCTCGACCGGGTGGCCGCCCGTCTGCTGCCCGGCGTGCTGGCGCGCACGGTTGACGCCTTTGCGCGACAAGCGGCACAGCATGGTGTAAGCTCCCGTTGACATGGGTCAAGGAGAGGCAGCCGCCGGCCCCGTACAGGCAACGACGATCCAGCCGCCTCGCGGGCGGGTCCTGTGCTGCGCTCGGCCGACATTCAGGAGGGCACCATGCAACTCGGCAAATTCGTGAAATTCCGCAAGGAGCAGTTCGGCGGAGTGCTGTTCGAGACGCGCTCGGAGAAAGTATTCACCCTCAACGAGACCGGTGCGGCGATTATCGGCGAGCTGGTGGCCGGCGCCGAGCCCGCGACGATCGCCGACCGGCTCAGGGCCCGCTTCCAGGACCCGGACAACACGCTGGAGAACGACGTCGCCGCCCTGATCGCCGAACTGCAATCGAAGGGACTGCTCGCCGAGTCGCCGCCCGCATGAGCGCCGCCACCGACGCCGCGGCGCCCGAGTCGGCCGCCCTCGGCGCCCCCCTCTACATCGCCTGGCAGATCACCAACGAGTGCAACCTCGCCTGCCTGCACTGCATCGAGGAAAGCGGCCCCGGCAAGGCCTTCCCCGACGAGCTGAGCGACGAGCAGGTGTTCGGCGTGCTGCGCCAGATCGTCGAGATGGACATCCCCTATCTGTCCTTCTCCGGCGGCGAGCCGATGCTGCATCCGCGCTTCTTCGACATGGTCGCATACGTCTGCGACCACGGCGTGCAGCTGAAGGTCGAGACCAACGGCAACTACCTCGACCCCGATGCGTGCGACCGTCTCAAGCTTCTCGGCGTCAAGGCCGTGCAGGTCAGCCTGGACGGCGCGTCGGCCGCCACCTTCAACCGCATGCGCGTGCGCGGCGACTTCGACCGCACCGTCGCGGGCATCCGCAACCTGCGCGACGCCGGCGTGCCGATCGAGATCAACTACTGCCCGAGCAGCTTCAGCGTGCGCGAAGCCGAACGGACGGTGGACCTCGCCGCCGAACTCGGCGCCGAGAGCTTCTACTCCGGCCGCACGATGTACACCGGCAACGCGGTCAAGACCTGGCAGAAGCTCACGCCGGACGAGGACCAGTACACCGTCCTGTTCGACCTCCTGCGCCGGAAGTCCCGCGACTACGCCGGCCGCATGCGCGTGCACTTCCACGAGATGGGCCTGCTGGAGGAGCTGCGCTATCGGGTGCAGCACCCGGCCGCGCTGCTGATCGTACTGCCCAACGGGCTGGTGAAGCTGATCAACGCGCTGCCCTTCGTCTGCGGCGACCTGCGCACCCAGTCGCTCGCCGAGATCTGGCACAACTTCCGGCGCGCGTGGCGCGACCCGCGCGTGACGCAGTACGTCGACGACCTCGCGCACGACGCCAAGACGACGGCGCAGCTGCACCGATGGATCAGCGTCTGACGCCGCCGCACTATCAGGCCGCCGGCTCCAGCATCCCCGGCCTGGACGCGCTGCTGCGCGCCTTCGGCCTCGTCCGCTACCGGTTCTTCCTCTACGCCGGGCTGCTGCCGTACCTGCTCGGGGCCGCCTGGGCGTACCGCGTCGCCCACCATGTCGATGCCGGCGTGTTCTGGACCGGCCTCCTCGGCATCGGCCTGTCGGTGGTGGGCGTCGAGGCGTTCAACGAATACTTCGACTCGAAGATGGGCACCGACCGGGTGTTCGACCCGCGCGACCTGCCGCCGATGTCGGACGCGGTGTTCTGGCTCGGGGTCGCGGGCTTCGCGGGCGCGGCCGCGATCGGTCTGTATCTCGCCGTGCAAGGCGGCTGGCCGGTGGCGACCTTCGCCGCCCTCGGCGGGCTGGCCGCCGTGTTCTATGTCGGCCCGCCGATCCGCTGGGCCTATCGCGGCCTTGGCGAGCTGATGATCGCGTTGTCCTACGGGCCGTGGATGACGCTCGGCAGCCTCTATCTGCTCGCCCACCGCCTGACCTGGGACGCGGTGCTCGCCTCGCTGGTGCCGGGTCTGCTGATCATGGCGCTCGCGGTCGCCAACGGCATTCCCGACTTCCACCAGGACCGGCTGGTCGGCAAGCGCAACCTCGTTGTCCGTCTCGGCCGCCGGCGTGCCGTGTTCCTGTATCTGACGCTCGCCGCCGCGGCGCTGGTCGTGCTGGCCGCCGGCGTGGCAGCGGACGTGTTCCCGCTCGCCAGCCTCGCCGGCCTGCTCGCCGTGCCGCTGCTGGCTGCCAGCGCCCGCACCGCCCTGCGCACCTATGAGACGCCCCGGCACTTCGTCACCGCGATCCAGGGCGTTGTCGTCGCCTACCTCGTCGCCGTCACCCTGTTCACGCTCGGCGTCGTGCTGACCGAGTGGGTCGGCGCATGAACCGCATCGATGCCTTGGCCGCGCCGCTGCTCGTCTCCTGGCAGCTGACGCGCGACTGCGACCTCGCGTGCCTGCACTGCTGCACCGATTCCGCGCCGAACAAGCACCTGCCGGACGAACTCACCGGGTCCGAAGCGCTCCGCCTTGCCGGGCAGATCGTCGCGGCGGGCGTGCCCTACGTGATGCTGTGCGGCGGCGAGCCGCTGCGCGTCGCCCATTTCATGACCATCGCGGAGGCCCTCGGCGCGGCGGGCGTCCACCTGAAGATCGAAACCAACGGCCAGCTGTTCGACGATACCATCGCCGACCGTCTGTCCCGCCTGCCGATCCGCTCGATCCAGATCAGCCTCGACGGCGACACGCAGGAGGCGTACGCCCGCCAGCGTCCCGGCGCCTCGCTGGCCCGTGTCCACGCCGTCTGCCGCGCAGTCCGCGCGGCCGGCATGCCGCTCGAGGTCACCTTCGCCCCGACCCGCCACAACATCCACGAGATCGAGGCGGTGATCGACCGCGCCCGCGCGCTCGGCGCGTTCCGCTTCAACACCGGCCGCCTGATGCGCGTCGGCCGTGCGGCCCGCCTGTGGCCGAAGCTCGCGCCGACGCCCGAGGATTACGCGCAGTTCCGCCGCACCCTCGACCGCCACGCCGGCGCGTCCCGGCGGCTGGACATGGAGTTCTGCTACCACCCGTTCCGCGCGGGCGACGGGTTGCGCCAGTCGATCGAAAGTCCGCCGGCCACGTTGCTGATCCTGCCCGACGGGCGGGTGAAAATGGCCGGGATTCTGCCGTTCGTGTGCGCCGACGTCCGTCAAATGGAGTTGACACAGGCGTGGCGCAACTATTGCGCGGCGTGGCGCAACCCGGCGATAATCGCCGCAACGCACAGGGCGCTCGCCGATGAGGCCGAGCACGCCGTGCCAATGACTGGACGCAAGTTCACTGAAACAGCCCTGCAAGGAGCCATTGGATGACAAAGGAAGTGGACATCCAGCAGATCAAGCTGCCGCGGGAAGCCGGCCAGTCGCAGCCGGAGACCCCGCGCAGCGACGCGCCGATCTGGGTGACGCCGAAGCTCGAGGACGTGTCCGAGCAGGTGATGGCGCAGCCCTACATCCGCTTCACCTGATCCGCTGATGCGCGACGACGATGAGCGGCCGCTCGGTCGATGACTACGAGGCGCCGCTCTTCGTCGCCTGGCAGCTGACCAACGGCTGCGACTGCGCCTGCCTCGCGTGCTGCGAGGGATCCGGTGTCGGCCGTCACTGGCCCGATGAACTGACGCGCAGCGAGGCGCTCGACCTCGTGCGCCAGATCGTGGAGTTCGGCATCCCCTATGTGGCCTTCGGCGGCGGCGAGCCGCTGATGGTGCCGCATGTCTGGGACATCCTGGAACGCCTCGCAGCGGCGGGCGTGGCGATCAAGATCGAGACCAACGGCCACCAGATCGACCGCGCCGCCGCCGCGCGGCTGTGCGCATTCGGCGTCGAGTGCGTCCAGATCTCGCTGGATGGTGCCACGGCGGCGACGCACGAGCGCGTCCGCCCGGGCGGGGATTTCGCGAAGGCGATCGCGGCCGTCGAGCACATCGTCGAATACGGCACGGCGCCGCAATGGGTGTTCGCGCCGACGCGCCTGAACATCGCCGAGATCGTGCCGGCGTTCGATCTGGCGGTGCGTCACGGCTGCGACGCTTTCGTCACCGGCCCGCTGATGCGCCTTGGCCGCGCCGCGGCGGCGTCGGACCGGCTCGCCTGCGACGAGGCGGTCTGGCGGGCGGCGGCCGAGAGGTTGCGCGCGCGCGCAGCGGAAGCGGGCGGCGCGACGGCG
>DATEQV010000483.1:0-5861 GCA_035272265.1 Acidisphaera sp. | reverse complement strand
CAAGGGCCGGCTTCGGCCCTTGACCCCGTCGCCCGTGCCCCGCGTGTGGCGATGATGCCGTTTCGCACAGCCATGTCCGCCGACCATGGGGTGTCATCTCTACTTTGCGCGCCGGGTGACATTTCTACCTTGCGCCGACATATAGCATGCCTGCATGGGCTCGACGCCGCCCGTCCCCTCAGGGCTGTTTCGTCGCGTCGAAGTGGAAGCCGCAGTAATGGCTCTCGGAATCCGCGGTGAAGTGTCCGCCTGCGATCCTGCCCGAGACCTGGTAGTCGCCCTGGCTCAACTTGAACGAGCCGTCGCCGGAAACAGGAATCCTCACCTCGGTGGGCAGACCACCCAGCTGCGGGATCTTCCAGTTTAGCTGGCCGCCGCTAACCACCACCCGCAACGGTCCGCCTTGGCAGTGGAACGAGCCCGTGCGCGTGCGGTCCGCTGTCATCGTGTACGCACCGTTATACGTGCCGTCCACCGACGACTGAGCGCCGGCCGGCAATCCGACCATGAAGCTCGCCGCAGCGACGACGGCGGCCAGACCAAGGCGATACATACCCATGGTGATCTGCCCCTGTCGTTCCGATGGCGGCCTATCTGCACGGGGCAGAGCTGTCCAGCGACTATGGGGCGAGTATCGCGCCCACCGCTCAGCCGTTATGCGCGGACTTCCAGTCGCGGAACGTGCGGTAGACCGTCAGGTGCCCGTTCTCGATCCGGCCGACCATCGGTGGGATCGGCGGCGTCGGCACCGAGCCGTGCGTCGTCGAGACGGCGTGCAGGTCGCCGTGCGACGATACCGTTGTCCGCGCCATCACCTGGATCGGACGCTGCACCTGCGGCAGGCCCTCGCGATGGGACAAGGTGTGGCCCCAGGCCTCTCGCGCCAGCTCCTGCCGGGCCAGCGCCCTGCGCGCCCATGGCTCGCGCATCCAACCCGGCTCCCGCGAGACGCGCGTCTCGGCGTAGTCGGTCTGCACCGCCCCCGTGCGGGGCCACGTCCCCTCCGGCTCCACGGCCATGACGGCCGGCTGTAGCTGGTAGCGGGTCGAGACGCTGTAGTCCGGCACGCCCTCGCCCAGGCGCGCCGCAATGGTCTGGTAGCCGGCGCCGGTGGGATGGACACGGTCGCGCGCGATCATGCCGCTGTAGTCACGCAGGTCGAGCGTGCGGTCCCCATTCTCCTGGGCGACCTGCTGCACCGCCTCGCGGGCGTAGTCCCGCGAGTACGGGACGATCCAGTAGACCTTCTTGGCCCGCAGCGTGGCGCGGACCGTGCGCAGATTCTCGAGCGTGGCGGCCGACGGGTCGTCGTTGACGCCCAGGCTGATGACGGCGGTATCGGCGTTCACCTGCGCCAACGGCAGCAGGTTCTGGATGTAGGCGGCAGAGGTGATGCCGACCCGAGCGGTGGTGTCGCACTCAGGCCGGTTCTGGCCCACGCCTACGGCGATGCTGTCGCCCAAGACCACGCAGGGTATCAACGTGCTGTCTCCCGCAAGATCGCGCCGCCGGTATGGCACCCCGGTGATGGCATCCCCGGTATGGCACCCAGAGACGGCGCAATCGTTAATAGATCAACCTGCACCGTTGCGGTGCAAAGCGACCTGGCCTCCCAATCATGGCCAATCCGTGGCGGGACTAACACCAGGTTGGTGGTCGTGGCTACTGTTGGTCCTCAGGCGGGCCGAACCGCAGATGCTGCAGCGCCCTCGCCTGTCGTCGAATCCAGACGTAAGGTTCTGCAAGCCCAAGCGACTCGGTCGCGTTCTTCAATGCCGTTGTCACCTGCTGCACGGACGATAGTTCCGCCAGCCGATCGTCCGACGCCGCCCAGTTCGCCAGCGGGACCGCCCCCAGCAGCACGGCCGTCAGGCACCCGGCCGCCAGCATCCGGAGCAGCCGCCCGACGCGCCGGCCCGCCCGGGCGGGCGTGGCAACGATTGTGCGGACGGGGAGATCGGGCAGGTCCATCAGAACTGGAAGTAGATGAAGGGCGCGACGCCGTCCGGACCCACGGCGTCGATTGCCAGGACAAGGGTGCCGGACGCGGCACCCAATGCCCATTCAGGCCAAGCCAGGACCCAGGCGGCGACCCGCCGGTGCATGTCCGGAGGCGCGAACTGCAGCGCCATGCCGAGCACGATCAGCCCGATGGTGAACGGTGTCGCCTGGACCAGGGATGGCGAGCCTTGCGCCATCATCTGCAAGTAGAGCCAGGCAGTATCGAAACTGTCGGCACGGAAGAACAGCCAGCCGAAGCAGACGAAATGGAACACCACGATGGTCGATACCCCCTTCGCCCATCCGCGCGGCTCCGCGTGACCCCTACCGAAGAGTATCCGTTCGACGCCAAGCCCGAGCCCATGCAGCACGCCCCAAAAGACGAACTTCCAGGCCGCGCCGTGCCAGATACCACCCAGTAGCATCGTCACCATGAGGTTGCGCGCGGTGAACAGCGCCCCGCCCCGGCTGCCGCCGAGCGGCTTGTAGAGGTAGTCGCGCAGCCATGACGACAGCGAGATGTGCCACCGCCGCCAGAAGTCGCGCAGGCTCGACGCCCGGTAGGGCTGGTTGAAGTTCGGCGGGAATTCGAAGCCGAGCAGCGCTGCGATCCCGATGGCGATGTCCGTATAGGCACTGAAATCGCAATAGATCTGGACCGCATAGCCGTAGATCCCAAGCAGCAGGTCAGGCGTGCCGTAGTGGATCGGGTCGTCGAAGATCGGATCGACCAAGCCGGTGGCCAGGAAATTGGCCATCACGACCTTCTTGAAGAGACCGCCCACGATCAGCGCGAGCGGCCAAGCCAGGCCGAAGTCGCGTTCGGGCCGGCGGTAAAGCTGCGGCAGGAACTTCGCCGCCCGCACGATCGGGCCGGCAACCAGCTGCGGGAAGAACGCCAGATACAGGAGCATGTCGGTGAGGCGCCGGCACACCGCGACATCGCCGCGATAGACATCGACGACGTAGGAAATGCCGTGGAAGATGAAGAAACTGATCCCGACCGGCAGGATCACCTCGATGAACGGCAGCGCCTCGGGCACGCCGAGGGCGCGCAGCAGGCCGTTGCCGGATTCAACGAAGAAATCGAAATACTTGAAGAACCCGAGCGTCAGCAGATGCACGGTGACGGTTGCCGCCACCACACGCTTGCGTGACCGCTGGGTGCGCACTCGCTCCAGCGCCAGTCCCGCGATATAAGTGACTGTGGAACTGAAGGCGAGCAGGAAGCAGAATCGCCAGTTCCATTGTGCGTAAAAGAAATAGCTGGCCGCCACGAGCCAGATTTTCTGCGCTTCGTAGCTGCGCTGCAGGGTGGCGAGCCCGATCGTGACAGCGACGAAGAAGATCAGGAATGCGGTGGTCGGAAACAGCATCAGGCAGAACTGGGCTCGCCGCTCGGTTGCGGGTCCGAAGCACGGCAGGGTTGGGGAACGCGTCGGATCATCCGCCTCCTGACGCCTCAAGCGGACAGCGCCTGCAAGTGCCAGTAAGCCACGGTTGCCGCGGATTCGCGCGACCGGTCCGCAAAAAAGGAATGATCACTTTACTCGTTGACGACAGGCTGCCGTCTGAACGACACCAGCATGCCGCGCACAACCGGGGCGCGCGGAGTCCCAAGCCCGACGGCAGCGCCGCCGCACGGGCGTCACCAAGGCGCACCGTCGAACTTGGACCGATCAACTCGGGCCGACCAGGAGCATCATGACCGAGCTTACCCGCCGCCGCATTGGCCGGCGCCCCGTTCTCCTCGGCGGACTCGCGGCCATCTCGGCTGCCCTTGTCAGCCGCCCGGCCCGGGCCGCGACCAGCACCGAGCTTCAGCCGGACGCCCTCGCCCCCGACGTGCACCGGATCCTGGTCATCGGCGACAGCCAGGCGCAGGGGCTGGCTGGCGGCTTCATGCGCCTGTTCCGCCGCCGTCCCGACATCCGGATCATCGACAAGTCAAAGATCGCAACCGGCCTGATGCCGCGCCCGAACTACGACTGGCCGGCGGAAACGCCGAAGCTCGCCGCCAGCGAGCACGCCGACGTGGCCGTCGTGATGTTCGGCGCCAACGACCGGCCGCTGGTGCGCACGCATGGCGAGATCGATCCTGCCAAGCGCGCCGCCTTCGTCGCCGACTACGGCGCCAAGGTCAACGCCATCGTGAGTGCGCTGCGCGCCGCCGGCATGCCGGTGGTGTGGGTCGGCCACCCCAATGCGCGCGACCCCGTGTTCAGCCAGGACATGAAGCTGCTCGACGAGATCTACGAAAGCGCCGCGACCCAGGCTGGCGCCGATTACGTGTCGTGCTGGCAGCTGTTCGCCGACCCGAGCGGCAACTACACCGCCTTCGGACCGGGCACGGATGGCGAGACGACGCGCCTGCGCGCCGACGACGGCGTGCACCTCACGCCGGCGGGCTACGACCTGCTGGCCCGCGATATCATTCCGCATCTGCACGGGCCGCAGCCGCAGATCGGCCCGACCGCAACCCGGCCGTGACCGGCCGTCGCAGACTGGCCGCGACGCTCCTGCTAGCCCTGGCCGGCGGAGGCTGCACCGGGCCGGCGGCGACGGTCGACACTGACGCGATCCCACGCGGCGAGCTGCGCCCCCTGCCCCTCGCCTACTGGCCGCATGCGGCCGCAGTCGGATCCCCGCGCGACCTGGGTGCGCTGTTCGCCGCCCTGTCCGTCGCGCACGCATCGCCTGTCTCGATCATTCAGGTCGGCGACAGCCACAGCGCGGGCGACTACCTGTCCGCCCGCCTGCGCGAGCTGTTCCAGGCGCGCTTCGGCGCCGCCGGGCGCGGCGTCCTCCCGCCCGGCATCCCCGACCGCTACTACAAGCCGAAGCTCGTCGCGGTCACCGAGAGCGACGGCTGGCAGCGAGTCACCAGCCACGACGGCAACGCGGTCGCCGCGTTCGGCATTGCCGGCGTAGTGCAGCAGACCGCGACCCCGAACCAGACGATGGCGCTGACCAGCGACGAGTCGGACGGCTTCGATCGCGTCGTCATCGATTATCGCCGCCGGCCGGACGGCGGCAGCCTGTGGCTTTCCGTCGATGGCGGACCGCCTGCCGTCATCTCGACACGCGGCGCGCCGGCGAAGGTTGAACGCGCCATCTTCGCGAGCGCGCCACACGGCCGGACGCTGACGCTGCAAACGGACGGCGACGGGCCGGTGGAACTGACCGGCTGGGGCACGTGGCGCCATGGGCGCGGCGTTCTGTACCAGAACTTCGGCATCGTCGGCGCCCAGGCGGATGTCCTGGAGCGCTACGACCGTCAGGCGCTTGCCACCGAGCTCGCGGACTCGTCGCTCGTGGTCGTCGTGTACGGGACGAACGAAGCGTTCGGGCCGGCAAGCGACCTGAGCGACTACCGGTCACGCTTCATCACCAGCGTTCGGGAGCTGCAGTCGGCAGCGCCGCACGCCTCGATCCTGATCGTAGGACCGCCGGACGTGAACCGCAGCGCCGCGTCCGCGACCGCGGGCGGCTTGCCCTGCCAGCCGGCAGTTCCGAGCCAGACGTCCCTTCCCGGCGTTTTCGTCGGCTACACGCAAACGGTCGGCGAGACCCGCGCGCTTGACCCAACGCCCGGCCATCCAACTACGGTGGTCCGTCAGGCGGCTCACCGCATCATGGCGGAGTGGGTGCGACCGGCACAGCTCGACACCGTGCTGCAGGTTCAACGCACCGCGGCGGCACAGCATGGCTGGTACTTCTGGGATTGGTCGGCCGCCATGGGTGGACCTTGCGCGATGCAGACCTGGGTGGCCTCTGGCCTGGGACGCTCGGACCATGTCCACATGACCATCGACGGCTACGACCGCAGCGCCGAACTGCTGTTCGCAGACCTGATGGAT
>DATEQV010000482.1:0-7649 GCA_035272265.1 Acidisphaera sp. | reverse complement strand
GCACGCCGCCCACCTTTACGGGGTGGGCGCCACCGACGCCGTGCCGGAAACCATCGAG
The DNA here is from genome assembly GCA_035272265.1 of Acidisphaera sp. Taxonomy (GTDB): domain Bacteria; phylum Pseudomonadota; class Alphaproteobacteria; order Acetobacterales; family Acetobacteraceae; genus Acidisphaera. Next base: position 7,591 of record DATEQV010000482.1, on the reverse strand, counting down.
GCCAGCCTGCAATTGTCCGAGGCCGTGTTGGTCGACCTGGGCGTCCCCATGGGACCGGTCATCGCGACGATCCACGAGAAGCGCGACGAGATGCAGGCACAGATCCGGTCAATGGCACCTGGCGCGGCAGTCCGCCAACTCGGGCGGCAGCGGCTATCCGACTATTCGGCACGGACCAGCTAAGAGGCGATCCGTGACAGTATGCAAAGTCGTGGGGACTTCACGCCCCGGCAGGGGTTGGACCTGTGCCTTTCGGCGGCCGAAAGTCGGGATAGCGCCAACGGCAGGCTCGGCGGAGATGGACAGGGCGACAATCCGGTACCCAGCGGCCCGGCTCCGGACGGAGCAGGCCGCCCTTGGTGGCGATTACCAGCGTTGCGGGATAAGGGTAAAGCGCTTCGGCAATGCTTCGGCAATCAGCTCCTCACTGACCTCGGGACCATAGGAATCCGCGGTGTCTATGAAGTTCACTCCGCGTTCCACGACCCGGCGCAGCAGTTTGATGGCCGCGTCGCGATCTCGCGGCTCGCCCCAGATTCCTGGGCCGGTGATCCGCATTGCGCCGAAGCCAAGGCGCTTGACCGTGAGATCACCCGCGAATGTGACCGTCCCTTCGGCGCTTGCTGGTGAGGGTTCTCGACTGGTTACTGTTTCTCCTCGTTCGGCCTTGTTGCATGTGTGGACGGCCCCTTGGATGCAAGAGGAAAAATGAGAAGCCCGACGGGTGGGTCGATTGCGATCATGTGTCCGGCCTGTCGACGCGGCGCCATGACCGCTGGCCCAGATGGGGTCCGCGATCCAGTCCCAAACACGGATGCGGCTTCGCAAGCCGTTGCAACAAGCGGGTTCTCTGGATCGTCGGTTCGACCGATCGTCACGTCCGGCCAGGGCCACGACGAACCGCTCGTCCGCCACGCCTTCGCGCGACAGGGCCGTCTCTTTCAGGTCGCGGCACGCGGAGACCAGACGGTCCCACTGCGCGCCGGACACCTGCCCGCGTCCGCCCGGAAGACTCGATTCCGCGAGGTGTGCGAGGGCCAGATCGATGTTGTCGCCGCCCAGCAGGGTGTGGTCGCTGACCGCCACCCGCGAAATGTCGGGGATGGGACCGCCGGCGCTCGGACCTAGCTCGAAAAGACTGAAGTCGGAGGTGCCGCCGCTGATGTCGACGACGAGCACATGCCGAGGCCGCAGATCGCCGTCCTCCGCGCCCTGCCAGATGGGGCGCGCCGCCTCGTTGTCTTCCAGCCAGGAGTAGAACGCCGCCTGCGGCTCTTCGAGCAGTCGCACGCCGCTCGGGAAACCCGCATGCCGATCGAATAGCGCGCGCTAGCGATCGTCAGGCGCTACACACGGCGCTATTCCGTGCGGACCTGGAATTCGACCTTCCAACGGCGATCCGAATTCGTGTGCTTCATCCAGAGTTCGAGCGTGCCAAGGGGTGTCACTACGGAATCGATCTGGACGGGCACCGCCTGTCCCGCCGGCACGTCGTCGAGCGGCGGCAGCTCGATCTCGAGGAGGCTGGTTTCCTGCAACTCTCGTTCGGCATCCGCGATGATCTGCCCAGGTGCGTCGCCGCTTCGCACGGCCGAGGAGAAGAACCGGAACTCCGCCGGTCGGCCGGTGACGAGACCGAACTCGCGTCCTTCGATGAGGAGCTCGGTGCCCTCCTGCATCCCCTGGGGCACGACGCACAGCGCCTTCACGGGCGGACGGAAGCCCGGGATTGCCAGCATCGAGGTCTCCAGACCGATGTAATAGGACCGCGACGTGCCCGCGCGGATGCGCATGCCCCGGCCGGTCGCGCGATGGCGGCCGTAGACCGCGGCGCCTTTGGCGACGGCCAGATCCGGCTCGAAGCCTTGCAGCTTGCGGACCGGCTGCCCGCCGTTCCAATACGCCAGCAGGTCCAGCACGCAGGCGCGGATCGACGCGGCCTTGAACACGCCGCCGTTGAACAGCACCGCGGTCGGCATCAGCGCGCGGGTCTCGGCGCGCGCGCCGACCAGAGCGGACAGGGTTTCGCTCGCCCGCACGTTCTGCAGGCTGCGGCCGAGGAAGCCGGCGAGATGCTTGCTGATCACCGGGTCGGACGCGTACGGCAGGCCGAATTCCTGCAGGCCGCTGCGCCGGCTCTCGCGCGGGATGTCGTCGATGTCGGTGATGGCGAAGAAGCCGTCGAGCACGATCTGCTCGAGCAGCGCACAATCGAGCGTGGTCGAGGTCGTCCTGGCGAGCAGGCTGGAGCCGCGCGAGGGCACCGCGATCGGCGCTCCGGCGAGCGTGGGGTCCTGGAACAGCGTGATCTTGGCCGCCGACGCGGCGTGGATCAGGGCCAGCAGCTGCCAGTCGTCGAGCGACTTGCCTTCTTCCGCCAGGCGGGCGCGCAGCGAGTAGGCCAACGCCAGATCCATGTTGTCGCCGCCGAGCAGGATGTGCTCGCCGACGCTGATGCGCTCCAGCTCCAGGTTGCCGTCGACGTCGGTGACGGCAATCAGGCTGAAGTCGGCGGTGCCGCCGCCGACGTCGCACACCAGGACGATGTCGCCGTCCGCGATCTCGTCCCGCCAGGTCCGGCCGGCCTGCGCCGTCCAGGCGTAGAACGCCGCCTGCGGCTCCTCCAGCAGGGTGACGTCGCCGAGGCCGGCGGCCTTCGCGGCCTCCGCCGTCAGGCTGCGCGCGACCTCGTCGAACGAGGCGGGGACGGTCAGGACGATCTGGCCGTCGGCGAGGTCCAGCGCGCGGCCTTGCGCGTGCTCGAGATACAGGAAGGCGTCCTTGAGGTGCTGCAGATAGCGGCGCGAACACTCGAAGGGCGACAGCTTCGCTTCGGCGATGTCGGATCGCCACGGCAGGATCGGCTGCCTGGGATCGATGTGCGGATTGGACAGCCAGGATTTCGCGGAGGTGACCAGGCGATCCGGCACCAGCGCGCCGCGGTCGCGCGCGAACTGGCCGACGATCGCGGGCTCGCCTTCCTGGTTCCAGGGCAGCGGGAACGCGTTTGGCGGAAACTCGTCCGGGTGCGGGATGTACAGGGCTGACGGAAGCGTCGGGCGCTCGCCGTACTGGTTGGGGCCGAGGACCTGGGTGACCTCGACGATCCGGCTTTCGCCGGTGTCGAGATCGGCCAGCGCGATCGCGCTGTTGCTGGTGCCGAGGTCGATCCCGAGGCTGAACGACGCGGCCATGGTCAGGTCAGTTCCACTTCCGCAGGCGCGATCGTCGGCAGCCGGCCGGCGGAGGCGAGGACGTGCGGGAGCTTCACCGACTCGACTTTCCAGCCGTGGTGGACCAGCGTTCCGACGAAGGGCGGCGCGCCGCTGATCGTGCCGAGCAGGCGATAGTCGTCGGCCGCGTAGCCGGGCTCGATGCGGACCCTGGTGCCTTCGCCTTCCTCGCGCAGTGGGCGGATCTGGAAATGCTCCAACAGCGCGGCCTTGCAGCCGGCGTGGACGACACGGGAGGCGGCGCCGACCTGGGCGTCGTCGTAGGCGTTGATGTCGTCCATCAGGAAATCCACCAGCCTGCCCTTGTCCTGCATCAGGGCGAGGAAGCTCACGATCTCGGCCTCCGCCTGGTTCGCGGGCGCCTTGGTGCGCGTCGGCAGCGCCGCCTGGGCGGTCGGGTGCGCGCCGGTCGGGATCCTCAGGACCAGGAGCAGGATCAGCACGAGACCGCCGAGGCCCAGGCCCGCCCATGGCAGGTAGTCGCGGTACGCATCGCCCTGGGGGGCCAACGCGAAGGCGTTGGCGGCGAGGAGGAGCAGGACGGCCAGAATGGAGACCGCTCGGATCGCGCGCATGCTTGTCCCTTGTTGCAGTGCAGGCCTGTCGCCGCGGCGCCGGCTTAGCCGATATCGGCCGCGCACGAAACGCGGCCGGCGGTACTCGGCGGTATGACGGTTCGAAGGCCGAACGCCGGCTCCTAGTCCGGGACGAGCACGTCCAGCAACGGGCCGTATTGCTGGCTGCCGAAGATGTCGGCGTCGCCCGGGCTGCCGCTCGGCTGCAGGCGGCGGATGGTGAACTTGATCGCCAGCGCCGGGTCGAAGGCGACGTGGTCGGTGATGCGGTCGGGCGCGATGCCGAAGATGCGGCACACCGCCTCGCGCGACAGCACGCCGCTTGCCCGCACCCGCTCGTAGGCGGCGCGATCGGCGAAGATCACGTCGAACGTGATGCGGTCGACGCCCGCGTTCTTGCTGCGGATGGTTTTCGCCAGATCGAACAGCCGCGCGCTCACGACCCGGCCTCCGCGATGAACGTGGGGAACAGCGCCATCGGGTCGTCGACGCGCATCGTGTGATTGACCGTCCAGCGGAAGCCGGGACTGGCTTGCATCACCTCGTCGAACGCGAACGCGACGCCACCGGCGGTGCCCTTCACCTGCGGCAGCCTCGCGTAAAACATCTGCCGCAGGCCGGTCATGCACACCTCGCGCGCCATTTCGTTGTCGTGCGCGATGCCCTGCACGACGATGCACAGTTCGTGGCCGGGCTTGTCGCGCAACGGCTCCAGCGCGCCCATCACGCCGTCGCGGCCATAGACGGTGTAGTGCAGCTCGTAGCCGGTCTCGCCGAAGCGTTCGACCACCTTGGCACGCGCCCAGCCGATCACGTCGTCGATATGCGCGATCGTGTACGGGTCGCGCACGCCGACCATGCCGACGAAGCGCTCGCCGACCTTGCCCGCGCCTTCGAGCTTTACCCGCAACTCGTCGGCCGGCACGAAGCGCGGGCCGGTGATCCGGCAGGTGCGCTCGTCGTACTGTTCATAGACGCACGCGCCCATGTCGATGTGGCCGCCGAGGAAATACTCGTGGAACGGGTTGCTGCGTTCGTACATCGCGTGCGCCGCGACCGAGGCGATGGTGCAGCGCTGCTCGGGCGCCATCGCGGCGACCTTCACGTCTTCCATCGTGATCTCGCCGAGCACGGACTCCTTGCCGCCGTAGGGCTCGGCGCAGAACGACGCGCACTCCATGACCTTGCCGTAGTAGTAGGCGAGCGCGGGCGGGAATCCGGCGCGCAGGGCAGGGGCGGCGAAGATCGCGCAGTCGCTGCTGCGTCCGCCGATGATGACGTCCGCGCCGGCGTCGAGCAGCGCGATGTAGGGATGCACGCCGGCCACCGCGACGACTCGGTCGGTGGCGTCCAGCGTCGCGGCGTCGAGCGGCGCGCGGCCGTCCAGCCCGTCGATCACGCCGCCCTGCGCGATGTGCGCCGCGAGCCTGTCCTTCGACACTTCCGAATGAAACCAGCCGATGCGGAAGCGCGGCAGTGCGTACTTGGCCGCAAGTTCCTGGATGATGCGCACGAACAGGTCGACGCGGCTGTTGGTGCCGGTGTCGCCGGCCGAGCCGATGATCATTGGCACGCCGAGACGACGGGCGCCGAGCAGCATGTGTTCGAGGTCGTGCGTCTGCCACGCCAGCGGGCTGCAAGAGACGTCCTCGCCGAGCGGGCCGGGGCCGATGTCGCAAGAGCCGGAATCCGCGCAGACCAGATCGGGCATGCTGGTCAGGCCGATCTCGAAACTCGCGGTGCGGATCGGCGCGAAGCCCAGGTGGCCGTTCGGGCAGACGATCCGCACGGTCCGGTTGGCCGAGCGCTGGTGCTGGATGGAGACTGTCAAGCGCAGATCCTTCGCGATAAGCGGCCGATCACGGGTCTGCCGCGGCGACGGTGGTTGCCGCGAGTATGCAAGAGAGGCGGGCGAGCGGCCAGCGAGGCCCTGTCGCGGCGTCGCGCACGCGGTATCATCGCGCGCAACGCAGCGGGGGACAGCATGGAAGCGACCGAGAAGGACGTCACCGCCAACGGCGTGCGCCTGCATGTCGTGGAGGAGGGCGAGGGGCCGCTCGTGCTGCTCTGCCACGGCTGGCCGGAGCTGGCGCATTCCTGGCGCCACCAGATCCCGGCCCTCGTTGACGCGGGCTATCGCGTCGTCGCCCCCGACATGCGCGGCTTCGGCGCCAGCGACGCGCCGGCTTCGATCGAGGACTACACGCTCCTGCATCTGGTCGGCGACATGGTCGCACTCGTCGCCGCATCCGGCGCGCGCACGGCGACGATCGTCGGGCATGACTGGGGCGCGTTGGTGGCGTGGACGAGTGCCATGCTACGCCCCGACATCTTCACCGCCGTCGTCGGGATGAGCGTTCCGCATCAGGCGCGTGCGCCGGTGCCGCCGCTGACCGTACTGCGGGCGCGCGGGGTCACGCGGTTCTACTGGCAGTATTTCCAGGAGCCGGGGGTTGCCGAGGCCGAGTTGCAGGCGGATGTCGGCCGCAGCCTGCGTATGATCCTCGTTGGGCGGCCGTCCGGCCCGAAAGCCACGCCGCTGCCGTGGACGCTGGCCGGCGACGGCGGGTTGCTCGACACGATCGCCTATCCGGAGACGCTGCCCGACTGGCTGACCGAGGCCGACCTCGCGACCCTGGTGCGGGCGTACCAGAGGTCCGGGTTCCGCGGCGGGTTGAACTGGTATCGCAACATCGACCGCAACTGGGCGCTGCTCGCGCCCTGGCAGGACGCGCTCATCCGGCAACCGGCGCTGTTCATCGCCGGCGCGCGCGACCCGGTGATCCATCCCGCCTTCCCCGGTGGCGCGCTGGAGCGGCTGAAGGAGACCGTGCCAGGTCTGCGGCGCTCGACCATCGTCATGGACGCCGGCCACTGGATCCAGCAGGAGAAGCCGGCCGAGGTGAACGCGGCCCTGCTCGGGTTCCTCGCCGACACGCGCGGGTAGAAGGCGCGGCTGCGGGCGCGGGATCGTCCACCGGGCGGCGCCGATCTTGATGTCGGTCGCTTTCGGCGGCGGTTGCCGCGAGACCCGCATCGGGTCCGGCGCGGCCGCGGTGTCGGCTGCATCGGCGGCAGGCGCGGATTCGACGGACGGGTCCGACAGGCCGGTTTCATCACCAGCGTCATCGCGAGCCGCCGATCGGCGGCGTGGCGATCCAGGGCCGCGTCGCGAACGTTTCTCGCCCGGCCCTGGATTGCCACGGACCCCGGCTCCGCCGTGGTCCTCGCAATGACGGGGCTGGGGCGGCGGCCCTGAAGCGGCGTCGTCGGCGTCAGTCTGGTGCACTGCGCGCTGCGCGCGTTTGCGCCCTACAGGTGCGTCGGCTCTGATGTCGCGCAGGCGTTCTTTACGGCGCTGGATCTCGCGGCGGATATGGCGGGCGTGGGCGCGTACGAGGTCGCGCTCGACCGCGCGGCGGTCGCGATGGTGCCAGGATTCGTGCGAGCCGCGATGGGCGATCATCGGCCAGAGCTCGGGCTCGAACTGCGGCGGCATCGGTTCGGGGCCGTTGCGGGCGACGTGCTCGCGGTGGCGGGTCCAAAACTGCCGGCGGCTTTCGCGGTACTGGCGGCGCTCGGCCAGCAGGCGTACCGCGCCGCGGCGGGCGAGCTTGAAGAGCGCGACCTCGGCCTTCCAGTCGGCGTTGTCGCGGGCGGCGATGTAGTGGGCGCGGGCGGTCTCGCAGTGGTGGCAGCGGGGCTTGCGGCGGCCGGTCCAGGCGGTCGGCCTGTTGTCGCACCACGAGGTGAGGTCGCGGCGCCACGGGTTGGCGCGGAACA
>DATEQV010000481.1:0-6219 GCA_035272265.1 Acidisphaera sp. | reverse complement strand
GCGCCACCTTGGCCTTGAAAGCCGGTGCATGTGTCCGGCGTACTCGTCTCGTCATGGTCGCTCCTGATCCGCGGCATCCTCGCCGCTCTCAGGCAGAATTTCCACTTATCGACCTGTCCGAATTTGGCCGGCCACCTCTGGCTTCTATTACGGAACAAAGTCCGAAACGAAAAATCCGCCGTAGCCGCCGTGCCTTCAGAGCTGGAACCTTCTTGGTCTCCAGGCATACAACCTGCTCAGGAGCCGGAGGCCGGTTCAGCCTCCAGTCGCTCGGATCGCGGACGAGCCGCTTGGTTGGTAATCCAACTTGGTGCTACAAAGTGCCTCGCGACGCTACCCGTAAGTGCCTGATTTATCTGCTTCGGCTCCCTGGTCCATAGGGTCCAGGTCCCCCAGCCAGCGCAAGCCATTCACTGCCTTATACCGGCCAGCCTTTCGGCTGACGCGGTGTAGGTCTTGGTCTTGCGCGCCGTCGCCGCCGACCCGGTGCGGGATACGGATGAGCGAAGAGGATCCTCGGGAGATCCGGTGTTGCCGGGTTGATCGCCCTCATCCGCGAGGCGCAACACCGCAGGCCGCGGCTGCCCGCCATCCTGCTGACCGGCTACGCAGGCGACGCTGCGGCGCTCGCCGTCGGAGGCGCCGTCGGCGGCTCGTTCTCCTTGCTCCGCAAGCCGGTCAGCGGCGCCCAGCTCGCCGACCGCGTTGCAGCCCTCCTGGAGGCAGTGGCGGCTGCCTGACCCGGCCCGTGTGTGGTCCTGTACGACCCCGGGTGCGCGCGATGGCGTCCGCCGACCAACGCCGGCGCACGGGATGGCGTTCGCCGATCACGTCGCGGATTTCGGCGGAATGTCTTTGCGCGCGTGCTCCTGGAAGAAGCGAAGCATCTCCCGCGAGGCATCCGGGCCGAGCGGATCGGTGAAGGAACCGACGGCGCTGCCGCCCGCCCAGGCATGGCCGGACCCATGGACCAGCCACTGCTCGTGCAACACCCGGCCATCGCGGTCGCGATGCACCGTACGAGTGTAGGCATGCCCACCGGGAACCCGGTCGCGCAGCACCTCCGTCTGCAACCCGTCGTCCGGCGCCGCCTGCGCGATGACCTGGTCGCCGTTTCGCGGGTGCACCGTGCTGTCGAGGTCCGCATAGAACACGATGGTCGAGACGACGCGCGCCTGTGCGTCCGGGCGGCGGCCGGACTGCGGCTCCATGGTCGCACCTTGCCGCATGGCAACGAAGGCCGACGGCATGTCGCTTGCCGCGCCGCAGGCCAGTCCGGAGTGCACGCCCACCGCGGCGTAGAGGTCGGGATAGGCCGCCCCCATGATCGCCGCCGCGGCGCCTCCGGCGGACAGGCCGGCCACGTAGACCCGCCGCGGATCGATTGCGTAGGTGCGCATGACCTCGCGCGTGGCGCCGGCGATCAGCGAAGGCTCGCCGCCATCCCGTTGCTGGTCCTCCGGCTTGAACCAGTTCCAGCATTTCTGCAGGTTCGCCGATCGCGACTGCTCCGGATACAGGACCAGAAAGCCCTGCTCCTCGGCGAGATGATTCATCCGCGTGCCGGCGGCGAAGTCGTCGGCCGACTGCGAGCAGCCGTGCAGCATGACGACCAACGAGACGGGCTCGCCCCGATAGACGCTGGGCACGTAGAGCTTGTAGCCAAGCCGGCCGGCCGGCCCGGAGAACGTTCCGCCGAGAAACCGCCCGCCTTCGGAGACCGGCTCCGGCGAGATCGGCTCGGGAGTTTGCACGAATGGGGCCTGCGTGAGCCCGTCCGGTGCGGGCGCCGCATCACGCGGCCGCGCCGGCCGGAACAGTCCGCGCAATACCTGTCGCAGCCCCGTCGTGGAGACGGTCCCGCCGACCGGGACGGCTGCGGCGCGAACATCGGCCGAGCGCATCGTTGCCACGGACGCCACCGCCTCGCCTGTATCGGGATCGACGTCGATGACGCGCGACGTGGCGGCGTCGGCCGTGGGGCGCGCCGGCGGATCGGTGTCCGGGGCTGCGCCAGCGCCGCCCAGCATGCGCTGGATCAGTGCGGTGGCCTCGAGGAGCCGGCCTTCACGTGTCAGGCGTGTCGCCTCGATCATGCCGGACGGAAACGTGGGTTTCATGTCATGAGCTTTCGAAGGTTACGATTACCCACGCATCGGCGTGGGCAGCGATGGCTGGCTGCGATGGATGAGCCGCGGTCAGCGTGTGCGGTCGGCCAGAGCCGCCTTGACGGCCGGGCTGGCCTGCAGAGCGCCGAGGACGGAAACCGAGGCGATGGTCGCGCGAGCGAGTTCGGGAGAGACGTCCGCCGCGATGCTCGCAAGGCCCAGCACACGGATATGCAGCGTCGCACCCTGTGCCTTCAGCGCTTCCAGGTCCTCGCGGGTGTAGTGGCGCAAGCCGAGATCGAGGCTCTTGCGGGCGACCGACTGCTTCGCCGTCTCGGCATGCCGCTCGATCTGGTTGCGGATTGCGGTGCGGATGAAATCGGTCCGGTTCGAGTAGAAGCCGTCCTGCACCAACAAGTCGATATGGCCGAGATCCACATAGCCCAGGTTGATGGTGATCTTCTCGCTGTCACCGCCGGGCTGGGGTCTCAGCTCCCGGATGTTCTCCATCTGTCTACCATCCTAATACCATCTGCATGGATGGTAGATCGGGACTTCTGACCGCCGTTCAAGTGGTCCGACGCAAATCACCGCCGCCAGCGTGGTGCCCGGGCCGAGCCGGTCAGCGCGCAGCCGGCGCAGGGTCCCACGGGCCGGTGGACGCGCTCTCCGGGACGGTGGCGGTGTTGTTGTTGATATTCAGGTAGGGCATGCCCGGACTTTGCGTCGGCCGCGGGTTGAAGTCCTGCGGCGGCGGGTCGATCTCGGCGCCCACCGCGTAGCCGTGCGGATAGTCGGTCGGCGTGATATGCAGGAACTGGCAGCCGTAGCTCGGCTGGCCGTCGCGGCCGACGGCCGCGTAGTGCGGCAGCTTGTGGAGATGCGCCGGATCGATTGTCGCATAGCTGGCCGGCAGCGGCGGCCTTCTGCCGCTCAGGCGCGCGTCGTCGAACGCCTCCAGCAGGTTGCCCATGCCGGCCGGATAGTTCTTGAACGTGGCCGGATCATCGGCGGGACCGAGGTTGTACTGCGCGCCGGTCGGGCCGTTGAAGGTCGACGTGGCAGCACCGGTGCTGCGCGCGGCGGCCTCGTCCGGCAGGTCGGCGAGCGGGGTGAGGTTGAACACCGTGTCGATGAAGCTGATGACCGAGCTGTGCTCGCTGTAGACGTGGCTGATCGTGTGCGCCGCCGCATACGGCGAGATCACGATCGCCGGGATGCGCGGGCCGCCGGTTTCCGGCTTGCCGTCCGGCCCGTAGGTGCGGAACTGCTCCGGCACGTGATCGTACAGCCCGTCGGTCTCGTCGTAGGTGACGATGATCGCGCTGTCCTTCCAGTACGGACTGTTGGCGATCGCGTTCACCGAGTCCGCGATCAGCGCCTCGGAGATGCCGGCATCGCTGTAGTTCGGATGATCGTCGTTGCCGGGTGTCGCCGCCTGCACCGCCGGGTTCGGATCGGCCGGCGTCATGCCGTCGTTGTTGTAGTAACCACCTCGCACGTAGAACACGCCGCCCTGCCGCGGCAGCGCGCGGTTGCGCACATCCGTGTAGAACTGCTGCAGGCCGTGCAGATGCTGCAGCACCTGCGGATTGTTGCCGAGGTAGCCGAAATACTGCGGGCCGTTGTGGTGGACAATGTAGGACGCGTGCTCCGGCGCCGGGTTGCCACCGAAGGTGACGCCGCCGCCATTCTCGGCGATGGGCGTGCCGTCGAACGGCTCCGGGCCGTAACCCTGCTGGTACCAGCCCCAATGAACCACCTGATCGCTCATGGCGACCTTCAGGATGTCGCGCTGGATTTCCGCGAGATCGACCGTCGGGTTCTCGTCGGCCGAGGTGACGGATTTCGCATCGCGGCCCATGAACGACAGCGGCAGCGTGGCGAAGGTCAGCGGCACCTGTGGCGGAAGATTGTTCGACGCGAAATCACCTGTCAGGTCGACGTTCGGGTTCTTCGACTCGTCGGGGCCGTAAGGCGGCTTGACGGCTGTTGTGTCGGCCGCGCTGCCCGAGAACGGTCCGATGTCGTCCAGGTTCGGCACCGTCAGCGGCTGCGCGTACGGCGTGCCCTGCCCGTTCGGACCTTGCTGGACCCACTGGGTGTCGCCGACCTGCCCGGCGATCATCGCGATCGCATTCGGCGTCGACGGACCGACCGCCGTTTGGTGCAGGTTGTCGAACAGCACGAAGCGGTCGGCGTACTGCCAGAGGAAGGGAACCGTGTCGCAGTCGACATGCGAGATCACCACCTCGGCTTTCTGCTTCTGCTGCAGCGTGGGCACGCTGGTGGGTGCGGCTCCGGTGCGGTCGACGATCGTCGACGCGGCTGCCACGCCGGACGCATCGGTTGCGTAGCGCAGGCCTTCCTGGTCCAGCGGGTAGCCGTCGTCCGCCGGAAGCGTCTGCTTGGTCGGATCGAAGTGGGTGTCGTTGAGGTAGCCGGCGTGGCTGTGATCGACGGAGTAGGTGTCCTCGGGCCAGAGCTGAACCGTCTGGTCGCTGTTGTTCTGGATCGTGCGCGGGATCAGAAACGGCGAGATCGTCGTATAGGTGCCGTCAGGATTGCGAATCACCGAGTGGAAACCCGGCAGGGCGCTGGCCGGCTGGGCGTACGGGTCCTGCGGGTTGGCCCCTTGGTATGTCGCGAACAGCCCGTTCGCACCGGGATAGGTGCCGAAATAGAAGTCGAAGGACCGGTTCTCCTGGAACAGCACGAAGACGAACTTCACCTTCTGGCGCAGTAGCGCGACCTTCTGCGCCAGCGAAAGTCTGCCCTGGTCGGACAGCTTCGAGGCGTTCCGGTCGCCTTGCGTCCCCTTTGCCTCCGACAGCGTGAGGGCGGGTTCGCGATAGGGTCCGGTCGTGGGGGCGCCTCCGGCGGCGCGCGCGGTCGGAACCATGGCGATCGGATTGGCGATCGCGGCAGCCGCCACCCAGGCGGTAGTCGCCCTCAGCACAGACCGTGTCATCGCTTTGCCACATGCTTGTTGAGTTGAACGCGAGGCGGGTCGAGAACTCATAGCAACCCTGCCGCATCCGGCGCCAAGCTCTCTCAAGGGCGCGGCTGCCAGGGCACGTTGAATGCGGCCCACCCACGATCGGACGGGTCTGACGATGGCGACACGACGAACCCTGCAGGCGGTGATCTTCGACGTCGACGGCGTGCTGCTCGCCTCGCCGCACGAGCAGGCGTGGCGCGCGGCACTGGAAGGCCTGACCGATCCCGCCCGGTTCACCACCGCGTTCTACCAGGCCCATGTGGCGGGGAAGCCACGGATGGATGGAGCGCTCGCCGCGCTGCAGGGGCTGGGTGTGCCGGACGCCACAGCCCGCGCGCAGGACTACGCGGTGCGCAAGCAGGGCATCCTGGAACGCATGATCGCCGCTGGCGACTTCCCCGCGTTCCCCGACGCGCTGCGCCTCGCCCAGGCGCTGCATGCGCGCGGCATGAAACTGGCCGCCGCCTCGTCGTCGAAGAACGCGGCGGCGATGATGCGGCTGACCCGCCTCGACGACGGCACGAGCCTGGCCGACCTGCTCGACGCCGACCTGTCCGGCCACGACGTAGCGCACGGCAAGCCGGCGCCCGACCTGTTCCTCGCCGCCGCCGCCACCCTGGGGATCCCGCCGGCCGCCTGCCTGGTGGTCGAGGATTCGCCTGCCGGCATCCTGGCCGGGCGAGCCGGCGGCATGGCCACGCTCGGCATCGCACGGCTCGATGACGCGGCGTTGCTCGAAGCGGCCCATGCCGACCTGGTGGTGACTGACCTGGATCAAGTGGACATCGACGCGCTGCTGGCAGGAACATTGCGGCAACAGGCAATGTCATCGAGGTGATCGCGTATGCCGGACGCCATGCAACCGACGGACGACCCGGGCTGGGTCTTGGACTACACCGGCAACGACATCCGGCGCGAGAGCGGCATCGAGTCGCGCCTCGCCATCAGCAACGGGCTCATCGGGGTGCGCGCCGCGTCGTCGGTGAGCCGGGGCCCGACCTGGGTGTCGTGGCAGCGCACAGTGAACTGGGCTTCGTGGCCACGCACGTATGTCGCCGGACTGTTCGACGTGCCGAACACCGACCCGCCGGTGCCGGCACTGGTGCCGGT
>DATEQV010000480.1:0-5330 GCA_035272265.1 Acidisphaera sp. | reverse complement strand
CTCGCGATCACGCTGGAGAGCGACGGCGTGCTGTGCGCGACCGCCGAGGCGGCGGCGCATCATGGCGAGGTGGCACCCGATCTCGGCGAGTTTGCATGGCGTCCGCTGCCGGCGATCGACGCGCGGCCGGCGGCGGACGAGGTCTCGCTCGCGCCGGGGCTCTGGCTCGGCACGCCGTCGCTGCAGACGAGCGCTGCGATGTTGGCGGAGTATCTGCGGGGGGGTGCGCGAGGCGGACGCGTCCTATGCGGCCGAGGCGATCATCCATCCCGGCATGGTGCTGCGCTTTTGCAACCGGGCGCTGATGGAGAACGTCGCCCTCGGGCCGTGGATTCACATGGGCAGCACGGTGCGGAATTTCGGCATCGCGCACGCGGGCGACGTGCTGTCGGTGCGCGCGCAGGTGGTTGGCAACCGGGAGCAGAAGGGGCACCGGTTCGTCGACCTGGACGCGCTGGTGGTTGCGAATGACACCACGCCTGTCGCACGCGTCGCGCATACGGCGATTTATCGGTTGCGTGCGCTCGATTGATACTGCCGGAGTGCATCACTCCGTCATCGCGAGGAGCGAAGCGACGTGGCGATCCAGGGCCACCGTTCCGGCATCTGTCACGCGGCCCTGGATCGCCACGCTTCGCTCGCGATGACGGAGTCCTCGATTGCCGGGGCGTGCACTACGGCACGATCACCACCTTCCCGATCACCTTGCGCGCCGCCATGTCCGTCAGCGCCTGCGGCGTCTCGGCCAGAAGATAGCGGTGCGAGATCAGCGGCTTGAGCTTGCCGCTCAGCAGCCAGTGGACCATCTCGGCGCCCGACGTCTTCCAGTGCTCGGGCTCCTGGCGCGTGTAGGCGCCCCAATAGACGCCCACCAGACTCGCGCCCTTCAGCAGCGGCAGGTTGGCCGGGATCGAGGGAATCGGGCCGGCGGCGAATCCGATGACCAGATGGCGGCCCTTCCAGCCGATCGAGCGGAATGCCTGCTCGGTGAAATCGCCGCCGACCGGGTCGTAGATCACGTCCGGCCCCTTAGGACACAGCGTCTTCAAGGCCCCGCGCAGGTCCTCGCGGCTGTAGTCGATGGTGCCCTCGATGCCGTAGCGGCGACAGGCCTCCAGCTTTTCCCAGGACGACGCGGCGGCGATCACCTTCGCGCCCATCGCCTTGGCGATATCCACCGCGGACAGGCCCACGCCGCCCGCCGCCCCCAGCACCAGCAGCGTCTCGCCCGGAAGCAGCACGGCGCGGTCGCGCAGCGCGTGCCACGACGTGCCGTAGGCGAGCGTGAACGCCGCCGCCGTGTCGTAGTCGAGGCCGTCCGGGATGCGCAGGCACACGTCGGCGGGGACCGTCGCCTCTTCGGCGAAAGCGCCCTGGCCGGCGAAGGCGGCGACCCGGTCGCCCGGCCCGACATGGCGCACGCCCTCGCCCACCGCGATGACGTCGCCGGCGAGCTCGCTGCCCGGCGTGAACGGAAGTTCCGGCTTCAGCTGGTACTTGTTCTGGATGATGAGCACGTCGGGGAAGTTCACCCCGGCGGCGCGCACGCGGATCTGCACCTGGTTCGGGCCGGGCGGCTGGCTCGGCCGGTCGAGCAGCTTGAGAGTCTCCGGCCCGCCCCAGGTTTCGCAGACGATCGCACGCATGTTTGGCTCCTTGTCATCGGTCCCGGTGCACCCCACACTCGGGCGCAATGGGTCAGATTCTCACCCTAGAACGCTCGCCTTCGGGCAGCGACGTGATCTGGGCTGTGATTTCGTCCGTCGGGCGCGCATCGCGCATCGCAGAGATCTACCCCACCCGCAATGCCGCGCTGGCCGACCGCAACTGGCGCGAGAGCCAGGTCGACGCCTATGCCGGGTTTCTGAGCCGGGAGAGGCAGAAGCTGCCGCACTTCAGCGTGGCCCCGATCCGCCGCGCCGACCTGCCGAAGAACTGGCGGCCGCTGCCGGCCCTGGGGTTCCTGCGCGGCCAGTTCGGCTGAGCCGCCTGTCGCGCCACGCCATGAACCGCGAGCGGAGCCGCTGGTGACGAAGGAAGCCGGCGCGCCGCTGTCGGGCGGGATGGCCGGGCTGTGGGATGTGCAGCGCAGCCATCTGCGCGTGATCGTGCGCGATCTGGTGGTCGAGACGCGCGTCGGGCTGCATCCGTGGGAGCAGCATCCGGAGAAGCCGACGCGGCTGGTGGTGAACATCGAGATGTTCGCGCCCGTGGGTCCGGGCGGGCTGCAAGCCGAGAGCACGTCGAGCATTATCGACTACGACCACATCCGGGACGCGCTGAAGGCGTGGCCCACGCGGCCGCATACGCCGCTGCTCGAGACGCTGCTGGATGAGGTCGTGGGGCTGTGTTTCGATAATCTTCGCGTCGATGCGTGCCGTGTGTCGATCCTCAAGCCTGACATTTTCGGCGAGGCGGCGGCGGCGGGCGTGGAGGTGTACATGCGCCGCGAGGACTGGGCGGCGGCGCGGAACGGGTCGTCCGGGTAAGCGGAAACACAGCTTTCCCGTCATTGCGAGGAGCGGAGCGACGTGGCAATCCAGGGCCGCGCGGCAGGTGTTTGTCACGCGGCCCTGGATCGCCACGCTTCGCTCGCGATGACGGAGAGAGGGTTGCGAAACCTCACGCAAACCCCGTCCGCGCGATCAGCGCGTCGAGCGGGGCGTCCTTCGGCAGTGCGCCGAACAGGTGACCCCAGTTGCCGGCGAGGCGGCTTTCGCAGAACGCGGCAGAGATCGCGTTCGGCGCGTGCCGCAGCAGCAGCGAGGCCTGCAGCACCAGCGCCATACGTTCGGCGACCATGCGGGCGGCCGCTTCGGGCACGGCGTGCGACAGGTCCTCGCGCAACTGCGCCGCGGCCGCATCGTACGCGGGGTGCTGACCCGCGGCGGCCTTGATCTCGGCGGCGAGCGCGTCGCGCGACCGCGGCTCGCGCGCGAGCGTGCGCAGGATGTCGAGCGCGATGACGTTGCCCGAACCCTCCCAGATCGCGTTCAGCGGCGCCTCGCGATACAGGCGCGGCATCGGTGTTTCCTCGATGTAGCCGACGCCGCCGAGACATTCGAGGCACTCGTACACGAAGGCGGGACAGCGCTTGGCGATCCAGTATTTGCCGACCGCCGTCGCCAGCCGGGCGAAGGCGCGGTCGAGCTCCGTGGCCTCGTCGAAGGCCGCCGCCGTGCGCATCACCAGCATCGCGTTGGCTTCGTATTCGAGCGCGAGATCGGCGATCACCGCCCGCATCGCCGGCTGGTCCATCAGCCGGCGCTGGAAGGCGCGGCGGTACGACACGTGATGCGCCGCCTGCGCCAGCGCCATGCGCATGATGCCGAGCGGGCCGGCCGTCGTGGACAGGCGTGTGTGGTGCACCATCTCGATGATCGTGCGCACGCCGCGCCCCGGTTCGCCGACGAGATGGGCGAAGGCGCCGTGATACTCGATCTCGCTCGACGCGTTGGAGCGGTTGCCGAGCTTGTCCTTCAGCCGCATCACGTGCATCGCGTTGCGCTCGCCGTCGGGCGTGATGCGCGGGACGAAGAAGCAGGTCAGCGCATCGTCGAGATACGCGAGCGTCAGGAAGCCGTCGCACATCGGCGCCGAGCAGAACCATTTGTGCCCGGTCAGGCGGTAGCCGTCGGCGCCGTCCGGCTCGGCCCGCGTGGTGTTGGCGCGCACGTCCGAGCCGCCCTGCTTCTCGGTCATCGCCATGCCGATCGTGACGCCTGCCTTGTCGGCGATCGGGCGCAGCGGCGCGTCGTAGGTGCCGTGCATGATCTTCGGCAGCCACGCCTCGGCGAGCGCGGGCGCGTGGCGCAAAGCGGGGACGGCAGCGTAGGTCATCGAGACGGGGCACATCACGCCCGCCTCGGCCTCGGTGAACAGCGCCAGCATCGCGGCGTGCGCGACGTGTCCGCCGGGCCGGCCGGCGGTCCAGGCGATGCTGTGGATGCGGTGCTCCATCGCGAGCGCCATCAGCGCGTGATATGATGGATGGAAGCGCACCTCGTCGACTCGGCGGCCCCAGCGGTCGAAGCTGATGAGCTCGGGCGGGTAGCGGTTGGCCTGATCGCCCCACTCCAGCACCTGTTCGCTGCCGACCGCCTCGCCGAGCGCGGTCAGCGGCGCGTCGAGCCACGCACCGCCTTCGCGCAGCACGGCGTCGCGCAACGCGGGGTCGAGCGTGAACAGGTTGCGGTCGGCGAATTCGGGCGGCTGGTTCTCGACCTCGTGGGTGGCGAGCTTGGTGCGGGGCGCGTATCGGGACATTGGGATTCTCCGGTGCGCTTCGGCAGCGCGGGTTGCGCGAATATCAAGTACGATGAACGGAACCGATTTACTCCGTCATCGGCAGCGAAGCGTAGCGATCCAGGGCCGCGCGACAGGCGCTTTTCACGTTGCCCTGGATCGCCACGGCGCTTCGCGCCTCGCGATGACGTGGGTGGGTCGACCTGTCCAAGAGCACGGCACCTCGCAAGACAGGCCTACCACGGGGTCGCAATGGCGGCGGGGCCTGCGTTGGGAAGCTGGATGGGCGCCGATGGCGTCAGCGTGTCGTCCTCGAAACGGAAGACGTCGATGCGGCGCTCGACCATGTTCTGCACCAGCACGGTCTTGCCGTCGCGCGAGAACGCGATGCCCTGCGACCAGCGGCCGATCGGAAGCTCGGCCATCTGGATCAGCCCAGGCCCCTCGACGACGGCGAACATGATCAGCCGCCCTTCGCTGTGCAGGAACGGCGAGCCGGGCGGGCGCGTGGTGCCGTTCTGCAACGCGACGGCGAGATACTTGCCGTCGGGCGACAGCCGGATGCCCTCGGGCGACAGGCCGACGCTTTCGGTCGCAACCACCCGGGGCGGCGTGCGGCTGAGGTCGATGAAGCTGACGGAGTCGATGTCGCCGTCGCCGCGGCCCATGTTGGCGACCACGGCGAGCTTGCCGTCAGGCGTGATGTCCATCGTGTACGGCGCGACGGCGGAGGTGAGCGGACGCGGATCGACGGTGACCGACGTGCCGTCGATGTGCAGCAGGCTGATCTGGTTGTCGCCATAGCGGCTGACCAGCGCGCTCCGCCCATCGGTCGCGATCACCATGCCGCCCGGCAACGAGCCCTTGCCGAAATCGATCGTGCCGGAAGGCGTCAGCCGTTTGTCGGCGACGGTGTAGATCGAGACGGTGCCGGCGGCGCGGTTGGCGATCAGCGCGAGCTTGCCGTCCGGCGCCAGCCGCACGGTGGTGGCCCCCGCACCCGCGGTCAGCGACTGCACGATCGCGGGCGGCTTGGCGGTAAGGTCGATCACCGAGACGCGGTCGTCGGGCGAGATGCCGGACGG
>DATEQV010000479.1:0-22462 GCA_035272265.1 Acidisphaera sp. | reverse complement strand
AGACGAGTGGACAACCGCGTTCGATATCGCCGAGCGCGCGGTGATCCCGCTTAAGTATCTTGAAGCAATTCTCGTCGAGCTGCGCGCTGCCGGCATGGTGGAGAGCCGACGCGGGGCGGCAGGAGGGCACCGCCTCGCGCTGGCACCGGGTGAGTTGACGGTTGCTGAGGTGGTTCGGTTGATGGACGGGCCGATCGCACTTACACCCTGCGCGAGCCGGCTGAACTTCGAGGCTTGCAAGGACTGCGTTAGCGTTCACACCTGTCGCATCCGGCGCATCATGCAACGCGCCCGCGATGCAGCGGCCGCGGTGCTGGAAGGGTGCTCCATCTCCGACATGATGCAGGTACCCGACTTGCAGGAGCGAGTGCTGCCCCATTCACGCCTGCGTCGATCCAAAAATCATAGTTGACAGATAGGATTTGAATTCGGCATCTTCCCGGGACGACGAAGAGCGTCGCCTGCCCAAGCGTCCGCAACGGGGACCAGCGCCATGCCGATCGCCCTCGCCGCCCGCCCTGTCGGCCCTCCGCCCGGGTTATTTGCGAGCCATTGTCGCTCGACCATGATCCGCGCCATCGAGCAGGTGGTTCGCGATAACCCGCCGCGCATCGACCGGCATCTGGCCGAGATTCTGGGGGCCTATGTCGGGGAGCCCGACCTGCTCAGCGGCATCGCATGTCCGGCGGATGAGACGCGTTACGCGCGACACCTGCTGCACGCTGGCGACCTGTATTCCGTTCTCGCGATCGTATGGATGCCCGGGCAGATGTCGCCGGTGCACGGGCACAAAACATGGTGCGCCCTCGGCGTGCATCTCGGTACCCTGACCGAGGCGCTCTTCCGGCCGGCGTCAGGCGGCGGTTGGGGGCTCGACCGCGTCGTCCAGCGTCACCCAGGAGCAGTGAGCCACATGCCGGAAAACGCGCCGCTCAGCCACCGCGTGGCCAATCTCGGCACGACGACCGCCATCTCGATCCATGTCTATGGGGCCGCCTTTGACCGGCTCGGGCGGGAGGTGAACCGCATCTGGGCCAGCTGAAGGGGGGCGATGTCGTGAGCGCGCGCGCCATCGCCGTCATCGGTGCCGGTTTTTCAGGCACGCTGCTGACCCTTCACCTGCTGCGTCGTACGAGCCCGGCGACGCGGATCGTCCTGTTCGAACGCAACAGCCAGTTCGCCCGCGGGCAGGCATATTCCACCAGCAATCCCAGCCACCTTCTGAACGTGCCTGCCGGCCGGATGAGCGCGTTCGGCGATCGGCCGCTGGACTTTCTGCGCTGGCTGCGAGAGCGGCCGGACGTCAAGAATTGCCCACCGCCCACCTCCAGCTGCTTCGTGTCCCGCAAGCTGTACGGCTCCTATATCCGTCACCTGTTGAACGAGGAGTTGAAGGACGGCAAAGATCGTCTGCAACTGGTTCGCGGCGACGTCGTCGGGCTGGACGTGGCCGAGCATGGCGTGACGGTCCGGCTGGACCGCGATCGAGAGATCGGCACGGACCTCGCCGTGCTGGCGGTGGGCAACTTCCCGCCGGAATCGCCGCGCGTGGACGATCCGAGCTTCTACGCCAGCCCGCATTATTGCGCCGATCCGTGGTCGCCGGCCGTCCTGGAGGGTCTTGATCCGGACGTGCCGGTACTGCTGATCGGCACTGGGCTGACAATGGTCGATGTGGCGGTAGCGCTGCTCGACCACGGTCATCGCGGCGTGATCCACGCGATCTCGCGCCGTGGGTTGGCGTCACGCAGTCACGCGTCCACTCTTGCGCCCGACGAGCCGCTCCCGAGCCTGCCGGCGTCGCTGGTGCCGCTGCTGCAGCTGGTGCGTCGCCATGCCGCGCGCACGATGGCCCGCGGCGGGACCTGGCAGCAGGCGATCGACCAGCTGCGCCCGTTCACGCAGGAGTTGTGGGAGACGATGTCGCACGACGACCGCGCGCGGTTCCTGCGGCATCTGCGACCCTGGTGGGACGTGCATCGCCACCGCGCCGCGGGGCCGGTCGCCGAGCGGATCGAAGCGGCGCGCGCCAGCGGGCAACTGCGCCTTGCCGGCGGCCGCATCAGGAACTTCCGCGAGCGGGATGGCGGCGTCGAGGTGACCTGGTGCCGGCGCCACACAGCGCAACTGCAAACGTTATATGTCGCGCGGGTGGTGAACTGTTCGGGGCCGCAGGCTGACTACGCGCGCATCAGCGATCCGCTGATCCGTGGCTTACTGGCCGAGGGCTTGGTACGGCCCGATCCGTTGCGGCTCGGCCTGGACGTGACGCGCAACGGCGCCGCGCGCGACCGCTCGGGAGCGATTTCGTCACGCGTGTTCGCGGTGGGACCGGTGACCAAAGGTGCGTTCTGGGAAATCACGGCGGTCCCCGATATCCGGAGGCAGTGCGAATACCAGGCGGCACATCTTGCATCCCTGGTCCGGGCACTATCCCCGGCCCCTCCTTTGGCCGCGAATGGTGGGGATGGGCAGGAGTCTCGCGCTTCGCGCCA
The DNA here is from genome assembly GCA_035272265.1 of Acidisphaera sp. Taxonomy (GTDB): domain Bacteria; phylum Pseudomonadota; class Alphaproteobacteria; order Acetobacterales; family Acetobacteraceae; genus Acidisphaera. The sequence goes on along the minus strand of DATEQV010000479.1, from coordinate 19,967 downwards.
GCCAGGCGCAACCCTCGCGTTCGCCCGTCACTGAGACCTGGACGATCGCCGTTCGCGCGCAGGCCAGCATGATCGTCGACCTTTTCGGCGTCGTCGGCGCCATTGGCGCCCTCGCGGCACGGCAGTACGATGAGATCGGTTGCAAGAGCGTCGCTCGACTTGGCGACTCCCACTGGGGCGCGATCGGCTCGATTCCATCTCCCGAGGCGATGCAGAACCTATGTCGCGTTCAGCAGGAGGAGACCCGGTTGATTCAGACCGTCGTCGTCGAGGCGGGTGCCAGCCTCGATACACGCTGCTATCAACGGACGCCTTCACCCGTGCCCCACCGGCGGTGCAGGAACCGCTCCCACGGTGCGAACAGCGCCTTGTCCGCCAGCAGGCCGATCACCACGATAACCAGCATGATGGCGATCACCTGCTCCATCGCGTTCAGCTCCCGCCCGTAGTGCAGCAGCTGGCCGAGGCCGAACCCGGACAGGATCGTGACGTAGATCTCGGCCGCCATCAGGCTGCGCCACGCGAACGCCCAGCCCTGCTTCATGCCGCTGATCAGGAACGGCAGCGACGCGGGCAGGACCACCCGGATCCAGCGATCCAGCCCCTCCGACCCCATCGTGCGCGCTGCCCGCGCGTAGACGCGCGGAATGGTGCGCGCGCCGGTGTCGGTCGCGATCATCACCGACCACGTCGTGCCCATGACCACGACGAAGAGCATCGCGTTCTCGGTCTGGCCGAACCACAGCAGCGCGAGCGGGATCCAGCAGACGCTCGGCAGCGTCTGCAGGCCGAGCGCCAGCACGCCCATCGTGTCCTCGACGAAGCGAAACGCGCTCGACAGCAGCCCCAGCGGCAGCCCGATCGCGACACCGATGGCGTAACCGACCAGCAGGCGCCGCAGCGTCACCAGCGTCGCCTCGGGCAGGCTGCCGTCGGCGATGGCGGATCGCAGGTACTCCACCACGCTGCCCGGCGAGGGAAGCAGCACCGGCGACCAGCGCCTGCTCCACACCATGAGCTGCCAGACGCCGACCAGCGCCGCGAAGAACGCCGTCGCCATAACGGCCCGCTTGACGGTTTCGGCGGTCATAGCACCGCCTCCGGGGCGTAGTAGCTCTTCAGCACCGCGGTGATGCGCGTCGCGTAGCCGGAGATCGCCTGGTCGTTGATGTCGCGCGGACGCGGCAGATCGATGTCGAACGTCGCGCGCACCCGCCCAGGATTGGGCGAGAGCAGCACCACCCGGTCGCCGAGGCAAGCCGCCTCGCGCACGTTGTGTGTGACCAGCAGCACGGTCTTTCGCCGCGCGTGCCAGATGTCCTGAAGGTCGTCGTAAAGTTGCTCGCGGGTCAGCGCGTCCAGCGCCGAGAACGGCTCGTCCATCAGTAGCACGCGCGGATCGGGCGCGAGTGCTCGGGCCAGGGCCACCCGCTGCCGCATGCCGCCCGAGAGCTCATGGATGTTGGCGCGTGCGAACCGCTCAAGCTTCACCAGCCGCAGATGCTCCATCGCGATCTCGATCCGCTGCCGCCGCGTCAGGCCCGGCACGAGCTTCAGGCCGAACAGCACGTTGCCGAGCGTGTCGAGCCAGGGGAACAGCGCCGACTCCTGGAACATTACCAGCCGCTGGCGGTCCGGCCCGGTCACAGGAATTCCGTCCGCCGTCACCCGTCCGGTGTCGGGCCGCGTCAGTCCGGCGATGATGTCGAGCAACGTGGACTTGCCGCAGCCGCTCGGCCCGACGAGGCAGACGAAGCCGCCCGGCGCCACGCGCAGGCTGATGTTGTCGAGCGCCTGCACGATTCCGCGGCGTGTGCGGAACAGCTTCGAGACGCCATCGACCTCCAGTTCGCCGCCTTTGATCTCCCGTGTCGGGGCGGCGGCGACGGCGGCGAGCGCCATCAGGGCGTTTCGACCAATCGCGACAGGTCGGGCAGCGAACGCAGGAATCCCGCCGCCTTCGCCCTGGCGACGAAACCTTCCAACGCCTCGCGCGACACGGACGGGGTGAGCGTGATGCGCGTCCAGGCGTGCGCGATCAGCTCCGGCGCGATCTCGGTCCGGGTTTCCGCGAGCAACTCGTCGTGCGCGATCTGCTGCGCCTCGTTCGGGTGGGCCTTGATCCAGGCCGTCAGTTCCTGGTGCGCGGCAACAACGCGGTGGGCGAGCTCGCGATGCTCCTTGAGGAACTTCGCGCCGCTGGCGATCACGGTGGTGATGGCCTGGGTCTCCTCGACCAGCACCTTGCCGCCGGCCTCGGACTCCAGCCGCGACACCCACGGCTCGACGGTCCACACCGCGTCGAGCTCCTTCAGCTTGAACAGCGAGAGCTGATCGGGATTGTTCGTCGGTATCACCTGCGCATCGCCGCCGGTGAGCGTGATGCGCAAGCCGCCCGCCGCAAGCCATGCGCGCGCCGCGACGTCCTGTGTGTTGCCGAGCTGCGGTGTCGCGATCTTCTTGCCGCGGAAGTCGGCTTGGGTATGCAGGTTCTCGTCCGGCTGCACCACAAGCGCAGCCCCGCCCTCGGCGGCGCCGGCGATGATGCGGATGTCGTCGCCCTGCGCCTTCGCGTAGGCGTTGATCGCTGGGCTCGGCCCGACATAGGTCAGGTCGATGCTGTCACTGAAAATGGCTTCCATCGCGCTCGGCCCGGCGTTGTAGACGAACCACTCGATTTTCACATCGGGACCGAGCCGCTGCTCGAACCAGCCGTGCCCCGACCGCGACAGGCCGTGCGCGACGAGGGCCTGGATGTGCGTGATGTTCGGGAAATGCCCAATCCGTAGCGTCACCGGTTCGGCGCGCGCCGCCGACCAGAGCGTGATGCTGACAAGAAGCAGCACGACGGACAGCACGGATACGGTGCGCCGCCTTGGTAAGCTCGCTTGCCTGTGTGCCGGCCGGCCCGGGCGCCAGGCAACGATCGGTGCGTTCATCGACTCTCTCCAGCTCCGGGGGCGCGCAAGCGCCGCGCCGCCCTTTCCCATCCCAGGTCGTGATCGATCACGAGCTTGAGCCAGCATCAAGCCCGACCTGGTTCTTTCCTAGGTGTCTTGCGCCCACGCGGCACACGCGATAAGCCGTGCGGACATGGTGCGCGTCCGGAATGAAATATTCTCCGGCGCGCGGTCAAAAGAGATGGAGTTTCTATATGCCCCGCTGGTTCGAGGATAATTCTCTGTCCATCGGCCGCACGCCCCTGGTTCGCCTCAACCGCGTGACCGATGGGGCGGATGCGACGGTGCTCGCGAAGATCGAGGGGCGCAATCCGGCCTATTCCGTCAAATGCCGGATCGGGGCTGCGCTGATCTGGGATGCCGAGAAGCGTGGGCTGCTCGGGCCGGGAAAGGAAATCATCGAGCCGACCAGCGGGAATACGGGCATCGCCCTGGCTTTCGTCGCGGCTGCACGGGGCATTCCGATCACGCTGACGATGCCCGAGACGATGAGCCTCGAGCGGCGCAAGCTGCTGATCGCCTACGGGGCCAAGCTGGTGCTGACGGAAGGGCCGCGCGGCATGGCCGGCGCCGTCGCGAAGGCCGAGGAGATCACCGAGTCCAACCCCGACCGCTACGTCCTGCTGCAGCAGTTCAAGAACCCCGCCAATCCGGACGTCCACGAGAAGACCACGGGTCCGGAGGTCTGGGAGGACACCGAGGGCGCGATCGACATCCTCGTCTCCGGCGTGGGGACGGGCGGCACGATCACCGGCGTATCGCGCTACATCAAGAACACCGTCGGCAAGCCGATCCTGTCGGTCGCCGTCGAGCCTGCGGCGAGCCCGGTGCTGACGCAGAGGCAGCGGGGCGAGCCGCTCAAGCCGGCTCCGCACAAGATCCAGGGCATCGGTGCAGGATTCGTCCCCGACGTGCTCGATCTGTCGCTGGTCGACGACGTCCAGCAGGTCACCAACGAAGAGGCGATCCATTACGCGCGCCGGCTGACCCGGGAGGAGGGCATCCTCTCGGGCATCTCCTGCGGGGCTGCGGCCGCTGCTGCCGTGCGCCCTGCCCAACGGCCGGAGAACGCCGGAAAGACGATCGTCGTCATCCTGCCGGACTCGGGCGAGCGCTACCTGAGCTCCGTCCTGTTCGAGGGCGTGTTCGACGTACTCGGGCTTGCTGCATGAGCTTCCTCAAAACCGGCGGCATCGCCCGCGATCACGGCCGCGCGTCATCCGGAAGCGACGCGGGCGCCGTGGGGAACGAGGCGGGAGCGCCACTCGACCTCGGGCGTGTGGTGGCGGGGCTGGCGGACTTGCGAGCGGCGTCGGCGGAGCGTCGACCGGACGGCACGTCGCGCGCACTGCCGTCCCGCGACGTCATGCTCGATGTCACGGACGGTCTCGTCGCGGCCCTGTTCCCGCGTCATTTCGGTCCCGGTGGCCTGCACACCGGCGATGTCGACAACTTCGTGGCGGGCACGCTGAAGACGAAGCTGCCTGCGTTGCAACACCAGGTGCAGCTCGAGCTGGCGCAGCGGGACGGTGGAGGCGAAGGCGCGTTCGGACCCGTCCGGACTGCGCTGGAGATCGTGGCGGAGATCGCGTCGGCACTGCCCGACGTGCGGGCACTCCTGGATACCGACATCCGGGCCGCGTACGCAGGCGATCCGTCGGCCAAGAGCCTGGACGAGGTGATCTGCTGCTTTCCAGGCGTTGCCGCGATGATCCGGCATCGGATCGCGCACCGGCTCTACAAGAGCGGCGTGACGCTGCTGGCGCGCATGATCGCCGAGTTCGCCCATTCGCAGACAGGCATCGACATCCATCCCGACGCGCAGATCGGCGAGAGCTTCTTCATCGATCACGGCACGGGCGTGGTGATCGGCGAAACGGCGGTCATCGGCCGGCACGTGCGCCTCTACCAGGCGGTCACCCTGGGCGCGAAGCGCTTCGAGGTGGATGACAGCGGCTCGCTGCGCAAGGACTACCCGCGTCACCCGATCGTGGAGGACGATGTCGTGATCTACTCCGGCGCGACGGTTCTGGGGCGCGTGACGATCGGCAAGGGGTCGTCGATCGGCGGCAACGTCTGGCTGACGCAGAGCGTGCCGCCGGGCAGCCACGTGACACAGGCGAAGGTGCGTCACGAGTCGTTCGACGACGGCGCCGGGATCTGACGTTCGACCCGATCGGACAAGCGAGCCGAGCGTCCCGTCAGTTTTCCGTATCCGTCTCCGGTGAGCGGCGATCACGGAAATTGCGTGGGTTCAGCGGGTAGGCGGTGGTGTGCTTCAGGCGCTCCATCGCGAAGCGGGACGTCACGTTCTTCAGCGGAACCGACGTGATGAGACGCTTGTAGAACGCATCGAACTCCGTCATGTCCGCTACCGCCACGCGGAGCATGTAATCGACCTCGCCTGCCATCCGGTAGGCTTCCATGACCTCCGGCATGCCGGCGATGGCGGCGCGGAACGTCTCCAGCCATTGCGGCGTGTGTTCGTGCGCCTCGATGGCGACGTACACGACAAGCCCGACGCCGACCTGATCGGGATCGAGCAGCGCGACACGGCGCGTGATCACCCCGGCCTGCTCCAGCTTCTGGATGCGCTTCCAGACCGGCGTTGGCGAAAGCCCGACGCGATCGGCCAACTGCGCCACCGATACCGTCACATCGTCCTGCAACAGGCCCAGCAGCTTGCGGTCGATCTCGTCCATGGCAGCCCGACAGTTCAGACGTCCCGATGTGGGCCAACGGAGGCCGCTCGGCAAGGCTCGACACACGGACAGAACGCAAACTCCGTGCACGCGCCGGAATTCGGAACATGTCGCGTTTTGCGTCCGGAAGAACGACCTCCTCGGAGTGCAGCGAGGCGGAGAGAGGTGTTCTTCGGCGGGCGCGATCTTTGCAAAACATGGCTCTTGAGAAGCGCGGGTGCGAGGAAGCACTCTTCCGACGCGGGGGGTCGCCTGATGGCGGCCCGAGGAGACATAGAGAGACGACATGCGGACGATGCAACTTCTCGTCGGGAACTCCTGTCGCGAGCGGCAGGCGTCCTGCTGTCGGACCTGACGGCGCCGCGCGCCGAAACGCATTTCGCACCACGTCCCACCGTCGCCTTCGCACGCTCGCCGACCGTTCACGCCTTCGCCGGGTCGGTCGATAGCCGAGGTGCGCATCATGCAGGAATGATCATGAAGCAGTCCCATGTCATCGAGGTCTCGGGAGTGTTCGCCGGTGCCGCAGTCAGCGCCTCCGGGCGCTTCCGTTTCATCGCCGTCCATCCGCGCCTGGGCCAGATCGACCGCAGCGAATGGTCGTCGCTGTCCGACGTGCGCCGCGCGGCGGCCCATGTTCTGACGACCGGGCGGTTGCCGGAGCGCTCGCTGCAGCAGGAGACTGCGTCGTGGCACTGAACGGGAAGACGGCTGCGGGCCTCTCCTGGCTGCAGCTGCGCAACGGCCCGCCGTCCTCAGCGCAGACGGACGCGGTCTTCGCGGCGACGCGCGGAAGGCTTGGCTACGTCCGCAACCAGCAGCGTGTCCTGGCCTATAAGCCCCCGCTGCTGGCCGCTGTCACCGGGCTTGGCGACACGGTGGTGAGGGACGAGGAAGGGGCGCTGAGCCCACGCGAGCGCGAGTTGATCGCGCTGGTGGTCAGTGTGGAGAACCGCTGCGAGCCTTGCGTGTTCGGCCATGCGGCGGCGCTTCGCGGCCATGGCGGCGATCCCGAATGGGTTGCCACGATCGAGGTCAACTATCGGCGGGCGGACCTGACCAGGCGCGAGCGCGCGCTGGCCGACTACGCCATCAAGGTGACGCGCGCAGCGGCGGAGATCGGCCCCAAGGACCTGGAGGCGCTGCGTGACTCCGGCGTGCCCGAGCAGGGCATCCTGGAGGCTGCTTCCATCGCCGCCTATTTCAACTTCAGCAACCGACTCAACAGCGCGCTCGGCATCAAGGCGAATGTCGAAGCGTTGCAGGCGAACCGATGACCAAAAGCGGCCCTTCATCGCGCATGCGACGAGAACAACCCACTAGCGCGGGGTCAATCTTTGCGAAACTGATCTCTTGAGCGTGCAGGTTCCGGCTAGCACTTTAGGTGCAAGAACCTGTCAGCCGAACACGGATGACGGGATGATCGAGAGAGCCGAGATGCCGATGTCAGACTCTTCTCCAGACATGTCGTGTCGCGCCTTCTGCCAGGGCGGCGCCTGTCGGGCCTGATGGTCCGCCAAGACTGATCTCGAATACCGAACGCTTTGCCGAGTGCGTCTGCCCTTCAAAGACGCGCGCGAGCCGGAGCGTCGGTGATGACAACAAGTTCTGTTCAACCGCCCATCTACCTGACGCAAAAAGAGTTCGCATGAGTCTGGGTTACGACTCGATCACCGTCCGTCCTGTGACCCCGCGCATCGGCGCGGAGGTGTCGGATGTCGACATCACGCGCGCATTGAGCAACCGGCAGGTCGACGAGCTGCACCGTGCGCTCGCCGAGCATCAGGTGCTGTTCTTCCGAAACCAGCCGTTCACGCTGGACAGCCAGAAGGCTTTCGGGCGGCTTTTCGGTGAGTTGCATATCCATCCCAACACGCCGGGCCCGGAGGGCCATCCGGACGTTCTGCCGATCCATGCCGACGCGAACTCGAAGCGCGTGGCGGGCGAGCGGTGGCACAGCGACGTCTCCTGCGATCCCGAGCCCCCGCTGGGCAGCGTCCTGCATCTGCACACCGTCCCGCCGTCCGGCGGCGACACGATCTTTGCCAGCATGTATGCGGCGTACGACACGCTGTCGGAGCGGATGAAGACGTTCCTCGAAGGCCTGACCGCCCTGCATTCGGGCGAGCGGTCCTATCGGCGTACCAACGCGCTGCTGGGGGTCGACGACACCGGCCGGACGTTCCCGAAGGCCAATCACCCGGTCGTGCGGACGCATCCGGTCACCAGGCGCAAGGCGCTGTTCGTCAATCGCGGCTTCACCTACCGCATCAACGAGCTGCCGGAGGAGGAAAGCGAGGCGGTGTTGAGCTTCCTGTATCAGCACGCCGAACGGCCGGAGTCCCAGGTGCGCTTCCGTTGGGACGTGAACAGCGTCGCGTTCTGGGACAATCGCGTCGTCCAGCATATCGCCATGTGGGACTACTTCCCGAACGTGCGGTCCGGCCACCGCGTGACGATCAAGGGCGACCGTCCCTTCTGACCCCTGCACCGAACCCATCATCCGAAACCAAGGGAGCCACTCGTGAGCGCGACACTCGACAAATTCGATCTTCAGGCTGCCGGCCTGGATGTCAGGCCGATCAACGGGCGCATCGGCGCGGAGGTGCACGGCGTGCGCCTGTCCGCCGACCTGCCGGAGGCGACGATCGAGGCGATCGACGCCGGGCTGCTGCATCACCGGGTGCTTTTCTTCCGGGATCAGCAGCACCTGTCGGAGGCCGAGCAGGAGACGTTCGCGAGCCGGTTCGGCGCGCTGATTTCGCACCCCACCATCCCGTCGCTGGAGGGCACCGAGCACATCCTCGATGTCGATGGATCGAAAGGCGGTCGTGCGTCGGCCTGGCACACCGACATCACCTTCATCAGCGACTACCCGAAGATCAGCCTCCTGCGCGCGGTGGTGGTGCCGGATATCGGCGGCGACACCGCCTTCGCCAATACGGTCGCCGCCTATAACGACCTGGCGCCCCCGCTACGCGAGCTGGCGGAGAAGCTGTGGGCTCTGCATACCAACGAGTACGACTACGCGGCAACCCGTCCGGACCCGAACCCGGTCGTGCTGAAGCGCTACGAGGACGAGTTCATCTCCACCGTCTACGAGACCGAGCATCCGCTGGTGCGCGTCCATCCGGTTACCGGCGAGCGCAGCCTGATCCTGGGTCAGTTCGCCAAAAAGATTTTGGGCGTACCGGGCGCGGATTCGCAGCTTCTGCTGCGGCTGTTCGAGCAGCACATCCTGCGCCCGGAAAACCAGGTGCGGTGGCGTTGGCAGGCCGGCGACCTGGCGGTGTGGGACAACCGGACCACGCAGCACCGCGCGATCGACGATTACGGCGACCGTCCCCGAATCATGCGGCGCTCGACCGTGCGCGGCGAGGTGCCGGTCAGCGTGGACGGGCGCAGCAGCGTCACGCGGATCAGGACCCAGCGCGCCGCCTGAGGGCAGGGCGGGCGGGCCTGTGTCCGTCCGCCCGTCGCTTCACCGGGAATGGAACGAGCGATGGCAACCGGCCGCATCGACATCATCGGTGTGACGAAGCGTTTCGACATGGCCGGCGGCAGGCTGACCGCGCTGTGCGACATCGATCTGTCGATCGCGCCGGGCGAGTTCGTCACGCTGGTCGGCACCAGCGGGTGCGGCAAGTCGACGCTGCTGCGACTGATCACCGGGCTCGAGGGCAGCACGTCCGGCACGGTGCTGCATGACGGCGTTTCGGTGGACGGCCCGAGCCTGGCGCGCGGACTGGTGTTCCAGGAGCCGCGCCTGTTCCCGTGGCTGTCGGTTGCCGACAACATCGCCGCCGCGCTCGCCAACACTTCCCTGTCGCGCAGTGAAAAGCGCGCGCTGGTGGCCGAGCATGTCGCGCTGGTCGGGTTGCGCGGGTTCGAGCACGCATGGCCGCACCAGTTGTCCGGCGGCATGGCGCAGCGTGCGGCCATCGCGCGCGGGCTGATCAACCAGCCCGGCGTCCTGCTGCTCGACGAGCCGTTCGGCGCCCTGGACGCACTGACCCGCGCGCGGATGCAGGACGAGCTGCTCGGGATCTGGGCGCGGCAGCGCACCACGATGGTGCTGGTGACGCACGACGTCGAGGAAGCGGTCTATCTCGGCGACCGCGTGGTCGTAATGTCGCCGCGCCCGGGACGCATCAAGCAGGTGTTTTCCGTCGCGCTGAACCGGCCGCGCGATCGCGCGGCGCCGGATTTCGCGCGGCTGCGGCGCGACGTGCTGTCGGTGCTGGAGGGTGATGACGGCATCGCGCCGCCGGTCACGGCCGCGCGGCCGGAGGCTGCGCTGGCAACCCGCCGCCTGTTCGGAGTTATTCAGGGAGCCAAAGCATGATCCGCCGACGTACGGCGCTGGGCCTGTTGGCCGGCGCGCTGGCCGCACCGCACATCGCGCGCGCCGCAACCTTGAACATCCGCATCGGGGTCGCCGAGATCGGCGTGGGGGGCCGACAGGCCTTCGGCGGATCGCCCGCCGGCACGGCGCATGGGCTGCACCTGGTCGAGGACGAATTCCGCGCCGATCCCGACGTGAAGGTCGACTGGTTCTTCTTCCGCGGCGCCGGCCCGGCGGTCAACGAGGCGATCGCCAACAGTCAGCTCGATTTCGCCTACCAGGGAGATCTGCCCTCGCTGGTGGGCCGCGCCAACGGGTTGCGCACGCGCATCGTCGTCGCGAGCGGGGCGAACGTGCCGATCTATCTGGCCGTGCCGCCCGACGGTGACATCCGCAGCATCAAGGATCTGCCGAACCGCAAGGTGGCGATCTTCCGCGGCACCAACCTGCAGCTGTCGATCGACCGCGCTCTGGCTGCCAACGGCCTGAGCGAGCGCGACCTGAAGGTGTTCAACATGGACCAGCCGACGGCGACCGCCGCCCTGGCCGCGCGCGAGGTGGACGCGGCGTTCGGGTCGATCGAGCTGCTGTCGCTGGCGGTGCAAGGCCAGGCGCGCGTCGCGTACAGCAGCAAGAACGACGACCCGGCCATCGGCCGGCGCGCGCATGTGCTGGTGACCGAGGATTTCGCCGGCGCGCACGCCGACATCGTGCCCCGCCTGGTCGCGGCGATCGTTCGCGCGGCGCGCTGGTCGTCCGACGAGGCGAACCGCGACAAGCTGTTCGAGCTGTGGTCGGCGTCCGGCTATCCCGCGGACGTCTACCGACTCGACTTGGAAGGCCAGACGCTGAAGTTCCGCAACAGCCCGCTCCTCGATGACGCCGCGATCGCGCACTACGGGGCGAAGGCGGCGCAGGCGCGCGACTACAAGCTGCTCAAGCGCGACGTCGACCTGGACGGCTGGTTCGACACCAAACCGCTGCAGGCCGCACTAAAGGATCAGGGCCTGGAGCACTACTGGCCGCGTTACGACGCGCAGGGCCGCGAAATCGCGACATGACGGCCCGATGGCTGCAACGCATTGCACTGGCGTTCGTCCTGCCGCTGGTGCTGCTGGCAGCATGGACGTACGGCAGCCGCTGCGGCTGGGTGCCGGAGCAGATCCTGCCCCCGCCGGATGCGGTGTGGGCGTCGCTGGCCGATCTGTGGACCAGCGGCGAGCTGTGGACGAACGCGCTCGTCAGCCTGGACCGCGTAGCGCAGGGGTTCGCCGCGGGCACGGCCGCAGGATTTGCGCTCGGGCTGGCGATGGGATGCTCGCGCCCGGTCGAGGCGTATGTGCGGCCGCTGTTCACGGCTCTGGCGCAGGTGCCGGCGTTGGGGTGGATCCCTCTGCTGATGCTGCTGGTGGGGATCGGCGAGCCGCTCAAGCTCATCGTGATCGCCCGCGCGGTGCTCGTGCCCGTCGCGCTGAACACCCTCGCCGGCGTGCGCGGCGTGCCGCTGCCGCTGCTCGAGGTGGGACGCGTGCTGCGGTTCAGCCGGGCGCAGATGCTCCTGCGGATCGTGCTGCCGGCTTCGGTGCCCAGCGTATTCGCCGGCATCCGCTACGGGCTCACGCATGCGTGGATCGCGCTGGTCGCGGTGGAGCTGATCGCGTCGTCCGAGGGACTTGGCTATCTGCTCCTGTGGGGACGCCAGATGTTCCAGCTGGATCAGGTGATCGCCGCAATGGCGGTGATCGGCATTACGGGCTTCGTGATGGACGCGGCTCTCGGCGTGATGGAGGCGCGTTTGCAACGCAGGCAACCCGTCGCCGTGCGCGGATGAGAGGCCTGGTCCTTCCCGTGCTGGTGCTTGCCGCCTGGGAAGCGGCCAGCCATTGCGGGCTGGTCGATCCGCGGCTGCTGCCGCCGTTGGAGCGCGTGCTGTCGGCGGGTGACGATGTGACCGGCCTGCGTCATGTCGGCGGCGACTTGATTGCGAGTCTGCGGCGCGACCTGGCCGGCTTCGGCCTCGGCACGCTGTGTGGTCTCGTCTTCGGCGCTCTCCTCGGCCGATCGCGCATGGCCCGCGCGCTGCTGGGACCGTCCTTCGACGTCTTCAAACAGATCGCGGTGTTCGCCTGGATTCCGCTGATCTCGATGTGGTGCGGCGCGGGCGAGGCGGCAAAGGTCGTGTTCGTCGCCTTGACCGCGTTCACCCCGGTGGTGCTCAACACGGCGCAGGGCGCGCGTTCGACACCGCCTGCGCTGATCGAGGTCGGACGGCTGCTGCGCTTCACCCGCGCGCAGATGGTCTGGCGCGTCTACTTGCCCGCGGCATTGCCCGCCATCCTGACCGGCGTGCATCTCGCGCTGATCTACGCGTGGCTTGCCACGATCGGCGCGGAGTATTTCATGACCACGGGTCCGGGGATCGGTGGCCTGATCATCGAGGGCCGCGACCGCTTTGCGATGGATCTCGTGATGCTGGGCGTGCTGCTGCTGGGCGTTGTGGGCTATGCCTTGAACCGCATCGCGGAAGCCGCGGAATATCGTCTGCTGCGCTGGCGCCCGGCTTGAGCAGCCGACAACCTGGCCGGCGAATCCATCGTATGGCTTACTGTTGCGCCATGAGCCGGCCGCTGTGCGCGATCGCCTGAGATACCGTCCGCGCCAGGGTCGCAGCCTGGACTCGAATGTCGGGGACTGCGGTGCACTCCCAGAACGTGCCGCGTACGATCGGCCCTAGCGCCCAGAGCCCGGGCGTGGGCGAGCCAGACGCGCCGATGGGCTGCAGCGCGTCCGTTACTTCGATGCCCATGCCGTGCGGATCGATGCGCACCAGCCCGCGCGCGCTGAGGTCGGAGATCGGCGTTTCTGCGTCATTCACGCCGCGGGGCCCAAGCGCATGGATGACGCGCTGGACGGTCACCGTGCGCCGGCTGCCGTCCGGGCTTTGGAGCACGACATCGGCCACACCGTCGTGAACGTGCATCGACACCACGCGGCTGCGGGAGATCGAGAGCGTGCCGGTCCGGCGCAGGGCGTCGAACGCGTCGGCGGCGCTCGGCGAAATCCGGTGGCGATGGATGTCCCAGTACGGGCGAAGGTGGCGCAAGAAGCGGTCGCGCTCGGATCGCGGCAGGCTCCGCCAAATGTCCACGCTCACCGGTCGCAGCCCGTCCACCAGCGCGCGCCAGTTGACGCCGGCCTTCGCAGCTGCGTCGACTTCTTGCCGGAAGCGGCGCAGCAGGGTGGACAGGGACTGCAGTTCTGCGCTGGTGAAAGCGGGCGCGGGCCACAGATCCGCCACCGGCCGGTGGCGGTGCGGAACCAGGCCGCGGCGCGAGACGGCGAGGATGTTGCCGGTGAAACCTTGTCCGCGCAGATCGAGCGCGATGTCGATCATGCTCAAGCCGGTGCCGACGATCAGCACCGGGTCTTCCGGCCGCAGCCCCGCGGTCGCGCGATCGGTCCACGGGTTGTGGAACACGACGCCGTCGTCGGACTCCGGCACCTGCAGGTTCCCGATCGCCAGCACCACGCCGATCGCGTCGATCCCGCCGCCCTGCGCGAAGCCCAGGCGCCAGCCGCCTGCAGCCGGCACAACCGAGGTTACGTCGGCCGTTGCCAGCCGCAGCCCCCCGCCGCTCGCCACCATCTCGCGGTACAGCAACTGCCGAAGGTAGCGGCCATACAGGCGCCGCGTCGCGAAATTGCCGGCGTCGGTGCGGAACACCTCGTCGCCGCCGTATGTCTCCGCCCACGTGTCGAAGTCGTTCGGCTCGTCCGGCAGCGCGCTCATGTTCTTCGCGCGCACGTTCAGCAGGTGCGGCGCCCCGGTCGCGGCATAGGCCGGGCCGCGCGCGAACCGCCCGCGGCGCTCGAACAGGCCGATGGTGACGTGCGGCGGCAGCGTACGGCGCAGATGCACCGCTGCCATCGTGCCGGAAAACCCGGCGCCGACGATCGCGATCAGCGGCGATGCGCCGCGTCCGCCGGCGCTCTGATGGCCGCTGCCGGGCGGCGGGATATCTGGCGCCACGTCGCGCAGGCTGAAGCGCTGACGAGCCACAACCGTGCCGTCCTGCATGCACACACCTTCCCTATAGCGGCCGGGCGGACGCCGGCCCTGCGTCGGACAGCGTCGTCAGCCGGCGGCCGCGTCGAGCCGCGGGGGCGTCGGGAAGCCGTCGGTGCCGAGCGAGCCGCCGCCCGTCGGCAGGAACCAGAAACAATCCAGCGGCTCGCGTCGACCGGCTGGATAGGGGTGATGCTGTTCACGCGCTCGGGCTCCAGACCGCATCGCTGATGCGGATGGCATGGGGGATGACATGGTTCTCGCTGAACTGGTCGGCGATCGCCTGCTCCTGCACGACCACCTCGCGGTTCAAATAGGCGGTCTCGTAGTTGCCGCGCGCGACCGCGATGCGCTCGATCGGCTCGCTGATGCCCGTCACCTCCGCCATCAGCCGCGCCAGCTCATCCTGGTGGCGGCCGATATACGTCGTCACACGGGTGATCTCCTCGATCACCGCCGTAATGATCGCCGGGTTGCGCGCCGCGTAGCTGCGGCCGGCCAGGAAGAAGCTGTTGGACGGCGCAACGCCGACGGCGGTCGTCAGCACCTGCGTTTGCGGATCCTGCTCGGCGATCGCGAAATACGGGTCCCAGATCGACCACGCGTCCACCGCGCCCTGCCGGAACGCGAGGGCCGCGTCCGCCGGCTGCAGATACGCCGGCGTGATGTCGGCAGAGGTCAGCCCGCCCGCCTTCAGCACGTTCAGGATCACGTGGTGCGCGCTCGATCCCTTGGTGAAGGCGACGCGCTTGCCCTTCAGGTCCGACAATTGCCGGATGCCGCCGTCCTTGTGCACCAGCACCGCCGAACTCTGCCCCGGCGCCGGCTGGTAGGCGACGAACACGATGTCCGCGCCGGCTGCCAGCGCGAAGATCGGCGGACTGTCGCCTGCATAGCCGAAATCAAGCGCGCCCGCGTTCAGCGCCTCCATCAGCGGCGGGCCGGACGGGAACTCGTGCCAGCTCACCTCCACGCCCTGCTTGCCGAGCTGCGTCTCCAGCGTCTGCTGCCCCTTCAGCACCAGCAGCTGACCGATCTTCTGATAGCCGATCGACAACCGCGTTCCGGCGCGCGCGGTGCGTGCAATCGCGGGCACCGCCAGCGCGGCGCCGAGCACGGTGCGGCGAGAAATCATGCAATCACTCCTGTGGCCGGTTCGAAATCGACTCCAAGCTCCGCCAGCAGGCGCTGGCGCAGCACGATGAAGTGCGGGTCGGCATGCCGGCGCGGACGTGCAAGCCCGGTCACGATGTCCGCCGTGATGCGCCCGTCCGCCAGCACCAGCACGCGGTCGGCAAGCAGCAGCGCCTCGTCGACGTCATGCGTGACGATCAGCGTCGTCGGGGCATGGGTGCGCCACAGCTCGGCGACCATCGCCTGCATGCGCAGCCGCGTCAGCGCGTCGAGCGCCGCGAACGGCTCGTCCAGCAGCAGCAGCTTCGGCTCGCGCACCAGCGCACGGGCCAGCGCCGCGCGCTGCGCCTCGCCGCCCGACAATGTCAGCGGCCACGCGTTCAGGTGCTGTCCGAGCCCGACTTCCTGCAACGCCGCCCCCGCCCGGTCGCGCGCGTCGTCGCCGCCCAGACCCAGCGCCACGTTCTGCCATACGCGCTTCCACGGCAGCAGGCGCGGCTCCTGGAACACCACGGCGGTCGGCGCGGGCGTGACGACGACGGCATCCGGCGGAGCGGGGTCCAGGTGCGCGAGCGTGCGCAGCAGCGTCGTCTTGCCCGACCCGCTGCGCCCGAGCAGCGCGGTGAACGATCCCGGCGCGAGATCGAGGCTCAGCCCGTCGAGCACCCGGCGCTCGCCGAACCGGCGGGTGACGTTGCGCAGGCGCACTGCGCCGGCGGCGAGCGGCGGCTGCGCTCCCATCGCCGTCATCGCTCAGCGCCCCATCAGCGACGGCCGCCACGCGAAGGCGCGCCGCTCGAAGCCGCGGATCAGTGCGTCGGACCCCAGGCCGAGCAGCGCATACACCAGCAGACCGACGACGATGATGTCGGTGCGCAGGAAGTCGCGCGCGTCGTTGATCATGAAGCCGATGCCGGACGAGGCGTTGATCTGCTCGCCGACAACGAGGCTCAGCCAGGCGATGCCGAGCGCGAAGCGCATCCCCGTCAGCAGGCCCGGCATCGCGCCGGGCAGCACCACGTGCGCGAGCAGCGCGCGCCGCGACAGGCCGAACACCCGTCCCGCCTCCAGCAATTTCGTATCGACGCCGCGGATGCCGGCGAACAGGTTCAGATAGACGGGGAACGCCGCGCCGAACGCGACCAGCACGATCTTCGGCGTCTCGCCGATGCCGAACCAAAGGATCAGCAGCGGTACCAGCGCTAGGAACGGCAGCGTCCGCAGCATCTGCATCGGCGCGTCGACGACGTCCTCGCCGATCCGCGACAGGCCGGCGACCAGCGCGAGCCCGCCGCCGATCGCGGCCCCCATGGCGAAGCCGGTTGCGGCGCGCGCCAGCGAGACCAGCAGGTTTCCGACCAGGTCGCCGTGCATCAGCAGATCCCAGGCGGTCGAGAGGATGATCGAGGGGGCTGCCAGCGTGCGCATCGGAATGAGGCCGAGCGCTGACCCGATCTGCCAGCACGCGACGATCGCCACCACCGACAGGTAGCGCCGCCCCGGAAGCCCGGCAGAGAGCGAGAGAGATGCGGGTCTCGAAGAAACGGCGAGATCCAAGCTGAAGCGCTCCATTCGCGTTGGGGAGGAGGTGTCCGGATCGGCATGTAAGAAGCCACGATCTACACTGGTGCCCTATCATAAACAACTCTGGGTGACAGTTCAAACGGGGTCGATGGGAGAAATCCACCATTTGTCTGCGTGTAATTCGGCCAGCAAGCCAGTCCCGGGACGCCTAGGCAACCGCATGTCGACGCAGCGGTCCTCGGGCGAGTGTCAGGCTCCCTTCTGTAGCCTGTCGACCTTGCCCGCGCCGGCGATGTTCGCTAGTTCCGCCAACGGTTTGCTGCTGTAGCTCAGTGGTAGAGCACTCCCTTGGTAAGGGAGAGGTCGTGAGTTCAATCCTCACCAGCAGCACCACGCCGGCCCGGCCCGGCCAGGAAGTCCAGGATCAGATCCGCCATCTCCTCGGGCGCCTCCCAGATCGCGCGGTGGCCGAGGCCGGGCACGCGCACCAGCCGTGCGCCGGGAATCCGGCGCGCCATCAGGGCCGAGTTCTGCGGCATGACGAGGCCGTCGTCGGCGCCGGTCGCGACCAGCGTGGGTGAGCGGATGCGCGAAAGGTCGTGGTAGCGGTCGAACGCACGCAGCGCCTCCATCTGCTTGCGGGCGACGTGAGCGGGGGTGGAATGCACGATCTCGCGGCGCATCTGCGCCTCCACCGTGTGTGCGTGGGTCGCCAGATGTTCCGGCGAATACGTCACCGGCCACAGATGCCGCGCCGCCGCCTCGGGCGATAGTCCCTCGGTCAGGTGCAGCAGACGCACCACGGACCACGGCGCCGTCACGGACCAGATGCCGCCGCAGAATGTGCCGAACAGGATCAGCTTGTCGATCCGCCGCGGATAGGCCGCCACGACTTCCTGCGCGATCGCGCCGCCCATGGAAAAGCCGAGCAGATGCGCGCGCGGATATCTCAGCTCGTCGAGCAGGCCGATCACGTCGCGCGCCTGGATGGCGAACGCGTAGCCCTCGGTGGGCTTCTCGCTGCGGCCGGTGCCGCGGTTGTCGAAGGTGATGACGGTGTGGCGGTGCGCGAGGCGCGCGATGAACGGCCGGGGCCAGGCGGAGCTGTTCTGGCGATAGCCGCCGATGAGACAGAGCGGCGATCCCGCACCGGTGACGTTGTAGTAGAGACCGACCGGGGTCGTGATCGAATAGGCCATGCGTGTGGCTACTCCGACGCCGCGCCGACGATGGCCGCGTGCTCGACCCGCCGGCTGACGACCCAGTTGTAGCCGGCGCCGCAGAACAGGATGGCGCTGGTCGCCAGGAAGACGGCGGACATGCCGACACGGCCGCCCACGAAACCGCCGGCGAGCGGGCCGATGACCTGGCCCATCATCTGCGCGGACGTGCTGTAGCCGAGGATCGATCCGGCCACCGTCTCGGGGACGTTGTGGCGGATGGTCGCGTTGATCGACGGCAGCAGTCCGGCCAGCGAGATGCCCATCAGGAAGCGCAATGCGATGAGCTGCCACGCGCTGCCGACGAACGCCTGCGGCAAGACCACCGCGCCCGTCGTCAGCAGGCACGCGGTGATGAGGTTCCAGGTGCCGAGGCGATCGGCCAGGCGGCCGAGCCGGGGTGCCGCGATCATGCTGCCGACGGCGGACGCGGCCATGACGACGCCGGAGACCAGCACCACGTCGCCCCCCGGGTCGCCGCCATTCATCAGCTGGGCGACATAGACGGTCAGGATCGGCTCGATCGACATGTTTGCGACCATCAGCAGCAGCGCCGTCGCCAGCATCGCGTAGATCGGCCGCCGGTCCGGGATCGCCGACCACACGGGGCCGGCGCGACGCCCATGACGCGGGCCGGGCGGCCGTTCCTCGTGCAGCAGGAAGACGGTTGCGAGGAACGCGACGAAGATCACCGCGCCGGCCAGGAAGAACGTCGCGCGCACGCCGATGAATCCCGGCAGAATACCGCCGACCAGCGGGCCGAGCAGCGTGCCCGCCATCACGCCGGTCGACAGCGTGCCGAGCGCCCAGGCGGCGCGGTGCCGCGGCGTTTGCGTCGCCACCAGCACGACCGCGCCGGACGAGTAGCCGCCGAGCACGCCCGCCATGAGCCGCAGCGCGACCAGCTGCCATATGTTCTGCGCGAGACCGATCAGCGACATGGTCACGGCCATCGCCAGCGAGGCGCGCACCAGAAGAACCTTGCGTCCGTAGATGTCCGCCACCCGCCCCCAAATGGGGGCCATGGTGCCCGCGCCGAGGAAGGTGATGCCGAAGGCGATGCCGGACCACTGGACGATGGCGGCGTGCGAGTGGACGCCGAGCTGCTCGACGTAGATCGGCAGGAACGGCAGCAGCAGCGTCATCGCCAGGATCGTCGTGAACGATCCGAACAGGCAGACGTACATGTTGCGGCGCCAGTGCGACGGCTCGGCGGACTCAGGCATGGGTCATGCCATGCGACGCAGCGCGGCGACGACGGCATCGCCCATCGCCTCGGTGCCGATCTTCTGCGTGCCCGGCTGGTGGATGTCGGCGGTGCGCAGCCCGTCGGCGAGGACGGCGCGCACCGCCGCCTCGATCCGGTCGGCGGCCTGTGGCCAGTCGAACGACAGGCGGAACATCATCGCCGCCGAGAGGATCGCGGCGAGCGGGTTGGCGATGTCGCGCCCGGCGATGTCCGGGGCGGAGCCGTGCACCGGCTCGTACAGGCCTCGATGCCCGGTGCCGAGTGACGCGGACGGCAGCATGCCGATCGATCCCGTCAGCATCGCCGCGGCGTCCGACAGGATATCGCCGAACATGTTGCCGGTGACGATCACGTCGAACTGCCTCGGGTCGCGCAGCAGCTGCATCGCGGCGGCATCGACGTAGAGATGCGTCAGCGCGACGTCGGGATACTGCGCGGCCACCTCGATCACCACCTCGCGCCAGAGCTGCATGGTCTCCAGCACGTTGGCCTTGTCGACCGAGCAGAGCTTGCCCCGACGCGCGCGCGCCGTCTGGAAGCCGACATGGGCGATGCGGGCGATCTCGTCCTCGGTGTAGCGCATCGTGTTGATGCCGACGCGCTTGCCGTCGGCGTCGCGCGTCACGCCGCGCGGCTCACCGAAATACAGGTCGCCGTTGAGTTCGCGCAGGATCATCAGGTCGAGGCCGCTGACGATCTCCGGCCGCAGCGTGGAGGCGCCGATCAGTTCGGGGAACAGGAAGGCGGGGCGGAAGTTGGCGAACAGG
>DATEQV010000478.1:0-6028 GCA_035272265.1 Acidisphaera sp. | reverse complement strand
GCCTGTCGGAGTGGGCGCCGTCACGAAATTAGTGAGCGCTTTCCTCCTGGCTTTTGTTTTTATATTTCAGCTTCTATCAGCTTGCCGAAATGTTTCTTCGATTCGTTCAAGATTTGTTCTTAACTCCGACAGGCTGCTAGGCCGTGGTCAGGGGTGTCGGACAGTCCGCGGCGACCACGGTGGTCGCCAAGCCGCACTCCGGCCTGCATCGCGGGCTCGTCTCGCAACGTTCATGAACCGATCATTGTTGCGACGCGGAGAGGACGCTAAGCCGACACCCAATGCACGATCGACCCAAGCGGCTACGCCGGATCGCGCCCCTGCTGCGCCGGAACGGCAGCGGCACCGAAGCGGAGGGCTGGCCGCTGACGGCGGCCGAACAACGGCGGATCGTCCGCAAGATGCGGGCGCTGCGGCGGATCGCGATGGTGCTGCTGTGGACCTGCCTCGCCATTCCCGTCCAGGCGGTGCTGATCGTGTCCCCGGGCCGGCCGAAGGTGGATTTCGCCCGGTTCTACTGGGCGACCGTCGCGCGCCTGCTGGGCGTGCGGGTGCGGGTGATCGGCGCGCGCGTCCATCCGGGCGCGATGGAGGGCGACGGCAAGCGGCCGGTGCTGTTTGTCTCCAACCATTCGTCGTGGCTCGATATCCCGGTGCTGGGCGGCCGGCTGCCCGCCTGCTTCGTCTCCAAGGACGAGGTCGGCACCTGGCCGGTGATCCGCACCATCGCCCGGCTCGGCCGCACCGTTTACGTCAGCCGGAACCGCCGACGCACGGCCGAAGAGGCGGCGCTGATGCGCGGCCGGCTGGCCGACGGCGACAACATTCTGCTGTTCCCCGAGGGCACGAGCTCGGACGGGTCGAGGGTGCTGCCGTTTCGCTCGGCGTTCTTCGCCATCGCCGATGCGCCGACGCCCGATGCGCCGCGGCCGATCATCCAGCCGGTCTCGATCGTCTATGATCGGATGGGCTGGCTGCCGACCGAGCGGGCGACCCGCACGGTCTTCGCTTGGTACGGCGACATGAACCTGGCGGCGCATTTCTGGTACCTGGCGCAGCTGCGCGGGATGCGCGCCACCGTCCTGCTGCACACCCCGATCGACCCGGCGCACTACCCGAGCCGCAAGGCGCTGGCGCAGGCAGTGTGGAAGGCGGTCGCCGACGGGGCCGCAGCGTTGCGGCAGAACCGGCCGGCGCACCCGCTCGCTCCGGAGCCGGTCCTCGAGGAGGACGACGGTTCGGAGCCCGCCTTCGCATGACGCCGGATGCGGCAGCGTCATTGACAGACGCCGCCCCCAATAGGCTTGACTAGCGGTGATGGTGTCGCCCGCTTGACCCGTGCCGCCTCCGCGCCGATACGCCCCGCCGCCCCGGCCCTGCCGGCAGGCGCCAGGGGGGTGATGGCTGAGGTGACGGCGATGGCTGGAGAGCGGCAGGCCGAGGAGCGCAGGCGCAAGCGGCTGCACGTGATCACGTGGGGCTGCCAGATGAACGCCTACGACTCCGGCCGGATGGCGGACGTGCTGGCGCCCGTCGGGTACGCGCCGACCGAGTCGGCCGCCGACGCCGACATGGTGATCCTCAACACCTGCCATATCCGGGACCGGGCGACCGAAAAGGTGTTCTCGGAGTTGGGCCGGCTGCGCGTGCTCAAGCAGGAGCGCGAGGCAAGCGGCGGGCGGATGCTGCTGGCCGTGGCGGGCTGCGTGGCCCAGGCGGAGGGCGAGGAGATCCTTGCTCGCGCCCCGTTCGTGGACATCGTGGTCGGGCCGCAGACCTATCACCGCCTGCCCGAACTGGTCGCCAAGGCGAGCCGGGCGGGGGGTGCGGTGATCGACACCGACTTCCCCACGGAGAGCAAGTTCGACCACCTGCCCGACGCGGCGACCCCGCCAAGCGTGGTCGCCTTCCTGTCGATCCAGGAGGGGTGCGACAAGTTCTGCAGCTTCTGCGTCGTTCCCTACACCCGCGGCGCCGAGGCCAGCCGGCCGGTCGCCGCCATCGTGGCCGAGGCCGAGCGGCTGGTGGCCGGCGGCGCGCGGGAGATCGCGCTGCTCGGGCAGAACGTGAACGCCTGGCACGGCGAGGGCACGGACGGCCGGGCGTGGTCGCTCGCGCGGCTGATCCGGCGGCTGGCCGAGATCCCGGGCCTGCTGCGGCTGCGCTATACGACCTCGCATCCCCGCGACATGGACGACGACCTGATCGCCGCGCATGGCGATGTGCCGGTGCTGATGCCGTTCCTGCACCTGCCGGTGCAGTCGGGGTCGGACCGCGTGCTGGCGGCGATGAACCGCAAGCATACGACAGATCTTTATATGTCGATCGTCGAGCGGTTGCGGGCCGTCCGGCCGGATCTCGCCCTGTCGTCCGACTTCATCGTCGGCCACCCCGGCGAGACCGAGGCGGATTTCGAGGCGACGCTCGCCCTGATCCGGCAGGTCGGCTTCGCGCAGGCCTACAGCTTCGCCTACTCGCCCCGCCCCGGCACCCCGGCCGCCGGCCTGCCGCAGATCCCGCAGGCCGAGCGGCTCGCCCGGCTGCACGCGCTCCAGGCCCTGCTGCGCGAGCAGCAGGCGGCCTTCAACCAGGCCTGTGTGGGCCTCGCGTTGCCGGTGCTGTTCACCGGGCCCGGGCGGCATCCCGGGCAGGTCGCCGGGCGTTCGCCCTACCTGCAGCCGGTCCATCTTTCGGGGCCCGTGACCCTGATCGGCGAGCAGCGGACCGTGAAGATTGCCGCCGCGCACCCTAACTCATTGGCAGCAAGCCCCGCCGCGGCGGACGGGGCGCTGGCCGCCGCCTGAGTCGAAAGGAGCAGCACCAAGCTTGACGCACATCGCCACGGCTCGCACCGACACCCTTCCCGACCTCCGGCTCGATCCGGCATCGCCCGCAGCTCCGGTCAAGGCCGTGACGCTGCAGTTCGGCGACAACACGCTCCTCCCCCTGCTGCTCGGCGACCACGACCGCCACCTCGTGCGCATCGAACAGGCGCTCGGGGTGCGGCTGTCGTGCCGCGGCAACCGCATCGCGGTGGCGGGCGACGCGGCCCGGGTCACGGCGGCGGCCGATTTGCTGCGCGGCCTGTGGCGGAGGCTCGAACGGGGCGAGAGCGTCGGACGCGGCGAGGTAGAGGCGGCGATCCGCATGGCCGACCAGGACACCGATCCGCGCCTGCCGCTGTCGGACCTGCCGGCGATCCATACGCGGCGCGGCGCCGTCGGGCCCCGCAGCCCGGGTCAGGCCGCCTACATGGAGGCGCTGGCGGGGCACGAGATGGTGTTCGGCGTCGGGCCTGCGGGCACCGGCAAGACCTACCTGGCGGTGGCGCAGGGCGTGGCGATGCTGCAGGCCGGCAAGGTGGACCGCATCGTGCTTTCCCGCCCGGCGGTGGAGGCCGGCGAGCGCCTGGGCTTCCTGCCCGGCGACATGAAGGAGAAGGTCGATCCCTACCTGCGCCCGCTGTACGACGCGCTGCACGACATGCTGCCGGGCGAGCAGGTGATGCGCCGGCTCGCCAATGGCGAGATCGAAGTTGCCCCGCTGGCGTTCATGCGCGGGCGGACGCTGGCGCACAGCTTCGTCATCCTGGACGAGGCGCAGAACACCACGCCTGTTCAGATGAAGATGTTCCTCACCCGCATGGGCGAGGGCACCCGGATGGTCGTGACCGGCGACCCGACGCAGGTGGACCTGCCGGCGGGGCAGCGGTCGGGGCTGGCGGATGCCCTTGATACCGTGGAGGGCCTGCCGGGAATCGCCGTCGTGCGGTTCGACAAGCGGGACGTGGTGCGTCATCCGCTGGTTGCGCGTATTGTGGAGGCGTACGAGCAGCGCACGCTCGCGGAAGGCGACGCGCGCCGGGCTCACCACAAGGACGGCCGTATCGAAGCTGGTCGGATAGACTGGGGGCGCGACACCGCCGCAGGATAGATGGACCCGAGCCATAGTACCGGCCCCGCGCAAGCGGGGATCGCCATAACTGTTGCCGACGCGGCCTGGCGCCGAGCGGCTCCGCATGCGGAGCGGGTCGCGCGCCGAGCGGCGTGGATCGCCGCCACCGACGCGCCTGCCGGCGGCGTCTCGGTAGTGCTCGCGTCGGACCGCACCGTCCGGCGGCTGAACGCCGCGCACCGTGGACGCAACAAGCCGACCAACGTGCTGACCTACGACCCGCCAGCTGCGGGCCTGCCCGGCGAGATCGTGCTGGCGCGCGAGACCGTCGCGAAGGAGGCGGCCGCGGCGAAGCGGCCGGTGTCGCACCACCTCGCGCATCTGGTCGTGCACGGCGTGCTGCATCTGCGCGGCCACGACCACGAGCGCGCGGGCGACGCGCGGCGCATGGAAATGGCGGAGACGCGACTGCTGCACCGGCTGCGCGTCCCCAACCCGTGGCGGCGCGCATGATGCAGGGGAGCACGACTCCGTGCGGACCGGCATCGCGCGCAGGGTTGGCGTGGCGGCTGCGCGCCAGACAACCGAGTCATGTCGGCCGTCCGAAAGGATGGCCGACATGAGCGGCAAGAACGGACGCGGGCCGATCATGGCGCGGCTGTTCAACCTGCTGCGCCGGCGGGGCATCGAGCAGAGCGTGCGCGAGAGCATCGCCGAGCTGGTGCAGGAGGCGGCCGACGCGGCGGTGGTCGCGGGCGAGACGCCGGAGCTGGATCGGCACGAGCGCGCGCTGATCGCCAACGTGCTGCGCCTGCGCGGCACGACGGCGGACGACATCATGGTGCCGCGCGCGGACATCGTGGCGATGCGCCTCGATGTGTCGCTGGAGGACGCGCTCGCGCAGATCCGCGAGGAGGGCCATTCGCGCCTGCCGGTGTATCGCGAGCAGCTCGATGACATCGTCGGCATGGTCCACATCAAGGACGTGATCGCCTATGTCGGCCAGCCCGAGGCGTTCAGCCTCGAGAAGGTCCTGCGCAAGCCGCTGATGATCGCACCGCAGCTGCCGGCGCTCGACCTGCTGCTGCAGATGCGGCAGGCGCGGATGCATCTGGCGCTGGTGGTGGACGAATACGGCGGCATCGACGGGCTGGTGACGATCGAGGACCTGGTCGAGACGATCGTCGGCGACATCAGCGACGAGCACGACGACGACCTTGCGCCGATGGTGACCGAGCGCCCCGACGGCATGCTGGACATCAACGCGCGCCTGCCGGTGGAGGAGTTCGAGCAGCGGGTCGGTCCGGTGCTGACCGAGGACGAGCGCAACGCCGACATCGACACGGTGGGCGGCCTGGTGTTCACGCTGGCCGGCCGCGTGCCGCCGAAGGGCGAGGTCATCAGCCACCCGAGCGGCATCGAGTTCCGCATCATGGACTCCGACCCGCGGCGCATACGCCGCTTGCGCGTGCGGCGTGTGCCGGCGGAGGCGCCGGCCGAGGCGAAGGCGGCTTAGCGCAGCCGATCTGCGCCAAGCCGCCGGCCTGCGTCAGCCCGGCGCGCGGTCGATGAAGCCGGTCACGCTACGCAGACGTCCATCAACGGCGGTCGTCGCGAAGTCCGTCCCCTCCGCGATCGCCGCGCCGTCGGGCCCGTGCAGCGTCCAGGAGAAGCGCAGCCGATCGCTGTACGCGTCGGGCGAGCCGCGCAGCGCGAACCGGCAGCCCGGGAACTGAAGCTGCACGCCCGCGATTATCGCGTCGATCGCGTCCTGCCCGTTGCCGTGTATCATCGGGTCCACGTAGCGCGCGTCCTCGGCCCACGCCCGCGCGATCAGCTCGCGCCGCCGCGCCGCATCGGGCTCGTTCCACGCGGCGATGTAAAGGCTGGCAACGGTGGTTGCTTGCGTCATGGTTCGGTCTCCCCTTTCGCTGTCCGGCTCATGCCGGCAGGGCGAGAGGTCGCATCGGCATCGCGGCGCGTCGATTACGCCCTAGCAGCCTGTCGGAGTGGGCGCCGTCACGAAATTAGTGAGCGCTTTCCTCCTGGCTTTTGTTTTTATATTTCAGCTTCTATCAGCTTGCCGAAATGTTTCTTCGATTCGTTCAAGATTTGTTCTTAACTCCGACAGGCT
>DATEQV010000477.1:0-4935 GCA_035272265.1 Acidisphaera sp. | reverse complement strand
CTGCAGGTTCAGGTTCGGCACGAACGGCTTGGCCAGCGCGGGCGTCACGTTCGTCGCCTTCGCCGTGAGATCGAGCGTCGGCGACAGCCTGCCGGCGACCTCGATCACCGCCTGCTGCACGCCGAGCCGCAGGCGGTCGATCGAGATGCCGTCGCCGAACGCCACGCGCACCGGCGCCAGCAGTTTCGCGGCCTCGCCCTTGTAGGTGGCGTCCAGCCTGGTCACCGATGCCGTCTTTGCTTTGGCGTCCAGCGTCAGCGCCGCGGTGGCGGTTGCGTCCGTCAGGTTCGCGTCGGCGGTCACCGCGAGCGCCGTCTGCGGCCCGCGGGCGGTCAGCCGCGCGCTCCCGGCGACCGAGCCGGCCCGGATGCCCTTGGCCGTCATGGTCGCATCGATGGTCGGATTGGTCAGCGCGTCGGCAAAGCGTCCCTCGACCTTGACCGTGCCGACGGCGTTCGCGCCGGAGCGCACATCGGAGGCCTGCACCGTCAGCGTGCCGGACGGCTCGGCGCGGGCGTTGGTTACATGCGCCTGCACCCGTGCGGAGCCGACCGACGAGTCGCCCGCGGTGATGCGGTCGACGGTAGCTGTCGCGTCGATGGCTGGCAGGCTCAGCGCGTTGGTGAACGTCGCATCCAGGTTGACCGACCCGACCGCGTTGGTTCCCGATCGCACGCCGCTTGCCTGTAGCGTCAGCGTGCCGGCGGGATCGGCGCGGGCGTTGGTGACGTGCGCCTCCAGCCGTGCCGACTCGACCGACGACGTTCCCCCGCCCGCGCGCGTAATGGTCGCGGTCGCATCGACGGAGGGGGTGCCGAGCGGATCGCTCACATGCGCCATCACCTGCGCGCTGCCGACGCTCGCTGTGCCGACAAGGCCGGCGTCGTGCGCCGTCAGCGCGAGGGTGACGGCCTGCTGCGTCGCATCAAGCTTCGCATCCGCACTGCCTTGCAGCTTCAGGCCCGAGATCGCGTTGGCGTCCGCGAGGTTGCCCACGGCAAGCACGATGTTGCCGGTTGGCACGACGGCGCCGGCGGCAAGATCGAGCGTGCCGCTGCCGCGCAGGCTCTTCCACGACAGCGAGTCGATCGCGACGTGCGTCGCGCCATCGGTTGCGCGGCTGGCGGCGACGCGCACGTCCACCGGTGCGCCGTCCAGCGCGCCGTGTGCGGCGACGGTGCCGGCCGGCGCGTTCGGCAGCCCGTGCATGGCGACGTCGACGTCCAGCGGTCCGCTCGGCACGCCCTGCGCCGCGACCTCGCCGACCGCGTGCGCGTCGAGCGCGAGGTCGTCCGGCGCACCGGAGGCATGGCCGGTCACGGCGACGTGGCCCTGCAGTTGCGGCTCGGCGACCGAGAGGTCCGAGAGTGCGACGTTGAATGTCGTGTCGAGCTTCCCGCCGGTCTGGCCGCCTTTCGCATCGACCGTCAGCGTGCGTCCGTCGAGCTTGAGGCGATCGACGGTGATGTCGTCGCCGTTGAGCGTGCCGGCGGCGTCGATATGCGCGGCGTCGCCCAGCAGGCCCGGGATCGGCGCGAGACCGCCGGTGACGCCGATCGTGCCGGTGACCGCGACGTTGGTGATG
Source organism: Acidisphaera sp. (assembly GCA_035272265.1). Taxonomy (GTDB): domain Bacteria; phylum Pseudomonadota; class Alphaproteobacteria; order Acetobacterales; family Acetobacteraceae; genus Acidisphaera. The sequence goes on along the minus strand of DATEQV010000477.1, from coordinate 3,350 downwards.
GGCCCGACGACGTTGGCGTTGATGTCGAGCGCGGTCTGTCCGCGCAGATCGACATTCGCCACGGCGGCGAACGGCGCGATGTCGGGCACGCGCAGCGTGACCGCGGCGTTGATCGCCGCCCCCAGCGTCGCCTTGATGTCGGCGGTCAGCAACGCGTGCTCGATCGTCGCGGTGACCGGCGTGTCGGGCTGGTTGAGTGCGATGTGTCCGCGGATCGTCAGCGGCGATTGCGCCAGCAGGTCGGGCTTGGGGCCGGGGATGCGCAACCCGATCGCGTTCGCGAGCAGCGTCACGTCGCCCTGGTTGCCGATGATGCCGGCGGAGACCGTGTCGGCGGCTGCGCCGAACGCGCTCAGGCCGGTGACGGCCAGCGTGCCGATCGCACTCGGCGCGTCGAATGCGCCGCTGACCTGCGCGCGCAGCTCCACCGAACGCCAGCCGAGGCCCGGCTGCAGCTGCATCTGCGGCGCGGTGGCGTCGACGCGCAGGTCCGCGCGATTCCCGATCGTCTCGACGACGCCGTTCGCGGTGGCGTGGAACGGGCCGATATCGGCAGCAAGCTTCGCCGCCAGCGCGTCGCGAGGACCGACCACTGATGCGTCGATGGCGATGGCGCCGACCGGCTGCAGCCCGGCCAGTCCGCCGATCAGTCCGCCCGGCGGCTCGTGCGCGCGCAGCGAGGCGTCGATCGTCTGTGCCTTGATGGCGGCATCGAGGTCGTAGGTGCCTTCGCCATCGAGACGTTGCAGTGCGAGATGTGCGGTCGCGTCGGTCAGCGAGACGGCGTGCGCATTGCCGGCGACGCTGACCACCGCAGGAACGGTCGCGACCGGCGCACCGATCGCGAACCGCGCGATGGAGATCGCATCGACATCGACGCGCACCGGCAGGCTGAAGCTGCCGGAGGACGACGGCGCCGGCTTGTGCGCGGGAGGCGATGGCGCGGGCATGCGCGGCAGATCCACCGCATCGGCCGCGAGCCGCGCGACATGCGCGTCGCCCTTGAGCAGGTCCAGCGGGGACCAGTCGACTGCCAGGTTGTCGATGGTCAGCCACGTGCCTTGCTCGTCGTGCAGGGTGACGCTGGCGATGCGGATACGGTCGGGGAAGCGGCCGCCGATGCCGGCCACGTGCACCACGCCGCCGGTCAGCCCGGGCAGATAGCGCACCACCTGCGCGCGGCCGAAATCGGTGTTGAGCAGCACCAGCACGGCGACGACGAGCAGCACCGGCAGCGCGATCAGCGCGCTGACCGTCCAGGCGAACGCCCGCAGAAGAAGGCCCGGGCCTCGGCGGCGCGTTCGCCTGCGGGCCTGCGTCGGTCGCGTGGTCAAAATGCCTCTCCGATGCCGATATAGACCTCGAACGCGTCGTTGCCCGGGACGTGCTGCAGCGGCAGGGCCACGTCCAGACGGATCGGCCCGATCGAGGTATAGTAGCGAAACCCGACGCCGGCGCCGACCGCCCAGTTCTCGGTGAACGGCGCGCCGCTCGCGCTCACCTGCCCGGCATCGACGAAGGCGGCGACGCCGAAGCTTTCCAGGACGCGCTGGCGGAACTCGATCGTGCCGGCCGACACCGCCGTGCCGCCTTCAGGCTTGGTGTCGGGAAACAGCGGGCCGACCTGCTGGTATTTGTAGCCGCGCACGGTGCCGCTGCCGCCGGCATAGAAGCGTTTGTCGGCGGGGACCTCGAACTGGCTGGCGCCCGCTGTCTCGCCGACCAGTCCGCGCAGTGCCACGACGCTGCGGCCGGGCGCCTCGCCGAGCAGGCCGGATGCGTCGAGATAGGTCGATGCCGAAGCCTGCATGGTGACGAAGGTCGCGTTGTCGTGGCCGACGCTGAGCGTGGGCGTCGCGTTCACCGTCGCACGAATGCCCTGCGTGGGCTCGAGCAGGTTGTTCGTGCTGTCGTAGTGCAGCGAGATCGGCAGCCCGATCAGCGTGTAGTAGCGATTGACCAGCTCCTGGTAGATCTTCTCGTCCTCGCCCGCGACGCCGATGCTGCCGCTCCATTGCTTGTTGAACTTGACGTTGAACAGCGCGTCGCCGGTCACCGCGGTGCGGTCGTAGGCGGTGAGGTTCTCGTCGATCGCGCCGGCGTCGAGCTGGACGGATTGGTTGCGCGCCGGGAAGTCCGGTTTGATGAACTGGATGTAGACGTTGTAGCCGGGCGCGGTCTCGTCGGTTCCGCCGCCGGTGTAGTAGCCGCCGATGTTGAGCTGCTCGGCATTGCCGAACAGGTTGCGGTCGCTCCAGGACGCTCCGAGGCTGACGCCGAGGTCGGTCGAATAGGCGGCGGTGAGCTTGACGACGTGCTCGGGGCGCTCGGTGACATCGATTTCCACCGGCAGCCGGCCCTGCACGTCGAGCCGCGTCGCCGGCACGATCCGCACCGACGAGAACACGCCGGTGTCCGACAGGTCGCTGCGCGCACGCTCGAGCGTGGTCGGGCTGAACTGCTCGCCCTGATGCAGCAGCAGACGGCGGCGGACGAAACTTTCATTGACGCCCTTCAGGCCGTTGATGGCGATCGGCCCGATGTCGACGCGGGGCCCCGTGTCGACGGTGAACGACACGTCGAGCTGGTCGGTGCCTGGGTGGAGGATCGCCACCGGCTCGCTGACCTTCGCGAGCGCGTAGCCCTCGTTGGCGAGGGCCGCCGACAGGCGGGTGCGCGCGTCCACCACCTGCTCGGCCAGCGCCGGCTGGCCGGGCTGCAGGCCAAGCTGCGCACGCGCCTCCGGCGGCAGCGGGCCGATGACGGAGACTTGCCCGAGATGGAACTGAGGCCCGGCGGTGATGGCGATGGTGACCGGCACGGCGTGATCCGCCGGCACGGCGTCGAGCGTCTCGGGCAGGGTCGGATCGTCGATCGGCTGGCCCGCGATCGTCATGGTCACGCGGGCTTTGTAGAACCCGTAGCTGTGCAGGGCGGCGATGACACGGTCGCGGTCGATGCGGGCGCGGCCGACCAGCGCGAACGCCCCGACCGGGGCGACCTTCTGCAACGAGATCAGCGTCAGGCTGTCGTGGATCGCGGCGTCGAGCGGGCCGTTGCCGGTCTTGGCGACATCGACGGTATAGGGCTGCGGATCGGCCGCATTGCCGCCGGTCGGCACACAGAGCATTGCAAGCACGACCGCCGCGGCTGTGGCCCGCATACAGGCGGTGCGCATCGGGGCGGTCGGCACCGGCATTTCGTCGCTTCTAGCAGCCTGTCGGAGTGGGCGCCGTCACGAAATTAGTGAGCGCTTTCCTCCTGGCTTTTGTTTTTATATTTCAGCTTCTATCAGCTTGCCGAAATGTTTCTTCGATTCGTTCAAGATTTGTTCTTAACTCCGACAGGCT
>DATEQV010000476.1:0-10385 GCA_035272265.1 Acidisphaera sp. | reverse complement strand
CCTTCTTTCATGCGGCCGGCCGAGGCGTGGATGGTCCGCCTGCGCGGACCATGACGAGACCGAGATGAGTGCGATCACACTCAGATTGAAACCGCTCCAACCAGCCACCCGGGCAAAACCCGACTCAACAGGTGGAAGGTCTGCCGCGCCTTGGCGTCGTCCCAGACCTTCTCGCGCTCCTCGTCGAAGATCAGCTTCGGATCTTCGGGGATCGTGAACCAGCCGTGCTGGGCGAGTTCGTTCTCAAGCTGCCCCGGCCCCCAGCCGGTGTAGCCGAACGCGACGAGGCTCTTGCGCGGGCCGGCGTTGTGGCCGATGTCGCGCAGCACCTCCGGGCTGGAGGTCATCGCCACGCGGCCGTCGATGTCGAGCGTCTGCGCCCGGTGGTACTCCGCGGTATGGACGATGAAGCCGAGCGAGGGTTCGACCGGCCCGCCGGCGAAAACCTGCACGTTGCCGGACACGCCAGGCTCGGTCTGCCCGATCGCTTCCAGCAGTTTTGCAACAGGCTGTTCGCCGACCGGCCGGTTGATCACCATGCCGAGCGCGCCGCCGCGACCGTGCCGTACGATCAGGATGACGGTGTGGGAGAACCGCGGATCGCGGATATCCGGCGAGGCGACCAGCAATTGCCCGGCCAGCGAGGTGTCCGGCACCGCGTCGGTGTTCGGCAGTGCGGCGCGCGGCAGGGTTGCCGGCGCGAGAAACAGGACCAGGACCAGGACCGCACGCGACAGAAACGGCATGCAACACACCGGGCACGACCGCGCTGGACACGGCGCGGCCGAAGCGAAGTGAACCATAGTCGCAGCTTCGTGCCCAGTGGACGGATGTGCGCCGACGGCCCGGGCAACCCGTTCGGCCGACCGCCTGCGATCAGATTCGCTCCGAGATCACGTTGCTCGCCCGCAGCGTCCGAACCGGCCGCGCAGCCGCACCCCTTTCGCACATGCCGTGCATGAGAGAGTACGACTCACCTCGTCATCGCGAGCCGCCGCTTGGCGGCGTGGCGATCCAGGGCCACGCGGCAGGCGTTTGTCACGCGGCCCTGGATCGCCACGCTTCGCTCGCGATGACGGAGTGAACGGGTTCCGGTCATCAGGGCTTGGTCTTAGCTTGCAGCAGGCGGTTCGGCCGCCTGTTCAAGCCCGTAGATGGCGGCCCCGAGCAGTGCCGCGTTGATCGTAATGACGCGAACCGGCACCGCGCGCAGCACATCGGCAAAGCGTCCCTTGGCGGTGAAGGCCTGCATGAAGGCGCCGTGCCGAAGCTGCGGCACCAGCCGCGGCGGCATCCCGCCAGCCAGATAGACGCCGCCGGTCGCCATCACCCTCAATGCCAGATTGCCGGCCTCAGCGCCCCAGATGTCGATCACGATGCGCAGCGTCTCGGCCGCAAGCGGGTTGTTGTCCGCGTCGTGCAAGGCAGCGTCCATGATCAGCGGCGTGCGGTCATGCGCGTCCTGCAAGGCGGCGGCGAAGGCGGGCTTTTCCGACGCCGGGTCGCGCGAGCGCACATAGTCATAGACGTTCGGCACTCCGGAGCCGGCGCAGACCCGTTCGTAGGGCGCGTGGCGAAACCGTTCCGTCACGTACGCCCACAGGCCGGCCTGAAGCTCGTTGGTCGGCGCGAAATCGGCATGCCCGCCCTCGGATGCGCAGGCGATGTAGGAGTGGCCGTTCCAGATCAGGAACGCTTCGCCCAGCCCGGTTCCCGGCGCCAGCACCGCCATCGGTGCGTGTTCCACGGCGTGGCCGGCATTGATCTCGGCCGTCTCCTCGGGCAGCAGGTGCGGCACCGCGTACGCGACGGCTGCCAGATCGTTCAGCAGGCTGACACGCCGCAGTCCAAGGTTGCGGCACAGCGTGGTTTCCTCGAGGTCCCACGGAAGATTGGTCAGATGCGCGCGGCCGCCGACGACGGGGCCTGCCACGTCGAAACAGGCGGAGGTGGGTTGTCGGCCGGTCGTGGCCAGGAACGCCGCGACGATCGGGTGCAGGCCGTCGAAGTCGCCGCTCGGATATTCCTTTTGGGCGACGACTTCACGTGGCCCGGCCTGCGGCGAGATCAGTGCCAGGCGTGTCTTGGTTCCGCCGATGTCGCCGGCTAGCAGCACCGCGTGGGCTCCTTCCTGTGCAGCGTGTTCGATACGGTGGCAGCCCGCGATGCCTTGCGCCACCGCGAACCGCTCGTGCCATCAACCCGTCATACCTGGGCTTGGCGCGGTCTGTCCCCATGCCTGATTGGGTTCGATCGTGAAGCTTCTTCATCGGGCCCGGTCCGTCGGGTGGGATGGGCAGGCCGCCCGGCGGCTCCTCCACGGGAACCGGCGCGTCCGGATCGGGCGGCGGCCCGGGGGGAGGAGTGCCGGGCACCGGCGGCGGCTCCTGGATCTGCGTCTCCCATGTCGGCTGCGGCATGGCGCGGCTCCCGCTCTGTTCCCGAACGGGAACGCTGCCGTTCGCCCGGGAGTTCGGCCGCAGGCCGCGGCAGGCGAGGTGCAGCGACTGCCGGCCTGCTGCACGCAAGTGGCGGGCGAGGTCGTTGCGTCGATGACTGGTGTACCGACGCAACGTACGACCTGTTACACATGGCGGCGCGCGTCCGGCAGTGGACAACGGACTGATCCGCTGCCTTTCATCCGCACGGCCCCGAACGACCGTGCTGCGCTGCACGACCCGCGCGGCGGGGCGGAGGGGCAAGGCCATGTCCGGCGCATCCCGGCGTGCGCGCCGCGCCGAAGGTGAGGGATGGCGGCGCGTGTCTCTGCGCGCCGGACGACTGCCCATCGCGACCGGCCGCCGGCGCGCCATCCGCAGGCAATCGACACGACGACCGGCGACGTCGGAGTCCGCTGCGTCCTGCACGCGTGATGACCGGAGCAAACAGGAGAGGTCACCATGAACCGGCGACAGTTGTTCCTATCGACGGCGAAGGCGGCGATCGCCACCGCGCTCGGCGGCTCGTTTCTGTCCGGCAAGGCGAGGGCGGCCGCCGCCGGCGCCGGCCCCGCGGCCCCCTCCGCGCCGACGGCTGCGTCGGAAGGCGTGATCCAGGGGACGGCGGGCAGTCCGAACGCCACGATCTCCCTCGATGGGCGCGTCCTGCCTCCCACACCGCCGGCGTTCGGCGGCGTGATCAACGAGAAGGCCGCGCAGTCGACGCCCTGGTGGCCGCCGCGCGTGGTGCCGCCCGCGGGCGCGCCGAACGTGCTGCTCATCATGACCGACGACCAGGGCTACGGCGTCAGCGGCACGTTCGGCGGCGTCATTCCGACGCCGGCGCTCGACCGCGTCGCCAAGGCCGGGCTGCGCTACACGCAGTTCCACTCGACCGCGCTTTGCTCGCCGACCCGGGCCGCGCTGATCACCGGCCGCAACCACCACGAGGTCGGCTTCGGCGTCATCTCCGAGTTGTCGACGGGCTATCCGGGCTATGATTCGTATATCGGCCGAGAGAACGCGACGATCGGCCGGATCCTGCGCGAGCACGGCTACGCGACGTCGTGGTTCGGCAAGAACCACAACACGCCGGGCTTTCAGTACGCGGGGCCGTACGACCAGTGGCCGTCGGGGATGGGCTTCGATTATTTCTACGGCTTCATGGGCGGCGAGACCGACCAGTGGACGCCGTACCTGTTCCGCGATCACACGCAGATTTTCCCGTTCGTCGGCAAGCCCGACTACAACCTGACCACCGACATGGCCGACGAGGCGATCCAGCACATGCGGCAGCTGAACGCCACCGCGCCGGATCAGCCGTTCTTCGTCTATTACGTGCCCGGCGGCAGCCATTCGCCGCACCAGCCGAAGAAGGCGTGGAGCGACAAGTTCAAGGGCAAGTTCGACATGGGCTGGAACGCCCTGCGCGACGAGGTGTTCGCCAACCAGAAACGGCTTGGCGTGATCCCCGCGGATACCGAGCTGACGGCCTGGCCGGACGAGCTGCCGAAATGGGAGACGCTGTCGGCCGACGAGAAGCGGCTGTTCGCCCGGCAGGCGGAGGTGTTCGCCGGCTACACCGCCTACACCGACCACGAGATCGGCCGCGTCATCCAGGCGGTCGAGGACATGGGCAAGCTCGACAACACGCTGATCATCTACATCTGCGGCGACAACGGCACGAGCCCCGAAGGCACCCTGCTCGGCACGCCGAACCAGTACACGTCCTACAACGGCTTCCTGGAGGTCCCTGTCGAGGAGCAACTGAAGTTCTACGACGTGTGGGGCTCGCCGCCGACCTACCCGCACATGGCGGTCGCATGGTCCTGGGCGTTCGACACGCCGTTCAAGTGGACCAAGCAGGTGGCATCGCATTTCGGCGGCACGCGGCAAGGCATGGCGATCTCGTGGCCGGCCCGCATCAAGGACGCGGGCGGCATCCGCGGACAGTTCCACCACATGATCGATGTCGTGCCGACGATCCTCGAGGCCACCGGGATCCGGGCGCCGGAGTCGGTCGACGGGATTGCGCAGAACCCGATCGAAGGCGTGAGCATGGCGTACACCTTCGACAAGGCGAGCGCGTCAGCCGCCTCGACCCGCACGACCCAGTATTTCGAGATGGCCGGCAACCGCGGCATCTATCACGACGGCTGGTATGCCAATACGACGCCGCCGGTGGCGCCGTGGATACTGAACGCCAAGATGCCCGACCTCGATGATTACAAATGGGAGCTTTACAAGCTGGTCGAGGACTACTCCCAGGCTCGCGACATCGCCGCGCAGATGCCGGACAAGCTGAAGGAGATGCAGGGGCGGTTCGACGAGGAGGCGAAGAAGTACAACGTCTATCCGCTGGACAATTCCGCGTTCGCGCGGGCGATCACGCCGCGGCCGAGTGCGACGGCGGGACAGACGGTGTTCACGTACTCGGGCGTGATGCCCGGCATTCCCGCCGGGAGCGCGCCGAGCATCCTGAACCGGTCGTTCACGATCACCGCCGAGGTCGCCGTCCCGAAGGGCGGCGGCGACGGGATGATCGTCACCGACGGCGGCTGGTCGGGCGGGTATGGGCTGTATCTGCTCAAGGGCCGGCCGGTGTTCACCTACAACCTGCTGCAACTCCTGCTGCCGCGCTGGGCGGGCAAGCAGCCGCTGACCGCGGGCAGGCATACGATCGAGTTCGACTTCGCGTACGACGGTCCGGGCATCGCGAAGGGCGGCGCCGGCGTGCTGCGAGTCGATGGCCAGGATGCTCACACGCTGAAGATCCCGCACACGATCCCCTTCCTGCTTCCGGCCGACGAGACGTTCGACGTGGGGATCGACACCCGCACCGGGGTGAACGACCTGGATTACAAGGTGCCGTTCCCGTTCACCGGCACGATCGAGAAGCTGACGTTCAAGCTCGGGCCGACGCAGTTGAGCGAGGACGACCACAAGAAGATCCAGCTGGCGGTCGCCGTCGCGAACGACTGAGAGAAAGCTTCACCGGAAAGAACATGCTGACATGAGGAGCGCCGCATGAGCCGATCCTTCACCGCCGCCGCCCTGGCGTCCGCTGTCGTCGTCGCCGGCCTGGCGGTGGCGCATGCCCAGGGCATGCTGCTGGACTACGCCGCCGACCGGGTGATCCAGAAGTACAAGACCTCGACCTGCGATGAGCTGAAGGCGGCCCGCGCCGCAGGACCGTCGCTGAAGGAGAAGGCGGCGCTGGACTACCTGCGCGGCGACGAACAGGCTCGCGTCATCTTCATCAACCGGATCGCTCCGACCGTCGCCAACAAGATGTTCGAGTGCGGAATGTTCCCGTAACGACGAGGCCGCTCGGACTTGCAGCCGGGCCGGCGCGCCGGCATGACTCGGCCAGCACCGCAACGACGGGGAATCGGCGCGCCATGAGCAACGACGCATCGGCGACGGCTCGGCAGGAGTGGGCCTGATGTTCAGCCGAATCGTCATGGCCGCCGTCCTGGCGGTGCTGTTCGCGGTTGGAGCGGGTTCGGGCGCGCGGGCGCAGCAGCCGAACAGCTCGGGGCTGCAGGTGGCCAACCCGTCCGGCTGGACCGTCGACATCGCGCCGTATGTGTGGTTTGCGAACATCAACGCGACGACCAACCTCTCGCTGCCGCAAGCGGTCGGCGGCGGAACGGTGTCGACCGATACGTCGGTTGGCTTCGGCCAAATCTTGTCGCACCTGAACTTCGGCGTGATGGGTGCGGCCGACGTGCAATACGGCCGGTTCTCGGCCGTCACCGACTTTCTTTACATGAACCTGGGCGCCACCCCATCCCGGATCAGGTCGGTCAACTTCCTGGGTCAGGCGCCGGTTCCGGTCTCGGCTGGAACGCAGGTCAGCGCAGGGCTGAACCTCAATGCGACGATTTGGACTCTGGCGGGCGGCTATACCGTGCTGCAGGGCGGCTGGGGCGACGTCACTGCGATCGCGGGGGTCCGCTATCTCCGGATGCCCGTCAGCCTGAATTACAGTCTCGCCGTTGCAGTGAGAGGGCCGCTCGGCAACGGCGCGGTGCTCGGGGGCGTCGGCAGCGCGTCCGGCCGCGCCGACATCTGGAATGGCATCGGCGGGTTGCGCGGCCGCATCCGGCTCGCCGACACCGGGCTGTTCGTGCCGTATTATTTCGATGCCGGTGCCGGAGGCTCGCAGTTCACCTGGCAGATCGCCTCCGGGCTTGGCTACCATTTGAGTTGGGCCGATCTGTCGGTCACCTACCGCTATCTGTCGTTCCAGCAGGGCGGCAGCAGCGTGGTGCAGCACCTGGCGGTCAAGGGGCCGATGCTGATGGCGAGTTTCGCGTTTTAGAGCATCTGCACGCGCTGCAACTCAGGTTCATGCCGAATGAGATCAAAATGATCACGCGCCGTGCCGCTCTGTCTGCCGTTCCTGCCGCGATCGTCGCCGCCCAGCTGCCAAGCGAGGCCGCCGCGTCGGACGTATCTCCGGCCGAGCGGACCGCGATCGCCGAGGAAGCCTTCATCTACGGCTTCCCGATGGTGATGAACTACGGCGTCATGTACGAGTATTTCATCGACACGGCCGCGCCTGGGTACAAAGCGCCGTTCAACCAGCTGTACAACACGGCCCGCGTCTATACGCCGCAGGACACGACGATCGTCACGCCGAACAGCGACACGCCCTACTCGTTCGTGGGCATCGACCTGCGGGCGGAGCCGGTCGTGGTGTCCACGCCGGAGATCGAGAAGGGCCGTTATTTCTCGATCCAGCTCATCGACATGTACACGTTCAACTTCGGCTACGCCGGGAGCCGGACCACCGGCAACGGCGTCGGATGCTTCATGGTCGCCGGACCGCGATGGACGGGCGAAACGCCGCCCGGGATCACCAAGGTGTTCCGGTGCGAGACCGAATTCGCCATCGCGCTGATCCGTACTCAGCTCTTCAACGCGGCCGATCTCGAGAACGTCAAGAAGATCCAGGCCGGCTATCGCGCCGAACCGCTGTCGAAATTCCTCAACAAGGCGCCGCCGCCGGCCGCGCCCGACGTCGCGTGGCCGAAGATCGACAAGCAGATGGCGGATGCCGATCCGTTCGGCTACCTGAACTTCATCCTCCAGTTCTGCCCGCCGACGGGACCGGCGGCGGTGGAGCGCCCGCTGCGCGCACGCTTCGCCAGGATCGGGATCGCGGCCGGCAAGCCGTTTCCGCCTGCCGGGCTCACGCCCGAGCAGAAGGCCGGCCTGGAGAAAGGCGCGAAAAGCGGGATCGCGAAGATCAAGCAGCAGATCGCGAGCGTCGGCACGAACGAGAACGGCTGGCGCGTCGCGATGTCCGCCTTCGGCGACCGGCGCATGATCGGCGGCAACTGGACGCTGCGCGCCGCCGCCGCGATGGCCGGGATCTATGGCAACGACGCGGCCGAGGCGCTGTATCCGATGCTGGCCGCCGACAGCGACGGCCAGCAGCCGGACTGCAGCAGCAACCGCTACACGCTGACCTTCCCTGCAGGCGAGTTGCCGCCCGTCAACGCGTTCTGGTCGGTGACGATGTACGACGCGAAGACGCAGCTGCTCGTCGCCAACCCGATCGACCGCTACCTGATCAACTCGCCGATGCTGCCGGACCTCAAGAAGGATCCGGACGGTTCGATCACGCTGTATATCCAGAAGGAGTCGCCCGGGGCGGACAAGCAGCCGAACTGGCTGCCGGCACCGGGCGGCCCGATCTACGTCGTGATGCGGCTGTACTGGCCGAAGGAATCGGCGCTGGCCGGAACGTGGAAGCCGCCTTCCGTGCGCAAGGTGGGCTGAGAGGCCGGCCGGGGGTCGAACCCGCCGGCTCTCACCCGGTCCGCCGCCCGACGCGCCGGTGCGTTGCGCAGCGGCGCCGGTTGCTCGGGCGGAATGGGCGGGCCGCCCGGCGGCTCGTCGACCGGGTACGGGGAATCGGGATCGGCGGGCGGAAAGGGCGGCGGATTGCCGGGAACCGGCGGCGGCTCCGAAATCTGCATCTCGTGGCGCAGTGCTGACATTTCTTGCCTCTCGCTCGGTTCGCGGCGCACTGGCGCGCGGCGTTCAGTAGTTCGGCCACAGGCCGGGGCAGGCGACCTCCAGAGAATGCCCGTCGGGGTCGCGGAAATACAGGCTGATGCCGGTGTTCGGCCACGTGATGTGGCTTTCGACGGCGATGCCGTGCGCGGCGAGGTGGCGCGCCCAGGGCTCGACCTCGTTGCGCGGGATGGCGAAGCACAGATGCTGGTTGCCGTGCGCGTCGTGCGGCGGGACGAGGCCGCCGGGCGCGGGCGACGGATGCGTGGAGCCGCCGCGCAGGAACAGCAGCAGCACCTGGTTGGGGACGACGCCCATCGCGCACATGCGGCGGTCGCGCAGGAAGGTCTCGAAGCCGAAGACGTCCTGGTAGAAACGCTGCGCGAGGTCGAGGTGGGCGACGTAGAGCGAGGTTTCCAGCACGCCGCTGATCCGGGGTATGTCGCTCATATGTCGTTCTCCCTGGCGGCGCGTGCCGCGGTGCCCTGGCTTGGCCTGCTGCTGCTGCCTGTCGCCATACATATCGCGCCGCTCGCCGGGTGGATCGACGTCGATCCGTCCGGACTGTGTTCCGGACTGGTGGTCGGCAGCGTGCCGGGTGTCGCGTCCGGGCTGTGGTTCATCGACGGCGATGTGGGGACGCAGACGCAGGCGCTCGGGCATTTGGCAGCCGAGGTCTGGCTGCACGGGCATCTGCCGTGGTGGAACCCCTACGAGGGCGCGGGGTTGCCGCTGGCGGCGATGATGCAGCCGTCGGCGCTGTTCCTGCCGTTCGTGCTGCTGCTGCACGCGGCGGCACTGGGACCGCTGCTGCTGAAGATCGCCATGCAGATGCTGGCGGGCATCGCCACGTATGCGCTGCTGCGTCGGATCGGCTTGTGCCGGTTCGCGAGCGTGCTCGGTGCGGCGGTCTATGCGCTGAACGGCTGCTTCGCGTGGCTGGGTCATGCGCCGATCCTGCCGATCCCGTTCCTGCCGGTGCTGCTGCTGGGGATCGAGTGTGCGTGGCGGGATGCGCCGCGCGCGCAGGCGGCGGGGCTGGTGCTGACGGCGGCGGGAATCGCGGGCTCGCTGTATGCGGGGTTTCCGGAAACCGCGTTCCTCGATGCGCTGGTGGGCGTGGTGTGGACGCTGGCGCGGCTGCCGGATGCGGCGCGTCCGCTCGCGTTCGCGTTGCGCACGGGCGCCGCCGCGTTGGCCGGCGCGGTGATCGCCATGCCGGCGGTGTTGCCGTTCGTGCAGGCCGTGATGCTGGGCGATCTCGGCAATCACGCGACGGCGTTCCCTGGCGGTTTTCCCGCCGCCGATTACGCGATCAGCCTGTTCCCGACGCTGTTCGGTTTGCCGTTCGAGACCGACGCGAGCTTTCCCGATCCGAAACTGCCGGACCTGTTCGCCTATCTGGGCGGGTTCGGCAGCCTCAGCCTGCTGGCGTTGGCGGTGCTGGGCGCGATGGGGCGCGGGCGCGAGCGCCGGCTGCGGATCGTGCTGGCGGTGTTCGCGATGGTACGGCTGGCGCGCGCCGGGGCGGCGCCCGGCATCACGCGGCTGGTCAGCCTGGTGCCGCTGGTCGATCACACGCTGTTCTTCCGCTACGCCACGCCCGGCTGGCTGCTCGCGCTGACGGTGCTGGCGGCGTTCGCGCTGGACGACTGGCGGCGCGGGCTGAGGCCGCGTCCGATGCTTGCCGGCGTCGTGTGCGTGTTCGGCGCCGTCGCGGCGCTGTGGGCGGCGTGGCCGCTGATCGCGCCGCGCCTGGCGGTGCCAGCGATCGGGTGGCGGGCGGTCGCGTCGGTGGCCGGCAGCGTCGTGATCACCGTGGCGATCCTCGCGCTGGTCCGGCGCGGCCGTTCGCCGGCGCGCGCGGCGGGACTCGCCGCGTTCGTACTGCTGGAGGCCGCCTGTCAGTTCGCCGCC
>DATEQV010000475.1:0-5354 GCA_035272265.1 Acidisphaera sp. | reverse complement strand
ATCGTCCAAACCCTCAAAGCAGGCCGTGAAACCATCCATCGCCGCCCCCTGTGACCAACACCAAGGGGTAGAATCGATTCGCCCCGAGCCGGGCAACTGCACCATCAGCTTGTCAAGCAAATTCCAAATGCGATTCCCCTGCCAGATCGCTGGTCAGCGTGACGTTGCCGGTCAGGTTGATGGTGTAATCGACCGACGTGCCCTGCGAGAGCGTGTCCGCCTGCAGGATGTCGGCATTGAGCTCGACGTCGGTGCTCGCCGTGACCACGACCGTCGGACTCGAGGTGACGACGGCAACGCTGGTGCCGTTGATGATCGCGTCGGTGACGACGAAGTTGCTCAGCGCCTTGCCTGGGATGTCGAGCTTCACCGGGCCGCCCGAGCCGGTCAGCGTCAGCACGTTGCTGACGTAGGCCGAACTGGTGGCGCTGAAGCCGAGCACGTCGATCGTAGCGCCGGGGAAGAAGTCGGCGACGACGTTGGTCGGCGTGTTGGCGACCGTGAATTCCAAGCTCGGGTCGTAGGCGAAGGTGATCGTGCCGGCGCCGGCGGCGCCGGTCCCGCCGAGCACGAGCGCACCGCCGCCGAGCGTGATGCCGCCCGCGAACGTGTTCTTGACGGTCAGATCGACGGTGCCGGCGCCGTCGATCACCAGCGCGCCGAGGGCCGTGGCGGTGCCGCCGGAGCCGGCCATGTCGGCGATCACGCCGCCGATGGTCAGCGTCTGGCCCGCGCCCGGCGCCAGCGTGAGGTCGTCGGTGCCCTGGATGAAGATGCCCGAGCCGTAGGCGGTGCCGCTGGTGCCGCCCGACTTGCCGGCCCCGCCGGTAACCGTGCCGGCGGCCAGCGAGCCGGCCGCGATCACCAGGGTGCCGCCCTGCTGGACGAAGATGTCACCGCCCGCACCCAGCCCGCCGCCGCCGCCCTTGTTGGCGCCGCTGTCGCCGCCGCGCCCGGCGCCGAACCCGGCAAGGCCGTGGGTGCTGCTGCTCCCGCCGCCGCCGCCGCCGCCGAAGCCGCCGTCCCCGCCAGGGCCGGCGGGACTGCCGCCGCCGAAGCCGGCACTACCGGGGTTGTTGGTGCCGGCGGCGCCGCCGTCGCCGCCGCCGAATGTCACGAATCCGGCCAAGCTGAGGTAGTTGAGGCCGCCGTTTCCGCCGAAGCCGGAGCTCGCGCCGCCGCCGCCGCCCGTATGGAAGTTACGGAATTCGTCTTGGACGGGCACAATACCTGGGCCCGCGGCCGTCCCCTTGCCGCCGCCGAGCGCGGCGATGCCCACGCCGCCGCCGCCGCCGGCCACGGCGGTGGTGGATGTGCCGATCTCGCCGGCCCCGCCCGCGCCGCCCAGCCCGCCGCCGCCGCCGCCGGCGTAGCCGACGTCCACGGTGCCGCCGGCCCCGCCGGTCGCCGCATCGCTGACGAAATCGACCCCGGCTAGCGTGACGGCCGCGCCCGAGGCCACGAACAGCCCGCCGCCCAGCCCCGCGCCGCCGCCGCCGCCCCCGCCGCCGCTGCCGCCCGGACCGCCGAGCGCATGCGCGTCGGCGATCGTCAGGCCCTCGACGCTCAGGTTGCCCTGGTAGGCAAGCAGGCCTTCGTAGGTGCCGCCGCCGTCGATCGTGTAGCCGTTGCCGATGATCGTCAGGCTGGAGCCCGTGCCCACCACCACGCCGTACAGGTCGTTGGTCAGCGTGATGTCGCCGGCGATGTCGATCGTGTAGGCGCCGACGGTGCCGTTCTGCGACATCGTGTCGACGTTGTAGATCGCGGTGTCGAGCGAGGCCGCGCTGCTGACGGTAAAGCTTGTGCCGGACAAATTCGTCTCCCGCCGCGGGCGCGGCGCATTGTTACAGTTTCACGGTAGTTGCACGTGTGCCCGTCCTGCTGCGTGGCGCCTGTCCGGGTCACGCGCTGCTTTCGAACAGCCTGCCCCGAGTGTGCGCCGTGACGAGCAGGTTGGCCGAGCGTTCTCGCTCCCGTCGGGAGGAGGCAGAAGACACACGGAAACCACCGGATCGTCGCGCAATTGCGCAGGGCTGTCCACAGCGAACGTTGCTACCGTGGGTCGTGTCGTCCGCGCTCGGCCTGCGCGCGGCGCGCCATCGGCGAAGCGGGCGGCGTAGGGAACGAGCCCATCGTATCCCCGAGGGAACAGGGTGTTATCGATATCGGGGACGTGCAGCCGGTTCGTGCCGCAGTTGGCCGGCCGCAACTCCTCGCCGTGAGTTGCCGACGTCATCGAAGAACGCGATGCCTCGCTCCGATCCGCAGCGCCGCCGCGCATAAACGAACACAGTCTCGTACGTAATCCTCGTCGCGTACGAGGACAGCGTGCGTGCGTCAACGTGCGCCGGGTTGCATTCCGCCGTTCAGACTGTGCAGCCGAAATTGCAGCCGAAATGCACAACAGCCAGCGAGGCTCGTGCAGCATCATCTTGTTCATCGGAATTGGCGGCAATGGCGTCGCGGCCGGGCACGCCGGCAAACCAACAGGGCGCGCTACCTCCGCCGTGTGCGTTCGCATCGCCTCATGGATCATCACGATTGCATCGGTCGGATACCGCTCGCGCTGCCCGAGCATCGGGCACGGCTTCCTTCAGCGACGCATTGATCGATCGCAATGACGCTGTCTTGCCTCGCGCCGCTCCGTGATAGTGCATGGCCGGTTCGGCAAGATATTGCCGGAAGCGATGCGCGCCTCAGCACGTTCTCGGCGGCGGGACGACAGAAGGAGGCGGCGCAACCGCTCTCGTCTAGTCGATCGCCACAACCGTCCGCCCGCGTACCGCGCCGGCCAGGATGCGCTCGCCCTCGGCGATCACGTCGGCGAGCGCGATCGTGCGCGTCATGGCGTGCAGCTTGTCGCGGTCGAGGTCGCGCGCGAGCCGGCCCCACGCCTCGACGCGGCGGTCGTGCGGGCACATGACGCTGTCGATGCCGAGCAGCGACACGCCGCGCAGGATGAAGGGCGCGACCGAGGCCGGCAGGTCCATCCCCTGCGCCAGCCCGCACGCCGAAATGGCACCGCCGTATTTCGTCATCGACAGCAGGTTGGCCAGCGTGTGCGAGCCGACGCTGTCCACGCCGGCCGCCCAGCGCTCCTTGCCGAGCGGACGGCCCGGGGCCGACAGCCCGGCGCGGTCGATGATCTCGGCCGCACCCAGGCCGCGCAGGTAGTCGCCCTCGGCCGCGGCGCGGCCGGTTGACGCGATGACGTGCCAGCCGGCGCGGGCGAGCAGCGCGATCGCGACGGACCCCACGCCGCCGGCCGCGCCGGTCACCACCGCCGGACCGGACGTTGGCTTCAGGCCGTGACGCTCCAGGGCGAGGACCGCCAGCATCGCGGTGAAGCCCGCGGTGCCGATCGCCATCGCCTCGGCGGCGCTCAAGCCCTCGGGCAGCTTGACCAGCCAGTCGGCCTTCACCCGGGCGCGCTCGGCGTAGCCGCCGAGATGCGTCTCGCCGAGGCCCCAGCCGGTCAGCACCACCGCCTCGCCGGGGGTGAATTCCGGGCTGCCGGACGCCTCGACGATGCCCGCGAGGTCGATGCCGGGGATCATCGGGAAGCGGCGGACCACCGGCGAGCGGCCGGTGAGCGCCAGCCCGTCCTTGTAGTTCAGCGCCGAGTGGGTCACGCGGACGGTGACGTCGCCCTGCATGAGGTCGTCGTCGGAGAACTCGCGCAGGGCGACGGTCTGCTTGCCGCCCTCGGGTTTGTCGATCACGCACGCCTTGAACGTTGCCATCCCGCCGACCCTTCTTGTCTTCGTGGGAGAGTCCTTCCCCGACCGCGCCCGCAGCGCAAGGAGCCTGGGTGAACTATCGCCACGCCTTCCATGCCGGGGGTTTCGCCGACTGCATGAAGCACGCGCTGCTGGTGTGGCTGCTGCGCGCGCTGGCGCGGAAGGAGACGCCGGTGTTCGTGCTCGACACCCATGCCGGGGCGGGGCGGTACGACCTGGCCTCCGGCCCGGCTGAGCGCACCGGCGAGTGGCGCGACGGCATCGGCCGGCTGATGCAGGCGCCGCCGGAGGTGCTGGCGGACTATGTGGGGCTGGTGTCGGGGCTGGGGCTGTATCCCGGCAGCCCGGCGCTGATCCGGGCGCTGCTGCGGCCGGACGACCGGCTGGCCTGCTGCGAGCTGCATCCCGAGGACTACGCGGACCTGCGCGCCCTGTTCGCGCGCGACCGGCAGGTGGCGGTGCATGCGCGCAACGGCTGGGAGGCGCTGGGCGCCCTGCTGCCGCCGCCGGCCGCGGTGGCCCGCCGCGGGCTGGTGCTGATCGACCCGCCGTTCGAACGGCCGGACGAGTTCGCCCGGCTTGCCGCCGGGGTGGGGACGGCGAACGCGCGGTTCGCGACGGGGGTGCTGGCGGCGTGGTACCCGATCAAGCACCGTGCGCCGGTGCGCGCGTTTCATGACGCGATCCGGGAGTCGGGACTGCGCGACGTCGTGGCCGCCGAGCTGTGGCTGCGCGAGCCGACCGACCCCGGCCGCCTGAACGGGTGCGGACTGCTGGTGGTCAATCCGCCGTACCGGTTCGAGGCCGAGGCGGCGCCGATCCTCGATGCCTTGCTGGCCCGGCTGGGCCGCGAGGAGCCCGGCGCCGGCACCGCCCTGCTGCGGCTGGCCGATGAGTGAGGTCGCCGTCATCGGTGCCGGGGCGTGGGGCACCGCGCTGGCGCTGCAGTGCGTGCGCGCCGGCCGGGCGGTGACGCTGTGGGCGCGCGACCCCGCGCGCGCGGGTGCGATCGCGCAGACAAGGCGCAATCCGCGGCTGCCCAACGCGGTGCTGCCCGATTCCGTCCGCGTCACCGCGGAGCTGCCGCAGGCCGACGTCGCGCTGCTCGCGGTGCCGACGGCGCATCTGCGTCACGTCGCGGCTTGCGTCGAGGCGGGCGTGCTGGTGGCCTGCTGCAAGGGGCTCGACCCAGAGACGCACGCGCTGCCGCTGGAGGTGCTGGCCGAGTTGCACCCGGCCACGCCGGCGTGCGTGCTGAGCGGCCCCAACTTCGCGCACGAGATCGCCGCCGGGCTGCCGGCCGCGGCCGTGGTCGCCGCCGCCGATGCCGGGCTGCGGCGGCGCGTGATCGAGCTGGTGGCGACCGACCGGTTCCGGCTCTACGGCAACGACGACCCGCTCGGCGTGCAGCTGTGCGGGGCGGCGAAGAACGTGATCGCGATTGCGGCCGGCGCGGTGGTCGGCGCGGGCCTGGGCGAGAACGCCCGCGCGGCGCTGATCACCCGGGGTGTCGCCGAACTCGCGCGCCTGACGGCGGCGCTGGGCGGCAGGGCGGAGACGGCGATGGGCCTGTCGGGGCTAGGCGACCTGACGCTGACCTGCACCGGGGCG
>DATEQV010000474.1:0-11401 GCA_035272265.1 Acidisphaera sp. | reverse complement strand
GCCGCTGCGGCGGTGGCGTACGTCACGGAACACTTCTCGGCCGGACGGCTCGATAGCGACTTCCGCAAGTCCAGCATCGTGAGCAGCATCCCGCAGTAGCCCGGACCGCCGCCACGCGCGGGTACGCCCCGCATCCTGATCTCAGGCACATGCTTTCACGCAACACGGCTTGTGCCCAACCGCGCCCGACGACGTCCGTCGTCGCGAAGTCCTCGCCGACATACAGAAACGGGCACCGGCGATCCTGCGCGAGCGCGTAGGCGAAGCAGTCGCCGTAATTCAGTCGGGCCGGATGAACGCCCTTGCGCCACCGCGCGCAGGCCTGCGCGACGAGACGCGCGTCCGCTTCAGTCACAGGCACGACCTCCCAATCCAGGCTGCCGATCAGGTCCGACATCTCCGTCGCCATCATTGATGGCCGCCACGGCAGTTGGTCAGGAGCCGCCGGTTACCGCGAGATCGAGGCTGCAGAGCCGATGCCGGCCGATGCATCTCACAGGCCGTTGGCCCGTATCGCGAATGCCTGATCGACAGGGTTCGTGCTTATATCCCGAGTCAACCAGCATCTACCGGGGAGGAACGTGCGCCGTCAGCAATCTCCGTCAACAAGGGGCCGCTTGTTTCCTTTGTGCGCTCCAAAGCAGGCCGTCCCGTTTCCGCCAAGTCCCTATCGTCAGCCGAACGTCCGACGTCAGCGCGTCCGAGCAGAAAGCGGACAGGCAGAGGACCTGTCTCTGCCGACTAAACGATCGGTGGCTATGTCTGCTTCCGGGGCACTCGCCATCTCCGCTGAACAACCGAGTTGGGCGCACAGTCGTCGTTGCCACGTTGCGATGAACGTCCGGTTCCGGGATCACTCGATGAGTGGTGTGGCGGCCGAGGCGGGTCGAGAGCGGTCGAAAGCCGATGCGGGGCTTCGGGTCGAAGGTAGCCGTAGCCGATCGTTCAGTCCGATTGAGCGTCGACCCTGGAGCGCGTCCCTGTTGAGGGTACTCACCGGACCGCGCCAATCATGACCGGCCCGTGTGCCGATCAACCACGATCGTTGTTCAACAGCGCCGGCGAAGTCGCGGACCTCCGACCGGCGGCCCGCAGCCAGAAAAAAGACCTTGCCTAGGCCGGCCATCCTAGCGGCCTGTCGGAGTTAAGCACAAACCACGAACAAATCGGAGATTTCTTTCGATACTTCGCGGTTCTGCACAACAAGAGAATCCGCCGGTGGCCGTTGGCGACATATTCATCCGCAAAACCTGTAACTCCGACAGGCTGCTAGCGTATCATCCTCACCCAGGAACCTCGGAAAGGGAGGACGCCGCCGTGTTTCGCTTTCTCCCGACCTCGCTCCAGAGGCTCTACCGGCGCCTCATCGACGCCGTCCCCTACGCCCGCAAGACCCGCCCCCGGCCGCTGCCGCCGGACGACGAGGCGCCAGGCTCCGGCCAGGCCCGGCACTACCGGCTGGAGATCGCCTACGACGCGTTCTGCGAGCACCGGCCGCCGCCGAAGAAGCTGTTCCGCGCCACCCCGTGGCGCCGCGACCTCACCTCGTGGTGCGACGCGCCGAACAGCTGGACGGATCGCCGCGAACCTCGCTGCCACCACTGCGAGACCGCCCGCGCCCACTACATCGCCGCCTGCCGGGGCGACTGGAAGGCCGAGGTCGCGCTCTACAAGCTCGCCCGCCGGGGTGCCGTGCGCCTGCTCGCCGAGCGACGCCAGTACCGCGAAAGCCGCCGGCAGTTCTGGGCCCGCCACCGCGAACACGTCGCCCGCAACGGCCCGGAGCCGATGCCGCCGCAGTTCGAGCCCGAGCTCTGGCCGATGATCGCCCATCGCGGCTCGGTCGAATCCTGGCACCATCGCGACCGCCGCGCGGTCGAGCGCGGCCTCGTACGCGCCCACGCCCGCCATATCCGCCGCCAGACCCAACTCCGCCGCGAGCGCCTGCGCGACCTCGAAGCCGCCGCACCTGTCGGGCGCAAACGCGCGCAGCGCGCATTGCACCAGACTGACGCCGCAGAAGCAGCGTCACCGCCCGAACCGCGTCATTGCGAGGATCCCGGCGCAGCCGGGGTCCGTGGCAATCCAGGGCAGCGCGACAAACGCGTGCGACGCGGCCCTGGATCGCCACGCCGCCAAACGGCGGCTCGCGAAGACGACGTTCGCGGGACCAGGCCATCGGGGTCGACGGCCGATGCCGCGTCTCACCCCGATCCGTCCTGGGACGCTGACGGTGTGCACGGCACCGCGCTGGCGGAGCCAACGGCCGACCCCGCGCCCCCACCCGACGCGCCGGCCACCCCGCGCACCACCGACGGCGACGAACTGGCACCCGCGCGCTTCCCGCGCCGCCGGCCGACACCGCCCGACATCAAGATCGGCGCCGCAAGGCCAACGATCCCCGGTGTCCCCGTCTCCGGCGTGCCCCGGTCATCAGCCACGACCGGCCATCGCCGGAACACACCGTCCGGCTACACCCCGGCCGGCTTCCGCCGTAGCATGCCGCGCGGCATGACAGTGCACGTGCGCCCCACCGCCGAGCCCCGCGAACACGCCGCCCGTCTGCCGAACTTCTTCATCCTCGGCGCCCCGAAATGCGGCACCACCCCGATGGCGGCGTGGCTCGGGCAGCATCCGGGCGTCTTCATCCCCGCCACCAAGGAACCGCACTTCTTCAACACCGACGACACCCAGGACGTCGCGACGCTCGACGCCTACGAACGCCTGTTCGCCGGCGCCACCGCCGCGCACGGCGCGATCGGCGAAGCCTCGGTCTGGTATCTCTCGTCCGCGGTCGCAGTGGCCAACATCCTCCGCCACCAGCCGGACGCCCGCTTCATCGTGATGCTGCGCAACCCGGTCGACATGGCGCCGGCGCTGCACGCCGAGATGCTGATCTCCGGCCAGGAAAACGTCCGCGACTTCCGCGCCGCCTGGAGCCTGCAGGACGACCGCCGGCACGGAAGGCGCGTCCCCGCGCTCAGCCGGGGCCGCCGGCGCTTCGTGTACGCCGACGTCTGCGCGCTCGGCACACAGCTGCAACGGCTTCTCGCCGCCGTGCCGCGCGAGCGCGTGCTGACGATCCTGCTCGACGACGTCATCGCCGATCCGCGCGGGCAATACGTGCGTGCGCTGCGCTTCCTCGGCGTGGACGACGATGGCCGCGCCGACTTCCCCGCCTACAACCGCGCCAGGGCGATCCGCTGGCCGGCCCTGACCCGCGCGCTGTTTCTCGCCATCCGCATCAAGGACCGCATGGGCATCCGGCTGAACGCCGGCGTCTGGGGCCGTGTCGCCGACTGGAACGTCGTGGAGTCGCCACGCGACACCCTGCCGCCCGACACGTCCGACATGCTCCGCCGTCATTTCGCGGACGAGGTGGCGTTGCTCGGCCGGCAGCTCGATCGCGACCTGCAACACTGGCTCAGGCCGGAGCCACGCGCCGGTTGAACCGCGGCGTCTCGCGGCCCACAGTCGCGGCAACCAGCACCGGGGAGGCGCCGATGTACGCGGCGATACGTCAGGCCAAGGCGAAGCCGGGATCGGCGGGGGAACTCGCCGGCCGGATCAAGGAGGGCGCGGTGCCGATCGTCAGCAACGTCCCCGGGTTCCGCGGCTACTACGTCGTCTACGCGCCGGACGACACGGTCACCACGATCAGCCTGTTCGACGACCGCGCGGGGGCCGAGGAAAGCAACCGCCGCGTCGTCGCCTGGGTCGAGCAGAACCTCGCGCCGTTCCTCGCCGGCTCGGCCAGCGCGGCCGCCGGCACGGTGATCGTGTACACGCTGCCGTAGCTAGCCGACGACGCCTGCCTCGCTCCCGACTGCCGCGTGCCGCGCGCGCGTCGGCGTCGCGCGCCGCTTGCCGCCCGACGGCCCACGGTTCAGCGCGCGCAGCTGGCGCAGCAGCGTGGCGACGATGCAGCCCACGAGATCGTCCAGGGCGTCCGGGTCGGCATCGTCGCGGACGTAGCGCTCCGCCCAGAGCGTGCGGCTGTTGCTGCCGTCGATCAGATGCGCGGCGACGACCAGGCGGCGATCGAGCCGGCGGACGCTGCCTTCGAGCACGTATCGCGTGCGGAACGCCCGCGCGATCTCCTGGGCCGTTCGCCCCAGCGCCCGCGCGCTGAACGCGGCGTCCCGCCCGATGACCCCGACGCTGCCGTCGCGGGCGATCTCGGTGATGACATCGGCCGCGAGGCTGCGCCCGAACATGTCGTCGCCCGGCGCATCGGAAAACGCCTCGAACGGCACGACGGCGACCGAGACCCGCTCGACCTCCGGCGGGACGAGCATGTAGCCGCGCCGCTGCACGGTGCGGATGAGGTCGCGGTTGCGCGGCCCCAGCGCCCTGCGCAACGCCGAGACGCATTCCGTCAGCGAGTTCTCCGTCACCACGACGCCGGGCCAGCAGGCGTCCAGCAACGCGTCCTTGGTCACCACGCTTCCGGCGTGCGCCGCGAGGTGCCGCAACACGTTGGCCAGCCGCGGCTGCAGCCTGACCGTGACGCCGGAGCGGGTACGGATCACTGCGGCGCGGAAATCCGCCACCGCGTCGCGAAGCTCGAAGCGGTCGATGGCGGCCCATCCCGCCTCAGTCTCGCCCCGGATCGCCGGCGGGGCGTCCGTATCGGTCTCGTCGTCCGGTGCAACCGGGGATTTGAGCTGCAGCATGGGACTTCCCTGAGGGTTCGATGTGCCCTCATTCTGATTGTGCAATCTCGGCCCGTCTTCCCATCGCGCGCAGGACGGTTTCCCATTCCGTGCACGCTGCCGGCCGGCCTCCAGGCCCCGCCCCCGGCTCCGGTATCCTTCAAGCCCAGCGGCGCCGGCGACCTCAGAATCGTTCAGAACATTTCAGCGCCGGTTCAAGACCGTCGGCCCGGCGCGGGCGCATCCTGTCGGCTGCACGCGCTTGACGAGCCGGGATCGAAACGGCCTGCCGATGCGGCAGCCTCGTTGGCCGATGCCGGGGAACCTGGAGGCAACGATGGTCACGACGACCTGGGAAGGCATCGACGACGGCTGGAACGATCCGAACAACTGGACCGCGGGCGTGCCGCTGGGCGGCGACATCGCGGTCATCACCCCGCAACCCATCGACCAGGAACCCATCCTCAACGGCTCGCTGTTTGACCTCACGGTTCGCTTGGACCCCGGCAGCGAGCTGAGCGGCACGTTCCTGAGCCTGTCGAACACGACGATCCAGGATATCGTGGCGGGCACCAACAACGCCGAGCTGTTCTACAACACGCTGGACGTTCCCGTCGGTTCCGGCATCGAGGCGATCGGCGGCGAGACGTCGCAGCCTGCACTGACGTTGTCCGGGACCAACATCAACAACAGCGGCTTCATCGGCGCGGAAGACAACGCGACCGTCTACGTCGACGTCAAGAACGTGACCAACCAGGGGGACATCGCCGCCTACGGCGGCACGGTCTTCCTCGGCAGCGGCACGACGATCGGCGGTCACGGCACCCTGACGATCGGGAACGGCGGGTATTTCATCATCGGCGCCGGCGCCACCGTCAGCGCCACGAACAAGATTCAGTTCAACCCGGCGCCGCAGAACGCCGGCGGCGTTCTCGAAGTCGTGGGCGCGGTCGACCTTTCGCCCAGGATCTGGAACTTCACCGAAAAGGACACGATCGAATTCTTCAACTTCACGGCGAACGGAATGAGCGAGACCTACAACGCCGCGACGAATACGAGCCAGATCACGCTCACCCAGGCGGACGGGCCGTCCGCACAGTTCAATCTGAAGGGCGACTACAGCAAACCGGGCTTGTTCAGGTACGTCGACGCACCCGGCGGCGAAACCTACTTCTATCGCACGTCGTAACCAGTCGCGCCTCGTCCCCCGGGCTCTTACGCCGGCAGGAACTCCGGCACCGAGAGGTAGCGTTCGCCGGTGTCGTAGTTGAACCCCAGCACCGTGGCGCCCTTCGACAGCTCCGGCAGCTTCTTGGCGATCGCGGCGAGCGTCGCCCCGGACGACACGCCCACCAGCATCCCCTCCAGCAGGGCGCACCGCCGGCCCCACTCGCGCGCCTCCTCCGCCTCCACCTGGATCACGCCGTCGATCGCGTCGGTGTGCAGGTTCGTCGGGATGAACCCGGCGCCGATGCCCTGGATCGGATGCGGCGCAGGCTTGCCGCCGGAGATCACCGGCGAGGCCGACGGCTCCACCGCGAACGCGCGCAGCTTCGGGAAGTGCTGCTTCAGCACCTCCGCACAGGCGGTGATGTGGCCGCCGGTCCCGACGCCGGTGATCAGCACGTCGATGCCCTCGGGGAAGTCGGCGAGGATTTCCTGGGCCGTGGTGCGGGCGTGGACCTCGATGTTGGCCGGGTTCTCGAACTGCTGCGGGATCCAGGCACCCGGCGTCTGCGCCGCCAGCTCCTCCGCCCGCGCGATCGCCGCCTTCATCCCGCCCTCGCGTGGCGTCAGATCGAACGTGGCACCATAGGCCTGCATCAGCCGCCGCCGCTCGACCGACATGCTTTCCGGCATCGTCAGGACCAGCTTGTAGCCCTTCACCGCCGCGACCATCGCCAGTCCGATGCCCGTGTTGCCGGAGGTCGGCTCGATGATCGTGCCCCCCGGCTTGAGCTTCCCGTCGCGCTCCGCCGCCTCGACCATCGACAGCGCGATACGGTCCTTGATCGAGCCCCCCGGGTTGGCGCGCTCGCATTTCACCCAGACCTCGGCGGCGGGGAACAGACGGCTGACGCGGACATGGGGCGTGTTGCCGATCGTCTCGAGAATGCTACTGGCCTTCATCGTAGGTCCCTCGTTTCCGCGGTGATGTCGTGTAGATTGCCTGCCGGCGCGGCGGGGGCAAGACCGGCGCTCAGAGCCGCGCCAGGTAGGGCTCCAGCGCGGCGAGGCTTTCCAGAGTGTGCGCCGGGGCGAACAGGTCGACATAGGGCAGCGCCGCCGCCATGCCCCGGGCCGAGGGTTCGTAGCCGTCCCACCCGATCAGCGGGTTCAGCCACACGATCCGGCGGCACCGTCGGCGTAGCGCCGCCATCTCGGACGCGAGGCGTTCGGGCGGGCCGGTGTCGTAGCCGTCCGACAGGATCATCACGCAGGTCCGCGAATGGATCACGCGAACGGCATGCCAGCGGTTGAACGTGGCGAGGCTTTCGCCGATGCGCGTGCCGCCGCCCACTCCCTCGGCCATCAACCCGAGCCGGTCGAGCGCCCTCGCCGTGTCTTTCTCGCGCAGCGCGTCGGAGACGTGGACCAGCCGCGTGTGGAACAGGAACGCCTCGGCCTCGGTGAAGCAGTCCAGCACGCCGTGCACGAAGCGCAGGAACACGGCGGTGTAGAGGCTCATCGACCCCGACGCGTCGAGCAGCACGACGACGCGCAGTGGCTTGTGACGCGGGCGCCGCCGGACGAGCACGAGCGGCGTGCCGCCGGTTCCCAGGCTCGCGCGGATCGTGCGGCGCAGATCGATCCGCCGGCCGCGCCGCGCCACGCGGTCCCGCCGCGTCAGCCGCACCCGCATCCGGCGGGCCAGCCGCGCGGCGAGCGCGTGCGCCTGCGCCATCGCGTCAGGATCGGCGAGGCGGCGAAAGTCCACGCGAGACAGGCTTTCATAGCGGCTCGCGCCCTCCCGCCGGCCGGCCGGTTCAGGGTCCGTGTCTGTACTCGCGTTGTTGCGTTCGACATCGATGGGGAGCCCTGCAGGGTCGCCGCCGCTCTGCGTGGCCAGCGTTCGCATCGTGCGCTGGCTCGTCTGCGCGGCCCCGTCGGTGGCGACGCGGGTTTTCACGCGCCGCCCCGTCCAGAACGCATCGAACAGCGCATCGAACGCATCCCAGTCCGACCGCCGGCCGCAGAGCAGCGACCGCAAAGCGGCCTTCGCGAGAGGCGGACGCGCGAACGCGCCGGCCGACAGGATGCGCAGCGCGTCGCCGCTCTCGGCCAGTCCCACCTGGAACCCGTTGTCGCGCAGCGTGCGCACGAAGCCGGCGAGACGCACGCGGATTGCCGGGCCGACATCCTCGCGGCGCGCGAGCGCTGGCATCACGCGACCTTTCCGATCAGCCGGTCCGTCACCTCCCGGCTGATGCGCGCATGGTCCTCGCGGGTCTTCAGCACGCAGGCGAGCGTCTCGTGCACCACCGCGCGATCGGCGTCGATCCGGCTCACACCGAGGCCGACCAGCGCCGCCGCCCAGTCCAGCGTCTCGGCGACACCGGGCACCTTGCTCAGCTCCTGCTTGCGGACCTCCTGCATCAGTCGCGCGATCTGCATCGCGAGCGCCGCGTCGATCCCCGGAATCCGCATCAGCAGGATGCGGGCCTCGCGATCCGGTTCGGGAAAGTCGAGCGCATGATACAGGCAGCGCCGCCGCAGCGCGTCCGACAGTTCCCGCGTGCCGTTCGACGTCAGCACCACGCGGGGAATCGCGGTCGCCGTGACGGTCCCAAGCTCGGGGATGCTGACCTGGAAGTCCGAGAGCACTTCGAGCAGGAACGCCTCGAATTCCTCGTCGGCGCGGTCGATCTCGTCGATCAGCAGCACCGGCGGCACCGTCTGGCGGATCGCGGCCAGCAGCGGACGCTCCAGCAGATACTGCTCGGAGAACACGTGCGCTTCGGTATCGTCCGCGTCGCGGCCCTCGCGCGCCTTGATGGCGAGCAACTGGCGCTGATAGTTCCACTCGTAAAGCGAGTTGGCGCGATCCAAGCCTTCGTGGCATTGCAGCCGGATGAGCCTGGCTTCGTGGATGGCCGCGAGCGCCTTCGCCACCTCCGTCTTGCCGACACCTGCGGGGCCTTCCAGCAGCAGCGGGCGTTGCAGCATGTCCATCAGCATCAGCACCGTCGCCAGCGCGGCGTCGGCCACGTAGCCCACGCCGGCCAGACGGTCCGCGATCGCCTGACGGTCAAGCACGGTGAGCGCCGCCGCGCCGGGCGGCGCGCCGCCTCATCCGTGCAGGCCGAGCTTCTTCGCCGCCTCCCACAGCCGCCACGCGTCGTGCGGCATCTGGATGTGCGTCGAGCCGAGGAACGCGAAGGCGTCGTTGACCGCGTTGGAGAAGCACGGCACGCCGCCGACGTTCGGGCTTTCGCCGACGCCCTTGGCGCCGATCGGGTGATGCGGCGAGGGCGTCACGGTGAAGTCGGTCTCCCATTTCGGCGTCTCTACGGCGGTGGGCAGGAAGAAGTCCATGAAGGAAGCGCCCTGCACGTTGCCGATCTCGTCGTATTTGATCTCCTGCCCCATGGCGATGGCGAACGCCTCGGTCAGGCCGCCATGCACCTGGCCTTCGATGATCATCGGGTTGATGCGCGTGCCGCAGTCGTCCAGCGCGTAGAAGCGGCGCACCTTGGCGACACCCGTGTCCACGTCGATGTTCATGACGCAGAAATAGGCGCCGAACGGATAGGTCATGTTCGGCGGGTCGTAGTAGTTCACCGCCTCCAGGCCCGGCTCCAGACCGGGCGGCGGCGAGTTGTACGCGGCCCACGCGATCTCCTTCATCGTCTTCGCGCGCTCGGGGTTGCCCTTCACGCGGAACCCGTCGATGTCCCACTCCAGGTCGTATTCCGACACTTCCAGCAGGTGTGCGGCGATCATCTGCGCCTTGGCCTTGATCTTCCGCGCGGCGAGCGCGATCGCCGCACCCGCGACGGGCGTGGAGCGCGACCCGTAGGTGCCGAGCCCGTACGGCGCCGTATCGGTGTTGCCTTCCTCGACCATGATGTCGTCGGCCGGGATGCCGATCTCGGTCGCGATGATCTGCGCCCAGGTCGTCTCGTGCTCCTGGCCCTGGCTCTTCGTGCCGACGCGGGCAATGGCCGAGCCGGTCGGATGGATGCGGATTTCGGCGGAATCGAACATCGATATGCCGAGGATGTCGCAGTTCTTCGACGGGCCGGCGCCGACGATCTCGGTGAAGAAGGAAACGCCGATGCCCATCAGCTCGCGCGTCTCGCCGCGCCTGAACGCTTCCCGCTTTGCCTTCTGCTCCGCACGCAACTGGCGGTAGCCGACGGCGTCCATCGCCTTCTGCATGGCCGCGTGGTAGTCGCCGGAATCGTATTCCCAGCCCAGCGCGGACTGATACGGGAACTGCTCGCGCCGGATGAGATTCTTCGTCCGCAGGTCGGCCGCGTCCATCCCCAGCTTCTGCGCCAGGATGTCCATCGCGCGCTCGATGCAGTACGCCGCCTCGGTGACGCGGAACGAGCAGCGGTACGCCACCCCGCCCGGCGCCTTGTTCGTGTAGACGCCGTCCACCGTCACGTGCGCCACCGGGAAGTCGTACGAGCCGGTGACGATGATGAAGAACCCGGCCGGCCACTTGGTCGGATCGGCACAGGCGTCGAACGCACCGTGGTCGGCCAGCACGTGCACGCGCAGCGCCTTGACGCGCCCGTCCGTCGTCGCCGCGATCTCCGTCGTCATGTGGTAGTCGCGCGCGAACGACGTGGTGGACAGGTTCTCCATCCGGTCCTCGACCCACTTCACCGGCACGCCGGTGACGATCGAGGCGACGATCGAACAAATGTAGCCCGCGTACGCGCCGACCTTGTTGCCGAGCCACCGCCGATGTCGGGCGCAATGACGTGGATCTTGTGCTCGGGGATCTTCGAGATCAGCGAGGCGACCGTGCGGATGACGTGCGGCGCCTGGAACGTGCCCCATACCGTCAGCTCGCCGCGGATCTTGTCGAAGCTGGCGACGCACTGGCAGGTCTCCAGCGGCGAGGGATGCACGCGCTGGTAGGAGATCAGCTCCTTGATCGTGACGTCGGCGGTGTTGAACGCCTCGTCGGTCGCCGCCTTGTCGCCCACCGACCACTCGAAGATGTGGTTGTGGTGCTTGCGCGCGCCGCTCACCAGACCGTCGGCCAGCACGGCCTGAACATCCCCGGCGAGCGTCGGCATCCAGTGCAGCCCGAGCGGCTTGAGTTCCTCCGCGGTGATGACTGCCACCACACCGGGCAGCGCCTTCGCCTTCTCAGCGTCGATGCGCTTGATCTTCGCGTGGCCGTACTGCGAGCGCACGAAGTCGCCGTGCAGCATCCCTGGCAGCTTCAGGTCGTCGACGTAGTTGCCCTTGCCTTGCGTGAAGCGGATGTCCTCGACGCGCTTGCGCTTGCAGCCCATGCCCTCCAGGCGCGCCTCGCGGGCCTCCGGTGTCGGGACGTCGTTCATTGCGCGGCCTCCTGCAGCACGCGGCCATTGAGCCTGGCGGCCGCGTACTGGATCGCCTTGACGATGTTCTGGTACCCCGTGCAGCGGCAGAGATTGCCGGAGATGCCCATACGGATTTCGTCCTCCGTCGGGTCCGGGTTCTCCGCCAGCAATACCTTCGCGCGCATCAGCATTCCCGGCGTGCAGTACCCGCACTGCAGCCCGTGCATCTGCCGGAAG
>DATEQV010000473.1:0-2693 GCA_035272265.1 Acidisphaera sp. | reverse complement strand
GGATGGCAAGGGTGGCGGCGTGCAAGCACTGGTGCTGATCGACGGCTATCGCCGGGTCGGCGCACTGCGTCGTCTCGGCCGCGACACCGTTGGCGTCGAGCAATGGTCCTGCGACCTGACCACGGCGCTGCTGAGGTTGTTGGCGCGGACGCGGGATCGTGCGTTCGCCAGCATCGAGGAAGCGCTGCTGCTGCGCGCATTGGTGGCCGAGCACGGATTGTCGCGGCACGAAGTGGCGCGACGGAGCGGTCGCGACGTGAGCTGGGTCAGCCGGCGGCTGCAATTGCTGTCGGGACTGCCCGATGCGGCGCTGGCGGCGGTGCGCGGCGGTCATCTGTCGAGTTGGGTGGCGAACCGGGTGATAGTCCCGTTGGCGCGCGCCAACTCCGAGCATGCCGAGCGGCTGCTGGCGATGCTGGCCGCGACGCCGCTGTCGACGCGGGAGTTGCAGTGCTGGTTCGAGCACTACCAGCAGACCCTGCGGACCGCGCGCGAGCACATGGTCAACCGCCCGCGCCTGTTCATCGACACGTTGCAGGCGAACACGGCGA
This sequence comes from Acidisphaera sp., assembly GCA_035272265.1. Taxonomy (GTDB): domain Bacteria; phylum Pseudomonadota; class Alphaproteobacteria; order Acetobacterales; family Acetobacteraceae; genus Acidisphaera. Next base: position 2,142 of record DATEQV010000473.1, on the reverse strand, counting down.
GGCACGCCGGCGCGCGCCTGCGTGCCGGCCCCGAAGGCGAATGCATCGGCGATTTGCGCTGCCTCGAAGCGGTGATCGCGCGGCTGCGCAAGCGCCTCACCACGCTGCGCCCGCTGCCGGCGCCGCTGATCGCGGCGGCACCGCGCCTGCGCACGGCGATCGACGCCCTGACCAGAGAGCTTGAGCGGGAGGACACGCATGACCCCGACCGAGATCCGCGCCGCGGTGCGCGGCCTGCGAACGCAGGGGCACGGCCTGCGCGAGATCAGCCGCCTGCTGGCGATGTCGCGCAATACGGTGCGGCGGATCCTGCGTGAGCCGGCCGGTGATGCGGGTGGTGAGCCGCCGCCATGCGACGAGGCGACGCTGGTCCGGCTGAAGGCCGCCTTCGCCCGCGCCCGCGGCAACGTGGTCCGGGTGCGCGAATTGCTGGCCGATGAGGGGTTGGAGGTGCCCTACAGCACTTTGACCCGCTGGGTCCGCGACGCCGAATTGCGCGGCCCGCCGCGACGCGCCGGCGAATACGACTTCGCGCCCGGCCAGGAGATGCAGCACGACACCTCGCCGCACCGCGTGAGGCTCGGACAGGCCGGCAAGCCTGTCACCCTGCAATGTGCCGGCCTGGTGCTGGCCTACTCGCGCCGGCTGTTCATCCAATACTATCCGCGCTTCACCCGTTTCGAGGCGCGCGCCTTCCTGCTCGAGGCGGCGCGCTTCATGGCGGGCGTCTGCCCGGTCTGCATCATCGACAACACCGCCGTGCTGCTCGCCGCCGGCGCGGGGGCCGACGCCGTCATCGCACCGGAGATGGCCGCCTTCGCCCGCACGCTCGGCTTCGGCTTCCGCGCGCACCGGGTGGGCAACCCGGATCGCAAAGGCCGGATCGAACGGCCCTTCGCCTATGTCGAGACGAATTTTCTCGTCGGCCGGAACTTCGCCGATCTCGACGACCTCAACGGCCAGGCGCTCGCCTGGTGCCGCGACATCGCCAACCGCAAACCCAAACAGGCGCTGGGCATGTCACCCGAGGCCGCCTACGTCATCGAGCAGCCGCACCTCGTTCCGCTGCCCGACGTACTGCCGCCGGTCTATGAGTTGCTCGAACGCGTCGTCGATCTGCACGGCTATGTCTCGGTCGACACCAATCGCTATTCCGTTCCCGAGCGTTACGTCGGCAAATCGGTCACCGTCACCAAGACGCCGGCCCAAATCGAGGTTCGCCACAAGTCCACCACGATCGCCACCCATCGCCGGGTGATCGACCAGCGCGATACCCGCAAGGTCCTGCCCGGCCACCACACCATCCCAGTGCGGCAGGGCCGCAGCACGGCCGCCGAGGAAGCGTTGCTGCGCGGCCATCATGACAGCCTCGACCGCTATACCGCGGCACTCCGGCGGCACGGCCGCGCGGGCAACCGGCGGGCACTGCGTCGGCTGATCGAGATGCGGCGCACCTACCCGCCCGGTCCGTTCATCGCCGCCATCGAGCAGGCCCTGCGATACGGGCTGTTCGACCTCACGCGCCTGGAAGACCTCGTCCTCAAGCAGGTCGGCGGCGACTTCTTCGCCCTCAGCACCGCGGAGCCAGACGATGCGTGACAAGCTGCGCGCCCTGATCGACCAGTTGCGGCTGCACGGCATGGCCGAGGTGCTCGACGCCGAACTCGCGCGCGCCGAACGCGAGGCCATCCCCGCCGCGGAGTTGCTGGTGCGCCTGCTCGGCCAGGAAGCCGCGGCGCGGCGCGAACGCAGCCTGGTCTATCGTCTCGCGCAGGCGCGTCTGCCGTGGCGGTGGTCGCTCGACAGCTTCCCCTTCGACCGCCAGCCGGGCGTGAGCAAGACACAAATCCAGACTCTGGCCGGACTCGACTTCCTGCGACGCGCCGACAATGTCCTGCTCATCGGCAAGCCCGGCACCGGCAAAACGGGCCTCGCGCTCGGGCTGTTGCGTGCGGCCTGCCTCAATGGCCATCGCGGCCGCTTCTACAATGCTCAAGTCCTGCTCGATGAACTCTACGCCTCGCTGGCCGATCGCACGACCACCAGGTTGCTGGGACAGCTGAGCCGCATGCAGCCCTTGCTGATTGACTCATGTGGAGTCGGCAGTTATGTGGAGCTGCCTGATTTTGACGTCGGCTTTGC
>DATEQV010000472.1:0-4373 GCA_035272265.1 Acidisphaera sp. | reverse complement strand
TCACCGCATGCCTCGCTTTCGAATACGCGCAGCACGGCATCCGCGTGTGCGGCATCGCACCCGGCGGAACCGAGGCGCCGCCCCGCCGCGTCCCCCGCAACGCCGCGCCGCGCACCGCCGAAGACGAGGCGTGGATGCGTCAGGTGGTGGACCAGACGGTCTCGTCGAGCCTGATGAAGCGCTACGGCACGACGGAGGAGCAGGCCGCGGCGATCCTTTTCCTGGCCTCTGACGAGGCATCGTACATCACCGGGGTCACACTGCCCGTGGCGGGCGGCGATCTCGGCTGACCGACGGCAGCCGGACCGTTTCCGGCGCAAACGACCAACACGGAGGAACGTGACGTGAGTGACAGTTTGATGGAAACCAAGGACGTGCGGGATCTGCTGATGAAGGTCAGCGGCCTGAGCGGCGACGGCGGCAACGTGCGCGTCAAACGCATCGTCAATCGCCTGGTGAGCGACCTGTTCCGCACCATCGAGGAGTTCGACATCCAGCCCGACGAGTTCTGGACGGCGGTCAGCTACCTCACCCGGCTCGGCCAGGCGAACGAGGTCGGGCTGCTGGTGCCCGGGCTCGGACTGGAGACCTTCCTCGACCTGCGGATGGACGAGGCGGAGCGCAAGGCCGGCATCGAAGGCGGCACACCCCGCACGATCGAAGGCCCGCTGTATATCGCCGGCGCGCCGCTGTCGAAGGGCGAGGCGCGGCTGGATGACGGTAGCGAACAGGGCGAGGTGCTGTTCATGGAAGGCCAGGTGCGTGACATGGACGGCAAGCCGGTGGCCGGCGCGGTCGTCGATGTCTGGCACGCGAACACGCTCGGCGGCTATTCGTTCTTCGATCCGTCGCAAGTGAAATACAACCTGCGCCGCCGGATCGAGACCGACGCCGAAGGCCGCTACCGGTTCCGCTCGATCCTGCCGTCGGGCTACGCCTGCCCGCCGCAAGGGCCGACGCAGCAGTTGCTCGACCAGCTCGGCCGGCATGGCCACCGCCCGGCGCATATCCACTTCTTCGTCTCCGCACCCGGCTACCGGAAGCTGACGACGCAGATCAACATCGACGGCGACGAGTATCTGCACGACGACTTCGCGTTCGCCACCCGCGACGGCCTCATCCCGGCCGTACGGCGGGTGACCGATGCGGCGGCGGTGCACGCTCGGGGGCTGAACGCGCCGTATGCGGAAATCGCGTTCGACTTCGTGCTGCACCCGGAGACTACCGCGGCGCCAAAGACGGTCGTCGAGCGCGAACACGCGCCGGCCGCCTGACGGCCCGCGACCAACCACAAGGAAGGCCCGGGAAGGATGGTGCGCCAGCGCGCCATCCGATCCCCGACGCCTGCAACGGAAACAAAGCCATGCCCGACACCGCGATCGCCGTCCCCGCCGACCTGCGCCACGATCTCGCGATCGCCGCCGTGCGGACCACCATCGTCGACGTCCCGACGGTCCGGCGGCACAAGCTGTCGCAGACCTCGGTTTCGGCGCAGAGCTACGTGATCGTCGAAGTCCGCCTCGCCAACGACGTCGTCGGCATCGGTGAGGCGGCCACGCTCGGCGGCCCGCGTTGGAGCGAGGAGAGCGTCGAGGCGATCAAGGCCAATATTGACGCCTATCTCGCTCCCGCCGTGCTCGACCTGCCCGCTGATCGTTTCGCGGTGGCCGGCGCGCGCATGGATGCGGCGGCGAAGCGCAACAACGCGGCGAAGGCGGCAATCGAGACGGCGCTGTTCGACGCCGTCGGCAAGACGCTCGCCGTTCCAGCCGCACTGCTGCTCGGCGGCATCGTGCGCGACCGCGTGCCGGTGCTGTGGACGCTCGCGTCCGGCGATCCCACGCAGGAGATCGAGGAGGCGGAGCAGAAGCTCGCGGCGCGCCTGCACGACACGTTCAAGGTGAAAATCGGCGCGCTGGCGCCGGAGGCGGACTTGGGACGCCTGCGGCGGCTCGCCGGCGCGCTGCAGGGGCGCGCGCGCCTGATCGTGGACGCGAACCAGGCGTGGGACGAGACGACCGCGCTGCGCTGCCTGCCGGTACTGGCCGAGCTGGACGTGCGCCTGGTCGAGCAGCCGCTGCCGGCCTGGAACGTCGCCGGCATGGCGCGCGTTCGGGCACGATCGGCGGTGCCGCTGATGGCGGACGAATGCGTCTTCTCAGCGCCCGACATGTTGGCCGTGGTGGAGGCGGCGGCGGCCGACGTGGTATCGCTGAAGCTCGTCAAGCACGGCGGGCTGCTGGGTCTGCGCTCGGTCGCGGCGGTGGCCGAGGCGGCCGGCATCGGGCTGTATGGCGGCTGTCTGCTGGAAAGCTCGATCGGTGCCGCGGCGCATCTGCACGCCTTCGCCGGACTGCGCGAACTGGGCTGGGGATGCGAGCATTTCGGCCCGCAGATCCTGACCGACGACCTGGTGACGGAGCCGCTGCGTTTCGCCGACTTCCATATCCACCTGCCGGCCGGCCCCGGCATCGGGGTCACGCTCGACCAGGACAAGCTGCGCCGTTACGCGCGACACTGAGGGAGAGAAACATGTTGTATTGCGTCCGCATGGACGTGCGCGTGCCGCACGACGTCGATCCCGAGCGTTTCGAGCGGCTGAAGGCCGAGGAAAAGGCGCTCGCGCAGGAGCTGCAGCGTGCGGGCAAGTGGCCGCATTTGTGGCGCGTCGCCGGCGTCTACGCGAATATCAGCGTCTTCGACGTGGCCGACCACGACGAGCTGCATGCTGTTCTGTCGTCGTTGCCGCTGTTTCCCTTCATGGACATCGCCGTGACGCCGCTCGCACGGCATCCATCGGCTGTCGCCTGACACGGCCCTGAGGGAGGGACACGATGCCCGATCCGTGCATCATTTCTGTTGCCATCACCGGCTCGGTTCCGCGCAAGCGCGACAACCCCGCGTTGCCGGTGACGGTGTCCGAGCAGATCGAGAGCACGCACGCCGCCTACGAGGCAGGTGCGGCGCTTGTACACGTCCATGTCCGCAACGAGGATGAAACCCCGTCCAGCGACCCCGCGAAGTTCGCGGCGTTCCAGGAGGGTATCCGCCGGCACTGCCCGGACATCATCGTGCAATTCTCCACCGGCGGGCGCGGCCGGGCGCTGGCGCAGCGCGGCAGCATGTTGCATCTGCGGCCCGATATGGCCTCGCTGGCGACCGGTAGCGTCAACTTCCCGACCATCGTCTACGAGAACCCGCCGGATTTCGTGCGCAGCCTCGCCGTTCAAATGCGCGACCTGCACGTCGAGCCTGAGATCGAGGTCTTCGACCTCGCCATGCTCTACAATACGGCCGAGTTGGTCGCAGAGGGGCTGATCCTGTCACCGCCGCATGTGCAATTCGTCTTAGGCGTAAAGCACGCTCTGCCGGCTCGGCGCGATGTCCTGGAGTTCGAGGTGACAAAGCTGAACGAGTTGTTGCCGGGCGCCACCTGGACTGCTGCTGGGATCGGCCGCCATCAATTCGAGGTGGCCCGCTGGGCCTTAGAGATGGGCGGGCATTGTCGGGCGGGCCTTGAGGACAACGTCCGCCTGGACCGCACGACGCTGGCCCCTTCCAATGCGGCTCTCGTAGCGCACGTGGCCCGCCTGGCTGCCGAGCACAGTCGCCCGGTTGCCACGGCGCGGCAGGCGCGTGCGTTGCTAAGGCTGCAGCTACATAGAGATGACCTCCGCAGTGAGGAAACATCTGTCTCCGCGTAGTCGCTGAGGCGGAGGTCCGAGACGCAATCCCGATCGGCCCCCATCCGACTAGGAGCGGTCCTTCGCAACCACAGCCCGACCGGGCGGGTCCTGGCGGCTTTCCGACCCACACGGGACATCCGCCGCGGCTCGAACGAACCACAGCCGGCTTGGAGACGCCGTGTCACACGGAAAGCTGTGGGAGGTTGACTCGCGTCTGACGACGATCGAATTACGGAACAGTGTCATTCCGATGGTGAGAAGCGCCGGGAGAGCGGGTCATCGTCGACTCGCAGGGGGCACCCATTTCTTACTCGAAACCCCACCCGCCGCTGGCTGCAGGAGTGTTCGATGAGCGCAGTTGTACACGACGGCTCGCGCGATCTAGAGGCCCTCGTCATCGGCGCGGGGCCGGCGGGGTTGGCGTGCGCGGCAAGGCTGTTCAACGCTGGCGGATGGGCTGAACTGAGTCCGCGCCGCAACACGGGCTGATCGAACTGAAGCGGCTGATAAGAATGGGGATTCGCGAATCGGCGAATGTCTGACTCGTGGGCTGGCAACCGAGTCGGAGGTTGCCATGCCGCCATTTTCGCCGTTGCTGGGTCTGCTGGCGGAAGTGCCTGATCCCCGCCGTGGGCAGGGACTGAAATACAAGCTTCCCCACGTGTTGCTGTTCTCTATCCTTGCCGT
>DATEQV010000471.1:0-26521 GCA_035272265.1 Acidisphaera sp. | reverse complement strand
CACATTGCTGCAGGTCTTTTCGGTGGCGGTTTTTGAAAAGAGCGAGATCCTGACGGCATTCTCTCGCGAGGCCGACTGTTTCGAAGTTGCACAAGACGATAACCAATTGAATTTCCCAGGTTTTTAACCGGACAGTAGTGTGATCCAACATGTCCTCCGGCGGGTTACGGCATGCCGGACCTAGAATCGATCGCGCCCGAATCGCGCAAGCACCACGTCGAAGATCAGGGGATTTCCAAGTGCGATTCCCCTGCCTCCTCGAACGACAGGTGGGCAGGGAGCGGCACGAGGCCGTCCTGCTCGAAAACGCGGTAATCCCCCAGCACGCCGTCGATGGCGCCGCCCATGGCACTCTGATGGTACTCCTCGCGGATCGCGCCGGCGATCCAGGCCTGGAAGAAGGTGCCGGCGACGCGGTCGCCAGGGCCGGAGCGGGTGACGTCGGGCCCGACCTCGACCACCTCGCCCGCGCCGTCCGACAGCGGGATCGTGCCGGGCGCGACCCCGCCCCTGCCGTAGCGGCCGCGAATGACATTGAGGTCGCGGTAGTTGAGCGAGGCCGCCCGCATGCGGACCAGAACCTGGTTGCGGGCCGGCTTCGGATCAGGCGCGGCTTGCGGCCTGAGGCCGTCGATGCCGCCGGCGTCCGGCAGACGATAGAGACGCATCGCGCACTCCCCCGATCCCCGCCGCGCGCTTCCGCCGCACGGCGGGCGCTGTCAACGTGCGCCGATGCTGCCCATCCTGTTCCGCGACGCGCGCTTCGTCGTCGTCGACAAGCCGGCCGGACTGCCCGTGCATGCCGGACCGGGCGGCGGGGCGAGCGTCGAGGACGTGTTCCCCGAACTCTCCCGCCGCCGCAGCGGGCCGTGGCTGGTGCATCGGCTGGACGCGGACACCGCGGGCTGCCTGCTGATCGCGTTGCGGAAGGAGCCGCTGCGCCTGGCACAGGCGGCGTTCGCGGCGGGCAAGGTGCGCAAGCTCTACTGGTCAGTCGTGCGCGGCGCCCCGGCGCAGGCCGAAGGCGTGATGCGGGCGGCGCTGCGCAAGCAGACCGGACGCAATGGCTGGTGGATGGTGGCGGACCCGGCCGGACAGGATGCCGTAACGGAGTGGCGGGTGCTGGGAAGAGCGGACGGGATCGCATGGATCGAGGCCCGGCCGCTGACCGGCCGGACGCACCAGGTCCGGGTGCATTGTGCGTTGCTCGGCTGCCCGGCGCTCGGCGATCCGATCTACGGCGACGGGCGGGGCAAGCTGCATCTGCTGGCCCGCGAACTGACGGTGCCGCTGGAGCCGCCGGTGCATGCGACAGCACCACCACCGGAGCACATGCGAGGCGCCTTACGGTCCTGCGGCTGGAGCGAGGCCGCGGCATCGGACTGCACAGCAGCCTGAAAACCGCAGAGGGGCATTACCCAGGGGCAAGCCGCACGCGCGCCAGCGTGCGCTGGGCCGCCGCGGCGTCGCGGGCGAGGCGGAGCAGCGCCGGCACCTGCCCCGGCCGGCGGAGCACCCAGGCCAGGACACGCATGCCGGCGATGCCGCCGCCCGAAGGATCGAGTGCCGCCAGGGCGGCCCGCGGCAGGTCGCGTCCCGCCGGGTCGCAAACGACGCGGACGACGGCCCAGGGCAGGCCGCGGGACCGCGCCACCTCGGCGACGGCACCGCTTTCCAGGTCCACGGCGACCGCGCCGGTGTGCGCGAACAGCACGGTCTTGTCGGCGGCGTCGGCGACGGGCGCCTCGGCAGCCAGCATCAGCTTGTGGGTCGGGCCGCCGAACCGGGCGATGAGCGCCGGATCGGCCGGGAGCGTCTCGCCGGTCGCCAGCCTGACGGCTTCGGGAATCACCAGCGCGCCGGGCGCGAGCGCGGGGTCCAGACCGCCGGCCAGCCCGAAGCTGACGAGGGCGTCGACACCAGAACGGACAAGACCTTCCGCTGCGCGCCGCGCCCCCGCCGGCATGCCGCCGCCCACTGCGACCGCGCCGAGCGCGCAGGCGATGCGCGCTTCCGCCTTCAGGCCGACGACGAAGCCGACGTTCAGAAGCCGAAGGCGACGCGGCGCGCGTTGCCCCGCGTCAGGTTGCGGTAGCGCGCCAGCGCCATCAGCGGGAAGAACAGCCGGTAGCCGTGGTAGCGCAGGTAGAAGACACGCGGGAAACCGACGGCGTTGTAGGGCTGCTCGGTCCATTCGCCGTCGCTGCGCTGGGTGCGCGCGAGCCAGGCGATGCCGCGCGCGACCACCGGATGCTGCGCCTCGCCCGCCGCCATCAGCCCGAGCAGCGCCCAGGCGGTGTGGCTCGGCGTGCTCTCGCGGTACACACCCGGCGCTGCACCGGCATAGGTTTCCTCGTCCTCGCCCCAGCCGCCGTCGTCGCGCTGCACCGCCACCAGCCACGCGACGGCGCGACGGACGGAGGGATCGTCGGACGGGACGCCGGCGGCGTTGAAGGCGCACAGCACCGACCACGTGCCGTAGATGTAGTTGGTGCCCCAGCGGCCGAACCAGCCGCCGAAGCTCTCCTGCTCGCGCCGCAGGTAGTCGATCGCGCGCGCGATCACCTTCGCGTCGGCGGGCTCGTTCAGTTGCGCCAGGAACGAGACGCAGCGCGCGGTCACATCCGCCGTTGGCGGGTCGAGCAGCGCGCCGTGATCGGCGAACGGGATGTGGTTCAGATAGTATTTGTCGTTGTCGGCGTCGAAGGCGCCCCAGCCGCCGTTGCGGCTCTGCATTCCGATCACCCAGGCGCGTGCGCGCTCGAGCGATTCCGCGTGGGCGGTATCGCCGTTGCGGTGCATGAGCAAACCGACGACGGCGGTGTCGTCCACGTCGGGATAGTGCGGATTGGCGTACTGGAACGCCCAGCCGCCGGGCGCGACGCCGGGCCTCGCATCGGCCCAGTCGCCGACGACGTCGTTGATCTGCCGCTCGCGCAGCCACGTGCACGCGGCATCGACCGAGCCGTCGGCCGACCCCGACGCCTCCGCGACCGCGTGCCCGGCGAGGGCCGTGTCCCAGATCGGCGACAGGCAGGGCTGGCAGTAGGCGCGGTCGGTGGCCTCGACCAGCAGCTTGCGCACGCCGGCCCAGGCGATCACGGCGTCGGGATGGTCCGGGGGCACGCCCAGCGCGTTGAACATCATCACGCTGTTGGCCATCGCCGGGTAGATCCCGCCGAGCCCGTCATCGCCGTTCAGCCGCTCGGTGACCCAGGCGCGGGCGGTTTCGATCGCGCGCCTGCGGGCGGGACGCGGGAATACCGGCTGCGTGGCGCGCAACATGGTGTCGAGATGCCTGAACACGCGGCCCCAGGCGGAGCGGTACGGCCCGCGTATCCAGTCGCGCACTTGGTCGGGCGGCGTGCGGAACAGCTCCTGCACATGCACGCCGCGCGGATTGCGCGCGCGCGGGCGGAGCGCCATCAGCACGGTCAGCGGCACGATCACCGTGCGCGACCAGTAGGACACCTTGCTGAGGTGGAACGGAAACCACCGCGGCAGCAGGATGATTTCAACCGGCATCACCGGCACCGCACGCCATGGCACCTGACCGAACAACGCGAGCTGAGCCCGGGTGAACACGTTGACGCGCTCCGCCCCGCCATGCGCCAGCACCGCCTCGCGCGCGCGGCGCATGTGCGGCGCGTCCGGATCGTCGCCGATCGCCTTCAGCGCGTAATACGCCTTGACCGTGCACGACAGGTCGAACTTGCCGCCGTGAGACAGCGGCCAGCCGCCGTGCTCGCCCTGGATCGAACGCAGATAGACGCCGATCTTCGCCTGCAACGGCGCGTCGATGCGGTCGAGGAAGTGCTCCAGCAGCACATACTCGGCCGGGATGGTTGCATCGGCTTCGAGCTCGAACACCCAGTGCCCGTCGGGGCGCTGGCGACGCAGCAGCGCGGCGGAGGCGTCGGCGACGGCGTGGTCCACCGCCTCGCGCAACTCCGGCGCGTCCGGCTCGCGTGGGTGGGACGGATGGTCGAGCATGCTCACATGACTATAGGGCCGCGCGAATCATATCGGCAGCCGTTCTGCCGGACCTGATGGCACCTTCAATGGTTGCGGGCAAGCCTGTGCTGGTCCAGTCCCCGGCGAGGAACAGGTTGCGGATCGCCGTACGCGCGCCGGGACGGCGCGAATCCTGAACGGGCGTCGCGGCGAAGGTCGCGCGCTTCTCCTTCACGACGCGGCAACGGGGCATGTCGCTCACGAGGCCGAGAGCTTTGCACACCTCGGGCCAGACGGTGGCCGCGAGCTCTTCGGGCGGCGTGTCGAGGAAGCGGTTGGCCGCGCTGATGGTCACGGAGACGTGGCCGGGCTTGAGGAACACCCACTCCGACGTGCCCCCGACGAGCCCGACGAACCCGGCGCGGGCGATGTCGGCCGGGGGGGCGGCCGGGGCCACGGCAAAATGCAGGTTCATGATGGCCTGGAAACTGTCCGGGGCGACGAGGCCGGGCAGCAGATCGGTGGCGACCCAGGGTGGGGTGGCGAGGATGACGGCGTCATGCGCTGCCAACGCGACAGCCCCCGCGGTGGTGCCGAGCCCCACGACCCGGCCGTCGGCGACCGACAGGTCGGCGATGCGCCGGCCGAGATGGATCGTCGCCCCCCTGCCCTGCAGCCAGCGCAGTGCAGGGTCGATCAGCGTCTCCGACAGAGACCCGGCCGGGAACAGCGGGATACAGGCGGAGCCGCCGCGCGTCAGCGTCTCGCGCATCACCGCCGCCATCAGCGCGGCGCGGGCCTGCTGCGGCGGCGTGTTGAGCGCGGAGATGGCAAGCGGCTCGAGCAGGTTGCGGCGAAGCGCACCGGGCGGCAGCAGGTCGTCGATCGTCGCCGCACCATTGGCGCGCGCGAGCGGCAGCAGGCGGAGGTAGTCGAGGGCCTTCGTCCCGGGCACACGGCGGATCGGGCTGAACACCCACAGCGGCAGGCGCCCCGCGCTCGGCCGCAGCGTCCAGCGTTTGCCCGACGCGAGGTCCATGAACGGGAAGAACGGCGCGCCCGGCCCGCCGAGCGTGTCGCGCGCCCCGACCGTGGCCAGGTAATCGAGCGCGGCCGTGTTCCCGGACAGCAGCAGGTGGTTGCCGTTGTCGACGCGGCAGCCGAGTTCGCGGTCGTCGTAGGAGCGGCACCGTCCCCCAGCCTGCGGGCCGGACTCGTAGAGGACGATCGGGTGGCCGGCTTTGGTCAGCGCAACGGCGGCGGAAAGGCCGGCGAGGCCGCCGCCGATGATGTGGATGGTCATCGGCGGCTGACGTAGAGCGACGGCCTTCGCTTGCCTATGGCCGCGAAGACCGAACCCGTAGCGCCGGGTAGCTGTCCCCGACGATGCCAAGGATCTCGACAACGTCGTCCTCTGCTACGCGATAGACCACTTGGTGCGCCGGCCTGCGGACACGTTGCCCGGGTGGAACGTGCAGACGACTATGGATGATCGAGTAGCAGCGCACGCCACGCCGTCTTGTCACCGGGCGGGAGCCGACCAGGAGCGGTTGCCGAGCGATCTCTTGCATTGCTGTCGTGAGCAGAAGTTCATAGCGTCCGGCCGCATCAAACCCGTACTCGGCCAAGCTATAGTGCAGAATGGCGTCGAGATCGCGGCGAGCACGTGCGGCAAGGCGGAAGGTCACTCAGCGTGCGGCCGGTCCGCGTTGGGTCGCAAGCTGATCCAGCCGGTCGCGGAGTTCCGCGCGGAGGCGCTGCACGTCATCGGGGCCGGCTATGGTCTCGCACCGTCCCGCCTCGATATCGGCGATCCCCTCGTCAGCCGCTGCGATGAGGTCGGCCTCATCACACTCGAGAGCTTCGGCGTAGCGTTGGATCGCCGCGGCCAGGAACTCGGCTTCGTTTGCGGTACGACCGGCTGCGATCTGGCGATCGATCACCTGCTTCAAGTCGTCAGGCAATTGCACGACACTCATGTGCTGTCTCCTCTCGCCCCAGGATACCCTCAGACAGGCGTCCGTGCGATCCGAACGCCACCCGAGTCAGACCACGCCGTAGCGCAAGGCCAGCCACAGCTTCTGCCACGCGGGCAGGCCGACGCGCTCCTCGTTGTCCTCCCAGCCGCGGCTTTCCAGCCGCGCCAGGATCGCAGCGTAGGTCGCACCCATCAGCCGCGCCGGCTTCATCGCACGGCGGTCGCAACTCTGCATCGCGGTGTGCGCCCGGTCGAAATGTTCGTGCGCCAACGCCGCCACCCGCTCGCACACCTCGGGCAGGCGCGACTCGGACAGCAGCGTCTCGGGATTCGGCGAGATGCCGGCGTCGTGCAGCCACTCCTGCGGCAGATAGATGCGGCCCCGCACGGCGTCCTCGTGCAGATCGCGCAGGATGTTGGTCAGCTGCAGCGCCCGGCCGAGGTTGTAGGCGACCTCGTCGGCAGCGGGCGAGGAGTCGCCGAACGCGCGTACCGACAGCCGGCCGACAGCCGCCGCCACGCGATCACAGTACAGGTCCAGCTCGGCGAGCGTGGGGGCGACGATCGGCACACCCGCGTCCATCGCCATGCCATCGATGACGTCGAGGAAGTCCTGCCGGCGCAGCCCGAACGTGCGCACCGCGGCCAGCAGCGCACGCGTGACGGGGCCGTCGGCCTCGCCGGCGAACAGGTCGTCCACGCGGCGGCGCCATGCGTCGAGGCGCGGCGCCTTCGCCTCGAACGTCGCGTCGTCGTCGTCGGCAATGTCATCGACCAGACGGCAGAACGCGTACACCCCATACATCGCGTAGCGGCGGTCGGGCGGCAGGACGCGCATGCCGCGATAGAAGCTGGTGCCGGCGCGGCAGACGATCGCCTCCACCTCGGCGCGGTCGGCCGCGGACAGCCCCAGCGGTGCCGCGCTCATGCCAGCGAACGCAACGATGCGAGCATGCTCGCCACCGCATCGCTCTTGTGCAGCCGCACGCGACCCGCCAGCGGATCGCCGCGGCGCAGCCGTCGCGCCAGGCGATGCGACAGGCCGACGATCACCGCCGTCTCCAGCCGCAGGCGAAGGTCGCGCGTCGCCCGCGGCAGGCTTCGCGCCGTCTCGTTGAGCGCATCGACGCGGTCGAGCATCTCGGCGAAGGTCGCGCGCAGGCCGGAGGTTTCCGACACAAGGCGCACGTCCTCGACCGACGCGCCGTGCGCGGCCAGCATGTCCTCGGGCACATAGCAGCGGTCGAGCGCCGCGAGATCCTGCGCACAGTCCTGCATGTGGTTCAGCACCTGCAACGCGGTGCAAAGGGCGTCGGACGGCTCCCACGTCTCGGGACGTTCGCCGTGCAGGTCGAGGACATGGCGCCCGACCGGCATCGCCGAGTATCGGCAGTAGTCAATCAGCTCGTCCCAGGTCGCATACCGCCGCTTCGTCGCGTCGCGGCGGAAGGCGACCAGCAGCTCGACCGCGTGCCTCGCGGAGGTCCCGGTCTCGGCAAGGCTCGCCCGCAGCCGCGCCCCGCTCGGCGAGCCCGGCGCGCCCTCGGTCAGCGCCGCCTCCATCACGTCGAGCCGCGCGACCTTGTCGTCGGCCGACAGCACGGGGCTGTCGGCGATGTCGTCGGCGTTGCGCGCGAACGCATAGAACGCATGCACGTGGTGGCGCAGCGCGGGACGGATCAGCACGCCCACGGGGAAGTTCTCGTCGCCGCGATCCTTGCCCGACCACTGCTCGACCGAGGGCGCGTCGAGCACCGCGCTCATGCCCGCGACCCCGCGTAGTCGCGGCCCCGCCAGCTCACGCCGCGCCCGCGCCAGTGATCGACCGCCGAGCCGATGGTGGCGGCCACATAGAACACCGCAATCACCGGCAGCGCGAGCGCCCACAGCATCGACGCGCCGAACCGCCCCAGCGTGGGCAGGAACGACGCCGCCGACGCCGCCCAGGCGATCGCGTCAAACAGCCGCGCCCAGCCATGGCCGAAGATCGTCAACGCCGGCGGGGCGAGCCACAGCAGCGCCATCCCGACAACCGTTCCCGCCAGCAGCCACGGCGAGAAACGCAGCTGCACGTAGGCGCTGCGGGCGATCATGCGCCAGACGTCGGCGACGCGCGGGTAGGCGCGCATGCTCTCGGCCAGCATGCTGTGGCCGAGGAAGATGCGCCCGCCCGCCTTGATCGCGCGCGCCAGTGCCACGTCGTCGATCAGCGCGCCGCTGATCGCCGCGATGCCGCCGATGCGCTCCAGCGCGCGGCGGCGCACGAGCATCGTGCCGCCGGCGGCGGCGGCCACGGACTGCGTAGGGTCGTTCACGGCATCGAACGGATAGAGCATCTGGAAGAAGAACACGAACGCCGGCACCAGTGCGTGCTCGGCGAAGCTGTCGCAGTGCAGCCGCACCATCTCGGAAACCATGTCGAGCCGATGCCGCTCGGCCTGCGCGACGAGGGTCGCGACGTGGTGGCGCTCGTGGACGATGTCGGCATCGGTCAGCAGCACGAACTCGCTATCGCCCGCCGCGTCGAGTCCCTGCGAAACCGCCCACAGCTTGCCGGTCCAGCCGGCCGGGCGCTGCTTGCCATGCACGACCTGCACCCGGTCGCCGCCCGCCGCCTGCGCGAGCGCGCCGGTGCCGTCGTCGCTGTCGTCGTCGACCACCACGACGTGCAGCGCGCCGGGGTAGTCCTGCGACACCAGCGAGCGGACGGCGAGCTCGACGCCCTCGGCCTCGTTGCGGGCCGGCACGACGACCGCGACCGACGGCGCCGGGTCGGGCGCGTCGGCGGGCTCGAGCACCGGGCCGGCCTGCCAGAACCGGTCCCGTCCGAACAGCATGTACGCCCAGAGCAGCAGCACGAACGCGGCGAAGAGCGTCATGCCGCGCGCGCCCGCTTCACCATCCCCGCCTCACGGAACCACGCCACCGCATCGGCGATCGCCTCGCGCGCCGGCCGCGGGCGGTAGCCAAGCTCCCGCATCGCCTTGGCCGAGCTGAAGAACATCATCTTGCGGGCCATCCGCAGGTGATCCCGCGTCACCATCGGCTCCACGCCGAAGCCCCGCGCGATCAGTTCGGAGGCCACGGCTACCGGCCAGACGGCGCCGAGCGGCAGCCGGACCCACGGCGGCCGGCGGCCGCTTAGCTCGGCGACGACGGCGAGGATTTCGGCCAGCGTCATGTTCTCGCCGCCCAGGATGTATTTTTCGCCGATCCGGCCGCGTTCGAGGGCGAGCGCGTGGCCCTCGCCGACATCGTCGACATGAACGACGTTGAGGCCGGTGTTGACATAGGCCGGCATGCGTCCGGACGCCGCGTCGGCGATCATCCGGCCGGTGGGCGTGGGCTTGATATCGCGCGGGCCGATCGGGGTGGACGGGTTGACCACCACGACCGGCAGCGGTTCGTCCCTTGCCATGGCGAGCACGGCCTGCTCGGCGCGGTATTTCGATTTCTTGTAAATTCCGACGATTGCGTCCTCATGCGCAGGCGTCGTCTCATCCGCGGGCGAGCCGTCCTTGGTCAGGCCTAGGGCGGCGACCGAGGAGCAGTAGACGACCCGCTCGACACCGGCGGCGAGGGCGGCACGCATCACCGTCAGTGTGCCGTCAACATTGGCCGCCAGCATGCGGGCCGGATCCGGCACCCAAATCCGATAATCGGCAGCGACATGAACCACATACCGGCAACCCGCGACGGCTGGGGCGAGCGTGTCGGGGCGGAGCAGGTCGCCCTCGACGACCTCGGCATCGAGGCCGGCGAGGTTGCGGCGGTCGCTGCCGGCCCGCGCCAGCAGGCGCAGGGCGTGGCCGTGCCGGGCGAGCGCACGCGCGACGGCCGAGCCGACGAAGCCGGTAGCACCGGTGACGAGAGTTGTGTCGGCCACGCTGCGATCCACTTTCGGAGCAGGGCGTATAGCCCGTGCGGCGCAGCTTGGTGTAGAGGCGCCGCTCGCAGTCGAGCGCCGGGGCTGAGCCGGCGAAACCGACCGGGTTCACGCGTGAGACGCATCTCTGTTCTGCTGGCGGTGGCGGGTCTCGGGCTCGGGATCGCGCTGATCGACTGGTCCGGCCTCGGCGACGTTTCGCGGGCGGTGCGGTCGGTCGGCTGGGACGGCTACGCGCTGACCGTCGCGTGGCAGATGTTGGTGTTCCTCACTCTCGGCTTCGCCTGGGACGCGCTCGGCCAGATCGGCGGCCGGCGGCCGACCTGGATCTGGGTCTGGGGACGGATGGTCCGCGAGTCGGCTGCGAACCTGTTGCCGCTGGCGCAGATGGGCGGCTTCGTTGCCGGGGCGCGGGCGGTGAACCTGTGCGGCGTGGGCGGGTCGTTCGCGGCGGCCTCGACCATCGTCGACGTCACCGCCGAGGTGCTCGCGCAGATCGCCTTTGCGATCACCGCGCTGTGCATCCTGGCGACGCACAAGCCGGATTCCGGCTTCGTCGTTCCGGTCGCGATCGGGATCGGCCTGGTCGTGGCGGGGCTGGCCGGGTTCATGTTCGTGCAGCGCGGCGCGGCCCGCATCTTCCGCTGGTTAGGCGCGCGCATCGCACGCCGCCGCGCGAAGGGCGCGCAGGTGCATGTCGACCAGCTGCAGGCGCAGCTCGCGGCGATCTACGCGCATCCGGGGCGGCTGGCGCTCGGCACCGCCCTGCACATGCTGGGCTGGCTCGGCACCGGAATGGCCGCGTTCATCACCTTCCGCCTGCTCGGCGCGGACATCACGGTGCTGAACGCGATCTCGATCGAGGGCCTGCTCGCCGCGATCCTTGCGGCGGCGTTCCTCGTCCCCGGCAATCTCGGCGTGCAGGAAGCCGCCTATGCTGGCCTCGGCATGGTGTTCGGCATCCCGCCCGATGTCGCGCTCGCCGCGTCGCTGATCAGACGCGCGCGTGACCTGACGTTCGGGGTGCCGACACTGCTCGCCTGGCAGGTCGCCGAGGCACAGCGGCTGCGCCGTTCGCCGGCGGGGAACTGAGCCGGCGTCCGGCACCGACGGCCCGCGCTGTTCCCCGGCACAGCGCGGGTCAATCGACCCGGTTCAGCCGATCATCACGGGCCGTAGTAGTACGGGTGGTAGTACGGGCGGTACGGATAAGGATGGTACGGGTAGACCACGCATCCCGACAGCGCGACCGCCATCCCAATTGCGCACGCGACGCGAACACCCCTGGCGAGCCACCCTCGCGTCGGTGTCCGTTCAGTAATCTGGTCCATGACCAGCGCTCCTTCAAAAGCCGTCTGCCATCCATATAGGTGGCCGCACGTCTAGGCTTTGAAACGCTTCACCGACCGAGTGTTTCCAACGGTGACCGGCGACGCCTTGCGCCACACCGCGCGCCGCAGCGCTGCCTGGGATGCGAGCGTGCCGGTCCGCAGCCAAGCGTCGCTCGCCCCGCGTGCGAGCGTCTCCCACGCGCGCGGGCTGCGCACCATCCGGCTCATCGCCCAGAACCAGTCATCGGCGCGCGAGCCGACGAGCATGCCCGCGCGATCGGCGAGCGAGCCGCGATAGGCAGGCACGTCCGAGGCCAGCACCGCCATGCCGAGCGCTGCGTAGTCCATCGCCTTGATCGCCGACTTGCAGGCGTTGAACGGAATGTCCGCAAGCGGAGTCAGCCCGACATGCCATGGCTGCTGCCGCGCGATCCAGTTCACGAACGCCGGATAGGACGTGCCGGCCAGCGGCGGCACGATGACGCGCTCCACCCCCGGCGGCGGCTCCTGTGCCGTCATGCCGATCATGTCGACGGTCACGCGTTCGCCGAAGGTGTCGCACAGCGCCGCCAGCGCCGGGGCGATGACAGCCATGTCCGCGTCATGCGTCGCCGTGCCCATTAGCAGGAAACGCACGGGCCCCTGGCGCGGGAGCCGTATCGGCGCGGCCACCGACCACAGCCGCTCGTCCAGCGCGTTCGGCACCAGCACGGCACGGCAGCTGATCCTCCCCAGCTTCGCCTGCAAGCCGGGCGTGGACACCGTGACCAGCGAGGCGAGCCGCAGCATGTGCCGGACGAGTGCCGATTTCGCCTGCAACCGATCCGCCTCCGGGTGGTCGTCGGGGATGTCGATCAGGTCGTCGTCGAGGTCGTACGCCAGAGCGGCGCCTTGGGTGCGCACGTGCGCCGCGAGTGCGTCGGCTTGCCCCGTGTCGGCGATCGCGTAGCGCTGGGTGATGAACAGGTCGGCGCGATAGCGCAGCGCGTCCTCGGCCGAGGCGACGACCGTATCGATCCCCTCCCCGCACGTCGGATGATCGAGCGGCTGCAGCAGGCGGATGAAGGCGCAGGGCGTCGGGCCGCCGGCGTCCTCGTAGCATTCCGGGATGACGACGGCGGAGAGCCGACCCGGGCGGCGCAGATCGGTCTGTCCCCGCGCACGCACGGCGGGCGCAGGAAGGCGCGGCGGCAGATAGACGTCGGCGTAGAAGTCGGCCACACGGGCCGACCGTTCCCTGCGGTCCGGCGCGGGGAGCGGTTTCGACACCGCCTGACGCACGTCGGCGAAGGCAGCGCACCAGCGCTCGGGCGCCGCGTCGGGGTCGACGAGCCAGGAATGTGGGTAGCCCGCCAGCCGCTCTGGGAACGCGCCGATGTCCGATGCGACGATCGGCAGCCCGGCGTCAATCGCGGCACTCAGTGTGAAGCTGAAGGTCTCCGGCCATTGCGCCGGAAACCAGATCGCGTGCGGCCGCACCTGCGCGATCAGCGCCGGAAGGTCGGCGTCGTCGTAACGGCCGGTCTGCTCGATGCGCCCCTTCGCCCAGCCGGGCAACGGCTGCTCCGGGTAGCCGATCACATGGAAGGCGAGGTCGTCCGCCGCGCTCGCATGGGCGACCGCCAGCACCGTCGCCTGCCCTTTCTGCGGCGCGAGCACGCCGAGCAGCGCGACGCGCAGCGTCTCGCCTCGACGCAACAGCGGCGGCGCCATCGGCTCCGCGGCTTCGACGATCGGATCGTGGGGCACCACGATCGTGCGGTCCGCCAATCCGTAGCGTTGCAGCCGGCGCTGCACATCGGCACTCGGACAGATCACGCGCTCGGCGTCGCGGAACAGCCACGTGAACCGGCTCCGCCAACTCACGATGTCGGTCGCCCCGTGCTGCCGCCGGTCGGCGATGCAGGCGTTGCAGCCGGCCGCATCGGGTTCGCCGCAATACGCGCCGTCCAGCTGCGGCAGCAGGTTGATCTGCGGACAGATCATGTACCAGTCGTGCACCGTCACGTCGAACGGCACGTCGAGCGCGCGCAGCAGCGCCCGCAGATCGAGAGTCAGCCCCAGCAGATGATGCACATGCACGCGCGCCACGCCGGCCGAGGCCAGAAACGCCGCCAACCCCTCGATCGCGCCGTCCTCGCCGAGCATCACCAGGTCCGGATGACCGTCGAGCGCCGGCGCGGAGAGCACCACGCCCGAACCCGCGCCTTCCAGCAGCAGCACGTTCGCCCGGCCTTCCAGGCGGGCACAGAGATGCGTCACATGCGTCGATACGCCGCCGCCCAGGCAATGCGTGACGAACAGGACGGTCGGCAGGCGGGAGCGGCGGAACAGCGCGGCGGTGATCGTCCAGCGCGCCGGATCGGCGTCGCCCACCCGCACGTGGCGGTTGATCAGCCGTTCGTAGCCCGGATAGCGGGCGCGCAGCACGTCCTGGCTTTCGGCCTGCTCGGGAGCCTCGCCGCCGAAGCTGACCTCGCCCTCGTGATGCACGTAGGTGTCGCAGGCCAGCCGATGCGTCCAGCCGCGCGCGGCGGCGCGCAGGCAGAAATCGTTCTCCTCGCCGTAGCCGCGTCCGAACGCGATCGCATCGAACAGGCCGACCTCGTCGATCGCCGCGCGCCGCAGGTACATGCAGAAGCCGATGCTGACCGGCAGCGCGACGCTGCGCCCGGCATTGGCCTCGCGGCAGGCGGCGTCGATGTCGCCGACCGGCAGGCCGAGCGCCGGCGGGCCGCTGCCCAGGCTCGGATAGCCGCAGATCGTCGCATTGTTCGAGAACGGCGAGACCGACGCGATCCGGTTGCCGGCATAGGCGTGCCCCGCCAGGCGGAACAGCCAACCGGGCGGCACCTCGGTGTCGGCATTGAGCAGCACCACGTCATGCGGCGCGGCTGCCGCGATGCCGCGGTTGGCGGAGGCGACGAAGCCGATGTTCTGCGGGTTGCGCAGGAGCGTGATCATCTCCCCGCGCGCGATGGTTTCGAGCCAGGCGGACAACGCCGGCTCGGGCGAGCAGTCGTCGATCACCAGGATGCGGCCGGGCGGCCGCGCCGGATCGTTCAGCACCGAGACGATGCAGCGCTGGGTTTCCGCCAGTCCTTTATAGACCGGAATGACGACATCGACTTCCAGGTCGGCAGGCACCGGATGCAACCCCCGTCCGGACGGCAGGTAGTTCCGCCAGTCGATGCCGCGCCGTGTCGGCCAGCCGAGGCGGCCGCCGTAAGCCAGGTAGTGCAGCAGCGGATTGCGCCCGGCCTCCGGATGCCGGTCGACATAAAAGGCGGCGTCGAACATCGGATGCGGGTCGCGCAGCTGCGCCGCCCCCGTGCGCAGGTAGTGCAGCACGGCAGGCTCGCCGGCGGCGCGCACGTCCGGATAGCGGTGCGCGTACCACTCGGGATCGAACCATGGGTTCGGGGCGTAGTCCGCCTGCGCGCCGACCCTGGCATAGTGCTCGAACGGGTCGTCGTACGGCTCGCGATTCGGGTAGCGCTGCCGATAGAACTCGGCGTCGAACACCGCGCGCAGCGCGTCGTCGCGGTCGAACAACGAGTCGATGAGCTTGCCGGACATCCCGTGCGTCAGCCGCCCGCCCGGACTTTCCGGCGACGGGACGCCGAGGACGGCACGCCGCTTGCGACATCCGACGCGATGACCTCCAGCCGCCGCGCAGGTTGGCGTTCTTCGGGCGGCTGTTCGGTCTGCATCGCGATCCGCGGCGCATTCGCCGCCATCTCGGCGCGGAACTGGCGCATCGTCGCGTCGTCGTGCCACGGCAGCGTCGCCCGCGCGGCAACGGCGGCGGGATCGGCGGCAAGCGCGCGGTTGCGGCTGATGTCGGCCTCAGCGACATGGCTGGCGGGCGCGCGGATGCGCAGCCCGTCCGGCCGCAGCGCGAGGAACGTGGTGGCCGCCCGGTCCGCCGGGACACCGCCGCCGTAGCCGGCGCGGCGCAGATGCTGCGCGTGCTCGACGGTCTCCCAGCCGCAACCGGCCATGCGGCTGTCCATGTAGCCGCCGAACAGCAGCGCCTCGCGCGAATAGGCCGCACAGTGCGAGCGGATGGCGGCGGCGGCGATCGGCCCCGCCGCCGCGACGCGATCATCAGAGACCAGGTCGTCCGGCAAAAGATGCACCATCCCGTGCAGCCCGGCCCCGATCATCCAGGCGCGCTCCCAGCCGTCGCGCATCGGCGACGTGTCATCCTCCAGCAATATCACGAAGTCGCACTGCAGGACCTCGGCGAGGAAGAACAAAGCACGGTTCTTGTTCCATGCGGTGCCCATGTTCGGGCCGCCGACGACGGTGACGCGCTGGTCCCGCAGCGTCGCCGCGGTCGCGTCCGTCGATCCGTCGTCGGCGACGACCAGCGCGAACGGGTGCTGGGTATGCGCGATGACCTGCTGCACGGCGGACACAACCAAGTCGCGCCGGTTGTACGTCACAATTCCGACCCCGAGTTTCAGGATCATCAACGTCTCCTGCGTATCCGTCCCCTGCGGCGCGGCGCTGGCCCCGCGCTGGTCCTGAGCCGCCGGCGGGCGACGGCGGTGCGGTGCGCCGACGCCTGGATTGCCCGAGTGGCCCGACTGGTGCAAAGACCCTGCCGCCGAAGAGAGAACGAGGCGTTTCTGTGCGAATTCTGCTGACGGGCGGTTGCGGCTTCATCGGGTCGGCGGTGGTCCGCCACCTGGTACGCCACTCCGACCACCCGGTCGTTAACGTCGATAAGATGACCTACGCGGCGAGCGAGGACGCGCTGGAGGAAGCGCTGACCCATCCGCGCCACACGCTGATCAAGGCCGACATCACCGACGCCGCGGCGATGGAGCAGATCTTCCGCACCCACGCCCCCGACCGCGTCATGCACCTCGCCGCCGAGAGCCATGTGGACCGTTCGATCGACGGGCCGGCGCCGTTCATCGAGACGAACATCGTCGGCACCTACGTGCTGCTGGAAGCCGCGCGGCAGCACTGGGCGTCGCTGCCCCCCGCCTCCCGCAGCGCGTTCCGCTTCCACCACATCTCCACGGACGAGGTCTTCGGCGCCCTGTCGCACGGCGATCCCCCGTTCACCGAGACCACCCCGTACGACCCGCGGAGCCCCTATTCGGCGAGCAAGGCCGCTTCGGACCATCTGGTTCGCGCCTGGCATCACACGTATGGCCTGCCGACACTGGTCAGTAACACGACGAACAATTACGGACCATGGCAATTCCCCGAGAAGCTGATCCCCCTCGTCACGCTCAACGCCCTGGAAGGCAAGCCCCTGCCCGTCTACGGCGACGGGTCTAACATGCGCGACTGGCTGTTCGTCGACGACCACGCCGCAGCACTCGTGCAGGTGATGATCGAGGGAGAACCCGGCGCCACCTACGCGATCGGCGCCCGGCAGCCGCGCACCAACCTCCAGGTCGTGCGCGCGATCTGTGCGGCGCTGGACGCCCGCGTGCCCGACCCCGCCGGCCCGCGCGAGCGCCTGATACGCTTTGTCACGGACCGTCCGGGACATGACTTCCGCTATGAGATAGACCCCGCCCGCACCGAGGCGGCGCTGGCCTGGCGCGCCCCTCACGATTTCGAAACCGGGCTTGGCCACACAGTAGACTGGTATCTGGCCAATCAGGCGTGGTGGAAAGCGATCCGCGCGGCCCGGTATTCCGGCGAGCGCCTCGGGACAGCCGCCTAGTGTCCCGATTCCGAAGTTCGTCGAACTTCGGAATGAGAGTGGGACACTAGGAATTAAGGGGGTGAGTGGCCTGCTTATCCAAGAAGTTCGCTGGCGAACTTGTTGGGCAGGACACTAGGCGAAGGAGACGCGGTTCGATGAAGGGCATCCTGCTGGCCGGCGGATCTGGCACCCGGCTGCATCCGATGACGCTCGCCGCGTCCAAGCAGCTGCTGCCGGTCTACGACAAGCCGATGGTGTACTACCCGCTGAGCACGCTGATGCTCGCCGGCATCCGCGACATCATGGTAATCTCCACGCCGGCCGACCTGCCGCAGTTCCGCCGGCTGCTGGGCGACGGCACGCAACTCGGGCTGCGCATCGCCTACGCCGAGCAGCCGTCTCCCGATGGCATCGCACAGGCCTTCCTGATCGCGCGCGACTGGATCGCGGGCGCGCCGTGCGCGCTGGCGCTGGGCGACAACCTGATCCACGCCGACCATCTCTCGACATTGCTGCAGGATGCCGCCAAACGGCCCGAGGGTGCGACCGTGTTCGCCTACCAGGTGCGCGATCCCGAACGTTATGGCGTGGTGAGCTTCGACGAGACCGGACGCGCCGCCGAGATCGTCGAAAAGCCGGCCGCGCCCTTGTCGAACTGGGCAGTCACCGGGCTCTATTTCTACGACCGGCGCGTCACCGACCTGGCCGCGCGGATCCGTCCGTCGGCGCGCGGCGAGCTCGAGATCACCGATCTGAACCGGGTCTATCTCGAGGAACGCACGTTGCATGTCGAGCGGCTGTCGCGCGGCTGCGCATGGCTGGATGCCGGCACCCCGGACAGCCTGCTCCAGGCGGCGACCTTCGTCCAGACCATCCAGTCGCGCACGGGAATGTTGGTCGGATGCCCCGAGGAGGTCGCTTTCCGCATGAACTACATAGACCGCGACGCGTTGCGCAGGCACGCGCGAAACCTGGGCAAAACGGAACTGGGACGCTTCCTGCTGGACCTGGCCGAAGGCGAGCACGAATGAACGTCGAACGACTGGCGATCCCCGATGTGTTGCTGATCACGCCGACACGGTTCGGCGACAATCGCGGGTTCTTCTCGGAGGTCTTCAACGCCGCGCAGTACGCGGCGGCGGGGATCGAGGGGACCTTCGTGCAGGACAACCACAGTCTGTCCGCGCCGAAGGGGACGATCCGCGGCCTGCACTGTCAGATCGCGCCCAGTCCGCAAGGCAAGCTGGTGCGCTGCGTGCGCGGCGCGATCTGGGACGTCGCCGTGGATGTGCGGCACGGCTCGCCGACCTACGGGCGGCACGTCGGGACGGTGCTGAGCCGGGACAACTGGCAGCAGTTGTGGATACCCGCCGGGTTCGTGCACGGGTTCTGCACGCTCGAGCCGGATACCGAGGTGCTCTACAAGGTCACCGGCACCTACGACCGCGCTGCCGAGCGCGGCGTGATCTGGAACGATCCCGACCTCGCCTTGCCCTGGCCGGCCAAGGACGCCGTGCTGTCGGACAAGGACATGAAGCTACCGCGGCTGAAGGACTGCCCCGTCTGGTTCACGGCTTGATGGATCGATGACGGTCCTGGTCACCGGCGGCGGCGGGCAGGTCGCCCTCGCCCTGGAGGCGGCGGCGAGCGAGGCCGCTGCGGGCGATCCGCCGGTGCGCCGGATCGGGCGCCCGGAGTTCGACTTCGACCGGCCGGAGACGATCGCCGCCAGCGTCGCGGCGCATCGCCCGGCGCTGGTAGTCAACGCCGCGGCCTACACCGCGGTCGACCAGGCCGAGACGGACCGCGACGCCGCGCGCCGCGCCAACACGGACGGCCCTCGACTGCTGGCGGAGATATGCGCCCGCGCGCGCGTGCCGCTGATCCACATATCGACCGACTACGTGTTCGACGGCAGCAAGGGCGCGCCCTATGTCGAGACCGACCCGACCGCCCCGCTCGGCGTGTACGGTGCGACCAAGCTCGCCGGCGAACAGGCGGCGCTGGCAGTCAACGCGCGGACCGCCGTGCTGCGCACGTCCTGGGTGATCTCCCACACCGGCAAGAACTTCGTCCGCACGATGATCGGCGCGGCGCGCAAGACCGACAGCCTGCGCGTGGTCGCCGACCAGCGCGGCTGCCCGACCTCGGCCGCCGATCTGGCCACGGCCATCCTGCAGGTGGCGCGCCGCATGCTGGACGGCTGGGACGACCGCTACGCCGGCGTCTTCCACGCCGCCGGCAGCGGCGAGACGACGTGGCACGGGCTGGCCGAGGCGGTGTTCGAGGACGCCGACCGCCACGGCCTGCGCCGCCCGACGGTGACGCCGATCACCACCGCCGACTGGCCTACGCCGGTCCGGCGCCCGGCGGACTCGCGGCTGGATTGCAACAAGCTGGCGCAGACGTTCGACGCCCGGCTGCCGCACTGGCGCGGCAGCGTCGCACGCATCGTCGACCTGATCTTCACGGCCTGAGCATCTCCGTCCGAGCGTGGGCTCAGCTCACTGCGTCATTGCGAGGAGCGTAGCGACGAAGCAACCCAGAGCAGCCCGAAAAGCCTCTGGCACGCGGCTCCGGGTTGCTTCGCTGCGCTCGCAATGACGGTGTCACCTCATCCGCACTTAGGCCGATACCGGCCGAGCGGCCTGCTCGTCCCAGAAGTTCGCTGGCGAACTTCTGGGACAGGACAGTGCCGCCGGATCAGTACATATGCTGGCCGCCGTTGATCGACAGCGTCGAGCCGGTGATGAAGTCGGCATCGTCGGCAGTCAGGAACACGACGCCGCGCGCGATGTCGTGCACGCGGCCGAGCCGGCCCATCGGGATGCGGCCGATGATCTTCTGCAACACGTCCGCCGGCACGGCGCGCACCATGTCGGTATCGACATAGCCGGGCGCGATCGCGTTGACGGTGATGCCGAAGCGCGCGCCTTCCTGCGCCAGCGCCTTGGTGAAGCCGTGGATGCCCGACTTGGCGGCGGCGTAGTTAACCTGGCCGTACTGGCCCGCCTGCCCGTTGACGCTGCCGATGTTGACGATGCGGCCGAACTTGGCCTGACGCATATGCTCGAAAACCAGCTTCGCCAGGTTGAAGCAGGAGCCGAGATTGGTGTCGATCACCGCATCCCACATCTCGCGCGTGAGCTTGTTCATCGTCGCGTCGCGGGTGATGCCGGCATTGTTGACCAGGATCTCGACCGGGCCGTGGTCGCGGCTGATCTTCTCCACCGCCTCCTGGCACTGCTCGAAGCTGGCGGCATCGAACTTGATGACGTCGATCCCGTGCTCGCGCTTGAAGGCCTGTGCGGCCTCGTCGTTGGAGGCGTAGCTGGCGACGACCGTCCGCCCCGCCTGCTTCAGCTCCATACTGATCGCGGCCCCAATTCCCCTTGTGCCGCCGGTCACGACTGCGACGCGCGCCATGCTTGATCCTCCCTTGTGGCGTGGCCCGCACGTGCGGCGAACCACCCGTTGGATGCTAGCGCGTCAGCCGCGGCGCAGGCCAGACCGCATTGGAACCGGGCCGCAGCGGCGCCGCCCGGCTGTCCGGACGCCGCCGCGGCCCGCCCCTCCCCCCGGCCTCCCCCGCCTCGGCCGGAGCCACCGATTGCGGTTGAAACCGTTACGTGGGCAAACTCTTATCCGGGTGACGACGAACCGGTCACGGTCGGCCCCGGCCAGTCGCGCGGGCGCGACGACACGACGGCCGATACGGCTGCTTTGCTGTCCTTTCGCACAACTCGCGCTGCAAGCGGACCGGAAAACGTGTCCAGGGACAACTCGCGACGTGAAGGCGGCGTAAGAAACGCGAAGTGGCGGAGGAATCACCTTCCCGCCGCCGCACCATTGTCATAAAGAGCATGGGTGGTATACGTCCGCCGCAACCCGGGCGGGCGAAATCCGCACAGGGCACAATCGCATCGGCCAACCGGTGCACGGGAGGAAGGAAGGTCCATGACGACCACTTTGGAGCCGCGCGACGCGGTCACGCGGCGCGGAATCATGCGGGCGGGCGCCGCCCTTGGTATCGGTACCCTGGCTGCGCCGTATGTGATCGGCCAAGCCCGGGCGGCCGACATCGTGAAGATCGGCTTCGTCGACCCGTTCACCGGCCCCTACGCCGCCTACGCGCACAACGAGCAGCTCGGCGCCAACATGGCGGTCGACGCGCTCAATGCGAAGAACGGCATCCTCGGACGGAAGATCGAGATGATCGTCGAGGACACCCAAGCCAATGTGGGCGTCGGCGTGGAGAAGACCAACAAGCTGCTCGACCGCGACAACTGCGACTTCATCGTCGGCACCGTCTCGTCGAACGTCAGTCAGGCGGTGGCCCAGGTCTGCGCGCAGAAGAAGAAGCTGTGCATGATCACGGGTGGCCATGTCGACGACATCACCGGGACGCACTGCTCGTGGAACGTCTTCCGCGTCTGCAACACGACCTACACCGTGGCCCTCGCGACCGCCGCGACGTTGGTCAAGAAATTTGGTAAGCGCTGGTATTTCGTGGTGGCGGACTACTCGTTCGGCCACGCGCTGCACGACAACATGCTCGCCGCGCTGAAATCGCTGGGCGGCGAGGAGGTTGGCGTTTCCCTCAAGCCGCTCGGCACGACGGACTACTCGTCCGAGCTGATCAAGGCCAAGGCCGCGAACCCGCAGGTCGTCGGCTGCCTCGTGGGCGGCGACGATGAACTCAACCTGCTCAAGCAGGCCAACCAGTTCGGACTGTCCAAGCAGATCCCGTTCGTCGTTCCACTGTCGGAGCTCGAGACGATCGCGGCGCTGCCGCCGGCGGCGCAGGCAGGGTTCTGGAACCTCGAATGGTACTGGGATCAGCCGGACGTTCCGCATGTCGCCGACTTCGTCAAGGAAGCCCAGAAGCGCGAACCCAACAAGGTGCCCACGGCGCGCACGATGTTCGGCTATGTCGGCATCCATGCCCTTGCGTTGGCCGCGGAGAAGGCGAAGACGCTCGACAACCTGAAGGTCGGCGACGCGCTGTCCGGCCTGGAACTGCCGCCGGAGGTCGCGCTCCAGCCGGGCAAGCACTACTTCGACCCCGCGACGCACCAGTATGTCGGCGGCGACTTCACCGGCGAGATCAAGGCGGGTGCGACCTATCCCAAGCTGATGAGCGACGTCACCTACCAGTACGCCACCGCGCTGCAGGCACCCGGCGTCGTCTGCAAGATGACCACGGCGTAGCCCGCACCGAAGCAAGGCCGGCGGCCGCCGACCGTAACGGCGGCCGCCAGTTCTTCGAAGTCCGAAGCAGGACAACGGGCGCGGGGTGCCGGCATGGTTCTTCTTTTCAACGTCTCCAACGGGTTGATCGTCGGCCTGTTCTATGGGCTGATGGCGCTCGGCCTCGCGCTGATCCTGATGCTCAACAACGTGGTGAACTTCGCGCATGGCGGGTTCATGACGCTGGGCGCCTACATCGCCTACACGATCGAGCAGCGTTTCGGCTTCTGGGCCGGTCTGGTGGTGGGACCCTTCGCCGTCGGCGGCCTCGGGCTGCTCGGCGAGCGGTGGCTGATCCGGCCGATGTACAAGCGGCCCGGCCATCTTTACACGCTGCTGCTGACGTTCGGCTTCGCGCTGATCCTGGAGGACGTCTCGCGCAGCATCTGGGGCGCGCAGGGCGTGCCGTTCGCGATTCCCGACCTGCTCAACAGCCCGCTGAGCGACACGTATTTCTTCATCACGGGCTACAACGTGTTCGTCGTCTTCATCACCGGCATCGCCGCGGGGGCGCTGTTCGCGCTGCTGCGCTTCACCAACATCGGCATCCGCATCCGCGCGGGAATGACCGACCTGGAGACCGTCTCTGCGCTCGGCGTCAACATCTACGGGCTGCGGGCGCTGAACTTCGGCGTCGGGCTGTTCCTGGCCGGGCTGGCGGGCGTGCTGGCCGCGGGCCGCCTCGGGCTCGATCCGACGATGGGACAGAGCCTGGTCCTCCCGGCGTTCGTCGCGATCATCGTCGGCGGACTGGGCAGCCTGCCCGGCGCGATCCTCGGCGGGCTGCTGATCGGCGTCGCGGCCGGGATCACCTCCACCTACTGGGCCGCGGCCAGCGACGCCGTGATCTACGTCATCATGGGGATCGTGCTGATCGTCATGCCGCGCGGCCTACTCGGCGAGGAAGGAATCGGCGAATGAGCGGACCCGTCGCACGCACCGCGATCCTTCGCGAACCCGCGCCCTCGGCGATCACGGCCGGCATCGCACTGTTCAACCGGCACCGTGTCAGCGTCGTCATATGGCTCCTGCTGCTCACCGCACCCGTATGGCTGCCGCTGGTCGGCAGCTACATCCAGCTCGGCTCGCAGGTGCTGGTGTTCGCGCTGACCGCGATGGCCCTGAACATCCTGGTCGGCTACACCGGCTACATCTCGTTCGGCGAGGCCGCGTATTTCGGGCTCGGCGCCTACGGTACCGGCCTGTTCCTGAAATTCGTCGCACCCATGACGCTGCCAGCGGTGCTCGCGGGTGTTGCGCTCGGCGGCGCGGCCGCGTGCCTGATCGGGCCGCTGATCATGCGCCGTCGCGGCGTGTATTTCGCGATGACCACCATCGCGTTCAGCCAGTTGTTCTATTTCATCGCCGAGCATTGGAACGAGCTGACCGGCGGCGAGGACGGGCTCGCCGGGTTCCAGCGCCACGCGATCGACTTCGGCATCGCCACCCTCCCGCTGCACGACGCCGACTTCTACTACTTCGTGCTGTTCTTCTTCGCCCTGACGGCCGGCATCATCGCCATGCTGCTGCGGTCGCCGCTCGGCCACACCTGGCTGTCGATCCGGGAGAACGCGCGTCGGGCACGCTATCTCGGCCTGCGGACCGATTGGTACGTCTGGGCGGCCTTCGCCATCGCCGGCACGCTGGCCGCACTCGGCGGGTCGATGGAAGCGCTGCTCAACAACTTCACGTCACCGCAGGACCTGTATTTCATCGTCTCCGGCAACTTCGTGATCATGGTGGTGCTCGGCGGCATGGGGACGTTCTGGGGGCCGCTGGTGGGGGCGGCGATCTTCATCACCGCGCAGGACTACCTGTCGTCGATGACGCTGAACTGGGAGTCCTTCGTCGGCGTCCTGTTCGTCGTCGTCGTGCTCGCCTTCCCGCGCGGCATCCTCGGCCTGCGCCGCAACGGCCGCAACGGCACCAAACGCGGCCAGTCCGGACGCGACCAGCGAGTCCGCGCATGATGCTACGCCTGGACCACGTGACGAAGCGGTTCGGCAACCTCGTCGCCAACCAGGACATCTCCTTCAGCCTCGAGCCGCGCGAGATCAGCGCGGTGATCGGCCCGAACGGCGCCGGCAAGACCACGCTGTTCCACATGATCTCCGGCTTCCTGCCACCGACCGAGGGCCGGATCTGGTTCGACGGGCAGGACGTCACCGACCTGCCGCCGACCCGGCGCGTGCGCGGCGGCATGGTACGCACGTTCCAGATTACCGAGATCTTCCCCGAGCTGACCGTCGCCGAGAACCTGCGCATCGGCATCGAGACGCACATGGGCATCAACGCGCGCCCGTTCGTCTCGCGCGCCACGCGGGCTGAGGTGGCGCGCCGCGTCGATGCGCTGATGGCGCTGACCGGCCTGTCGGACAAGGCCGACGAGCTGGCGGGCGAGCTGGCGCACGGCGATCAGCGCGTGGTCGAGGTCGCGCTCGCGCTCAGCCTGGAGCCGAAGCTGCTGCTGCTCGACGAACCCACGGCGGGCATGGCCGAGCACGAGACGGACATGATGGTCGCACTGA
This sequence comes from Acidisphaera sp., assembly GCA_035272265.1. Lineage (GTDB taxonomy): Bacteria > Pseudomonadota > Alphaproteobacteria > Acetobacterales > Acetobacteraceae > Acidisphaera. The sequence goes on along the minus strand of DATEQV010000471.1, from coordinate 1,917 downwards.
TCAAGCGGCTGCATGCCGAGCGCCACCTGACCATCCTGTTCATCGAGCACGACATGAGCGTCGTCTTCGGCATCGCGCAGCGCATCACGGTGCTCGACTACGGCCGCGTGCTGGTCTCGGGCACGCCCGAGGAAATCGCCAACGACGCTCGCGTGCAGGCCGCCTACCTGGGAGGCGAGGCATGAGCGCCGTGCTGACGCTGCAAGGCGTGCACACCTACTACGCGAAAAGCCACATCCTGCACGACGTCTGCCTCGGCGCCGAGGCCGGCGAGATCGTCACGCTGCTCGGGCGCAACGGCGCGGGCAAGACGACGACCCTGCGCAGCATCATGGGGCTGACGCCTGCGCGCGAGGGCCGGATCACCCTGTTCGGCGAGGACATCACCAGGCGCACGCCGTTCCAGATCGCGGCGATGGGTGTCGGCTACGTGCCGGAGGGACGCCGCGTGTTCGGCAACCTGACGGTCGAGGAGAACCTTCTGGTGCCGGTCAGCGGCCCGTCGGGGCGCTGGACGCTCGCGCGCGTGTACGACCTGTTCCCGCGCCTGCGCGAGCGCCGCGCGTCGAAGGCCCGTACGCTGTCGGGCGGCGAGCAGGAGATGCTGGCGATCGCCCGTGCGCTGCTCGTCAACCCGCGCCTGCTGATCCTCGACGAGCCGAGCCAGGGCCTCGCCCCGCTGATCGTGCGCGACGTGTTCCGCACGGTGAAGGAGATGAAGGGCGAAGGGATCACGGTGCTGCTGGTCGAGCAGAACGTCCGCGCCGCGGTGGAGATCGCCGAGCGGGCGTTCGTGATGGACGACGGCCGCATCGTGTGGTCCGGCCCGGCCGCCGAGTTCGCCGCCGACGAGGAACGCGTGCGCGCGCTCGCCGGGGCGAGCACGCATCACATGCACTGAGGCGCAAGGAGCCCCGGAGCCTATTTACAGCACGCAGCACCCGGCGTCTAAGCTGCCATCGCGGCGGCCAAGCAAGCCGCTGATCCAGGGCATCCGGCCAACGCCACCCATCAGATCGAGGGAACCATGTCGCTCAGAATCAACTCTGAAGCCCCGGACTTCACCGCCGAAACGACCCAGGGGACGATCCGCTTCCACGACTGGATCGGCGACGGCTGGGCGATCCTGTTCAGCCATCCGAAGGACTTCACGCCGGTCTGCACCACCGAGCTCGGCTACATGGCCGGCCTGCTGCCCGAGTTCGAGAAGCGCAACACGAAGATCATCGGCCTGAGCGTCGATCCGGTCGGAAACCATGAGGCCTGGGCCAAGGACATCGAGGAGACGCAGGGCCATGCCGTGACCTACCCGATGATCGGCGATTCCGAGCTGAAGGTGGCCATGCTGTACGACATGCTGCCCGAAGGCGCCGGCACCAGTTCCGAGGGCCGCACGGCGGCGGACAACGCCACGGTGCGCTCGGTGTTCGTCATCGGTCCGGACAAGAAGGTCAAGGCGATGCTCACCTATCCGATGAGCACCGGCCGCAACTTCGACGAGGTGATGCGCCTGCTGGATTCCTGCCAGTTGACCGCCAGGCACACGGTCGCGACACCGGTCAACTGGAAGCCGGGCGAGGACGTCATCATTCCGCCGTCCGTCTCCGACGAAGCCGCCAAGCAGAAATTCCCCAGCGGCCGGAACACGGTGAAGCCGTATCTGCGCTACGTCGCCCAGCCACGCGACTGAACATGGGACGAGGCCGCGCGCACACCCCCGCGTGCCGTGGCCTCGGCCTGCTGTGTTCCGCGTCGCGCGTGGCGCGTCTCCGCGCGGAACGGCTACGCGAACGATTCGAACGAGACCGCCCTAGCCCGTCTTATTCAGCGTTGAGGCGGGGATGACGGCGAAGGCGCCCAGGGCATAGTTGCCCCAGGCGCCTTTTTCATCGCGAAATCGGACCAGACTGGGCAGGC
>DATEQV010000470.1:0-6935 GCA_035272265.1 Acidisphaera sp. | reverse complement strand
GGAGCCGGTATCCGCCCATCACGCGACGAGCGAGACGGCTCCGCACGGCCTGTCGCACGACGAGCGGACGGATGCAGGCAAGGCGCTCCGCGACAAGGTGGCGCGCGCGCGCCATGCGGAGTGGCAACCGCCCAAGGACCGCCCGAATCCGGTGGACATCCTGCAGGCGGCGGACGCCGACCGGGTGCCGGAACTGGTGCCCATCCGTCGGCCGCATGCTGCAGTCGCCGTTCGCGTTCTTTCGCGGCAGCGCCGGCATCATGGCGGCCGACCTCGCGCACACGCCGGCAACCGGTCTGCACGTGCAGGCGTGCGGCGACTGCCACCTGATGAACTTCGGCGGGTTCGCGACACCCGAACGCAACATCCTTTTCGACATCAACGACTACGACGAGACGCTGCCCGCACCCTGGGAATGGGACGTCAAGCGGCTGGTCGCATCCTTCGTGCTGGCGGCGCGCGAGAACGGGTTTTCGGACGCCAAGGGCCGCGACATCGCGGAAACCTGTGCGCGCAGCTACCGCAAGCATCTGCGCGATTTCGCGCAGATGCATCCGCTCGACGTCTGGTATGCGCGCGTCACTTCGGATGATTTGCTCCAGACGCTGCCGGCGAACGAAAGGCCGAGAGTCGAGGCGCGGATCGAAAAGGCAGCCGCACAGGACGGGTCGGAGATGGACTTTCCGAAGCTGGCCGGCATGGTCGGCGGCAAGGTCACCATCCGCGACGCCCCGCCGCTGATCTTCCATCCGGACATCGCGCGCGCGCCCGACTTCGAGACGGCGGTCGAACAGGTCCTCCGGGACTACCGGGAGACCCTGGCCGACGACCGGCGCACGTTGTTGGACCGTTACCGGTTCGTGGACGCCGCGATGAAGGTCGTCGGCGTCGGCAGCGTCGGGCGGCGGTGCTGGGTTGTGCTGACAATGTCGGAGTCGAACGACCCGCTGTTCCTGCAGTTCAAGGAAGCCGTTGCCTCGGTGCTGGAGCCGTATGCGGGTGAGAGCGTCTATCCGCATCACGGCCAGCGTGTCGTCATCGGCCAGCGCCTGACGCAGCCAGCGTCGGACATGTTCCTGGGCTGGGTGACGGGGCCGGGTGGCAAGCAGTTCTATGTGCGCCAGTTGCGCGACGCCAAGATCAAGCCACTGGTGGAGACGTTCGACGAAGAGCTGATGACGGTTTACGCGAAGGCGTGCGGCTGGGTGCTCGCGCGCGCGCACGCAAAGGCGGGCGACGCAGCGACGATCGGCGGCTATCTCGGCGGCAGCGACCAGTTCGACGAGGCGGTGGCGCAGTTCGCGGTGGCGTACGCCGATCAGGCCGAGCGCGACTACGCCACGCTGAAGGCGGCGGTCCGCATGGGCACGGTGGAGGCGTATACGGAGACGTGAGCCCGCCGGGCGCTTGCCGAAGGAGTCAGGCGGCGGCGTCCGGGAAGCTGACGTTGGCGTAGAGCTGGTCGACCAAGAGCGTTACGCCGATCGCGTCCAGGGAGACGGTTCCGCCCGACGTGTGCGAGGTCCAAACCCACGTGTCGTCGAGCAGGGTCAGCACGGTCACGGTCGGCTGGGTCTGCGCGACCAGAACGTAGTGCCGCAGGCTCGGCAGGCTGCGGTAATCGATGCTCTTGGTTCCGAGATCGATTTCGGCCGTCGACTCGCTCAGCACCTCGATGATGACGACGGGCTCGGGCAGCAGGTAGGACCGACCATCGGTGGGCGAGCAAGTCACGGCCGCGTCCGGATAGTAGACTTTCCCCGCCACCTCGACCTTCGCGTCCGGGCCCCACGCAGAGCATTGTCTGCCCTCCAACGCATCATCGAGGCGGCGACGCAGGTTGTTGCCGATCCTGTTATGCGCCAGCGTCCCCCCGGTCATCGCGCGCGGGCGAATGCCGTCGAACTCGTAGCGGCCCTCCTGCTTGGCCTCCCAAGCGAGGAACTCGGCGACCGTCATGGATCGGCGCAGAGCGACGTTCATGCACGCGACCTTAGTGCAAACACTGCCGCTACGCCACTCACGAGCGGCCCGGCTAGCCGACCACCATCGCGAGCGCGAACCCGTCGTAGCCCTTGGCGCCGACCGTCTGGATCGCCGTGGCACTCAGGCGCGGCTCCGCCGCCATCATCTTCAGTCAGGTACGGACGCCTTGGATATCGGGATCGTCGCTGCCGGCATCGGCGACCCTGCCATCGCGGACGATGTTGTCGATCGCAATCAACGTGCCCGGGCGCGACAGGCGCAACGCCCAGGTCAGGTAATCGGGATTGCTGCGCTTGTCGGCATCGATGAAGACCAGATCGAACGGTGCAGCCCCTTCGCGCTCCAGCACCGGCAGCGTGTCGATCGCACGCCCCACCCGCAGGTCCACGGTGCCGAGCACGCCGGCGGTGCGCAGGTTCGATCGCGCGACCTCCGCGTGCTCGGGGAGCGCTTCGAGCGTGACCACCCGGCCCTGCGGACCGACTGCGCGCGCAAACCAGATGGTGCTGTAGCCGCCGAGCGTGCCGATCTCGAGCACGCGCCTGGCACCCGAAATGCGCGTCAGCAGATGGAGGAACTTGCCCAGCAGAGGCGACACGTCGCGTTCCGACGAGCCGTTCTGGCTGGATCATGCGAGCTGTTCTGGCTGGATCATGGCTCGATGCCTGCGAATACCACGTGTCGGACAGCCCGACTCATCCCGTCATCGCGAGGCGCGGATCGCCACGCTTCGCTCGCGATGACATAACATGGCGCCCCATAGCATAACGACGGTGGCTGCGACCGCCTCCGGCTACTGTGCCTGCGCGCTCGCCTCGCTGCGCGTGGCGCCGGCGCGGGCGGCGAGTGCCGCCGCCATGAACGCGTCAAGGTCGCCGTCGAGCACCGCGTCCGGGTTGCCCGTCTCCACCCCCGTCCGCAGATCCTTCACCAACTGATACGGCGCCAGGACGTAGTTGCGGATCTGGTGGCCCCAGCCGATGTCGGTCTTCGACGCCTCGGTCGCCGCCGACGCCGCTTCGCGCCTCTGCAGCTCCGCCTCGTACATGCGCGACTTCAGCATCGCCATCGCGGTCGCACGGTTGCGGTGCTGGCTGCGGTCGGTCTGGCACGCCACGACGATCCCGGTCGGGATGTGCGTGATGCGGATCGCGCTTTCCGTCTTGTTGACGTGCTGGCCGCCCGCGCCCGACGCCCGGAACGTGTCCACCTTCAGATCGGCGTCGTTGATCTGGATGTCGATCGTGTCGTCGACCACCGGATAGACCCAGACGCTGGCGAAACTCGTCTGCCGCCGCGCGTTGGCGTCGAACGGGCTGATGCGCACCAGACGGTGCACGCCGGCCTCGGTCTTCAGCCAGCCGTACGCGCTCGGGCCGCTGATCCGCAGCGTCGCCGACTTGATGCCGGCCTGCTCGCCCTCGCTTTCCTCGAGCAGCTCGACCTTGTAGCCGTGCTTCTCCGCCCAGCGCGTGTACATGCGCATCAGCATCTCGGCCCAGTCCTGCGCCTCGGTGCCGCCGGCGCCGGCGTTGATCTCCATGTAGGTGTCGTTGCCGTCGGCCTCGCCGGACAGCAGGCTCTCGATCTCGCGGCGCTTGGCCTCCTCGGCCAGCCGCGTCAGCGTCGCGATGCCGTCGGCGACCATCGCCTCGTCGGCCTCGGCCTCGGCCATCGCGATCAGCTCGAGCGTGTCATCGGCCTCGCGCTCGATCGCCTGCACGCCCTCGATCGCACCCGCGAGCCGGTTGCGTTCGCGCATCACCGATTGGGCGAGCTCGGCGTTGTTCCACAGCGCCGGGTCCTCGGCGCGAGCGTTCAGCTCCGCAAGGCGGGCAGTCGCGACATCCCAGTCAAAGATGCCTCCTCAGCAGTGCCGCGGACTGCTTGATCTGGGAGGCGATGGCGTCAGCTTCGGTCGACATGACACTCAAATGGCGTGAGAGGGGGCGCGCTCAATACAGGCCGCCCATGCTGGTGTCCACGCCGCCATGCTGGCTGGCGCTGCCGACGCTGGGACCCGCGCCGCCGCCGCTGGTGTCGCCCGACGCGCTCGCGGACCCGCCGGAGCTGCTCACGCCGGTGCCGAGATCCTCCGACGCGCCCGGCTCCTGACCTTCCTTGAACGCGTCGAGATAGCTGCCGCCCCAGGTGACCAGCTTCACCCCGTCCGGCGGGTCGAAGGTCAGCATCGGATGGTCCTTCAGCGCGACCTGCATGAAGTCGTGCCAGATCGGCGCCGACATCACGCCGCCCGTTTCGCCCTCGCCCAGGCTCGCCGGCTGGTCGTAGCCGATCCACACGGCGGTCACGAGGTCCGGGGTGAAGCCCACGAACCAGGCGTCGTTGAAGTCCTGGCTCGTGCCGGTCTTGCCCGCGATCTGGCGATTGAGGCCGTGGCCCGCCTCGTAGCCGGTGCCGTGCTCGACCACCGCCCGCATCATGGTGATGAGCTGGAACACGCTCTGCGGATCGGCGATCTGCGGGCGGTCGTCGGCGAGCATCGGCGTATGCGCCGGATCGCTGCAGCCGGCGCAGAACCGCCCTTGCGGGCGCATCACCACATGCCCGTCGCGGTCCTGCACGCTGTCGATCAGCGACGGGATCACCTCGCGGCCGCCCTCGTCGAAGGAGGCGTAGGCGCCGGCCATGCGCAGCACCGTCGTGCCGACCGCGCCGAGCACGGTCGGCAGATAGCGCGGCATGTCGTCGACGACGTGGAAGGCGATCGCGTTCTTCGCCACCGAGTCGATGCCGACCGTCTGGCCGATGCGCACGGTGACGAGGTTGAGCGAGCGCATCAGCGCGACATGCATCGGCACCGGGCCGCTGGTGCTGCCGTCGTAGTTGCCGGGGGACCAGCTCTGGCCGCCCGACTCGATCGTGATCGGCCCGTCGTCGAACATCTGGCTGGGCGAGATCTCCTGCTCCAGCGCGGTCAGGTAGACGATCGGCTTGAAGCTCGAGCCGGGCTGGCGGATCGCCTGGGTGGCGCGGTTGAACTGGCTCTGCTCGAAGCTCCAGCCGCCGACCAGCGCGAGCACGCGCCCGGTGGTCGGATCGAGCGACACCAGCGCGCCCTGCACCTTCGGGATCTGCCGCAGCTGCACCCGGTCGGCGCGCAACGCGGCCAGCGCGGCCGTTGCGGGTCGCGCGCCGCGTGCCGGCGCCGCTTCAAGGCCGGGCGGCAAGGCGGGCGCGGCCGTGGCGGCCGGCGGCTCGATCATCACCAGGTCGCCGACCTGCATGACGTTGTTCATCCTGGCAGGCGAGCCGCCCATGTGCCCGTCGTGCACCGGCCGCGCCCAGCCGAGGTCGGAAAGGGAGATCGCGCCGGTCCTCTGCTCGCCACCGTGCTCGACCCAGCCGACGCGAGCCTCGCCCTCGCTCTCCTCGAACACCACGGCCAGCCGCCACTCGGGCAGCATGCCCGGCGGGGCGTGCGCCTCCGCCAGCGCCTCCGGCCAGTTGGCCCTGAAGTCGGCGACCGGATCGACGCGGCCGACGGCGCCGCGCCAGCCGCCGTGATGGCGGTCGTAGTTCATCAGGCCGATCTGCAGCAGGTGCTCGGCCGTGCGCTGCAACGCCGGGTCCATGCTGGTGCGGACCATCAGCCCGCCTTGCGTGGTGGTGTCGGCGCCGAACTTGTCCACCAGGCGGCGGCGGACTTCCTCGGCGAACCACTCGTAGCCCTGGGGCGGCTCGGGCCGGTGGAACTGCGCGGGCACGATGGGCTCGGCCTTCGCGGCGTCCGCCTGCGCCTGGGTGATCGCGTGGTCTTCGAGCATGCGATCGAGCACCCAGTTGCGGCGGTCGCGCGCCGCGTCGGGATACCTCCACGGATTGTAGTTGTTCGGCGCCTTCGGCAGCGTCGCGAGGAACGCCGCCTGCCCGAGCGTCAGCTGGTCGAGCGGCTTGTCGAAATAAGCCTGCGCCGCCGCCGCGACACCATAGGCCTGCAGGCCGAGATAGATCTCGTTCAGGTACAGTTCGAGGATGCGCTCCTTGCTGAGCGCGTTCTCGATCCGCACCGCCAGGATCGCCTCGCGGGCCTTGCGCGCGATGCTCAGCGAGTTGTCGAGCAGCATGTTCTTGGCGACCTGCTGCGTGATCGTCGAGGCACCCACCGGCCGCTTGCCGCGGCCCAGATGCATCAGGTCGAACATCGCCGCCCGCGCAGTGGCGAGCGGATCGACGCCGCGATGGATCCAGAAATTCTGGTCCTCGGCGGAGACGAAGGCCTGCTTGACCACGTCGGGGATCGCGGTGAACGGCACGAAGATGCGCCGCTCGGTCGCCAGTTCCGCCATCAGCGACGCATCGCCCGCGAACACGCGGCTCATCACGCGGGGCTGGTAGCTCTTCAGCCCGTCGACGTCCGGCAGGTCGGCGGCGTAGTGCCGATACAGCATGAACGCGCCGGCAGCACCGACCAGCATGAGCACGCCGACGATCGCCGTGAGAGTGCCGATCGCCCGGCCGAGATAGATCATCAGGCCGCCCGGCTCGCGGCGCTTGCGCTTCGGCTTGGGCTTCTGGTTCGGCTTCTCCGGCGGCGGGGCGTACGCATCCACCCGGCGGCGCAGACGGTCGTCGCCTTCGGGATCGGACTCGCGCGCCAGGCGCTCGCGGGGGGTCAATCGGTCGGCCATGGCAGCAGCAGGTCTACTCCGTCCGGTGAACTGAAGCCGGATCGCGCCAGCCCGCCCCGCTCAACCGGCGAGACGTGCGACGCGATCGGCCGCCGCGAAATACCCGTCCACCGCTCGCTTCATGGCGGCGGCGACGCGCACCCGATGGTCCGGACGGCGCAACGCCGCCTCGTCCTCGGGGTTCGACATGAACCCCATCTCCACCAGCACGCTCGGGATGTCCGCCGCCTTCAATACCACGAAGGCGGCGTGGCGCGAGGGATTTGGGAGCATAGGTACGTCCCGGTCGAGCGCACC
>DATEQV010000469.1:0-2877 GCA_035272265.1 Acidisphaera sp. | reverse complement strand
CCTGGTGCCGGTGATCCTGGTCGCGATCGGGGTGTTCTATGTCTATGTCAAACTCGGGCTGGTGAACACGCTGGCCGGGCTGGTGGTCGCGCACAGCATGCTGGCCCTCCCGCTGGTCGTGATGGTCGTGACCTCCGCGCTGCAGAGCTTCGACCTGAACCAGGAGATGGTTGCGCGCAGCCTCGGCGCGTCGCGGCTGCGCGCGTTCTGGCTGGTGACTCTGCCGCAGGTGCAGTTCGCGATCGTCACCAGCGCGGTGCTGGCATTCCTCACCTCGTTCGACGAGGTGGTGGTGGCGATGTTCGTCTCCGGCGGCGACAACGCGACACTGACCCGGGCGATGTTCGACGCGCTGCGCGACCAGATCGACCCGACGATCGCGGCGATCTCGACGGTGATGATCGTGCTGTCCTCGGTTCTGGTCGTGCTGTCGCAGCTTGTCGGCCGGTCCCGGAGCGGCGCAACCTAGGCCGACGCGAGCGGGAGGCGGAGGATGCCGAGCTACGTCAGCGACTTCCGTGGCGAGCGGCACCGCTTCGTCGACCTGCGCGACGTGCTAGCCAAGGCATCGCATCGCCGGTCGGGCGACGAGCTCGCGGGGCTGGCCGCCGAGTCCGACGCGCAGCGGGTCGCCGCGCGCGCCGTGCTCGCCGATCTGCCGCTGCGCACGTTCCTCGACCAGCCGCTGGTGCCATACGAGTCCGACGAGACCACGCGGCTGATCATGGATACACACGACGCGGCGGGGTTTGCGGCGCTGTCGCACATGACGGTCGGCGACTTCCGCGACTGGCTGCTGTCCTACGAGACAACGCCCGATCAGCTTGCGCGCCTCGCGCCCGCCATCACGCCGGAAATGGCCGCGGCGGTGTGCAAGCTGATGCGCAACCAGGACCTGATCTCCGTCGCCAGCCGCTGCCGGGTCACGACCGCGTTCCGCAACACGCAGGGCCTGCCCGGCCGCCTCGGCACGCGATTGCAGCCCAATCATCCGACCGACGATCTGCGGGGCGTGGCGGCGGCGACGCTGGACGGACTGCTGTTCGGGACCGGGGATGCGGTGATCGGCGTCAATCCGGCCGGCGACAGCGTGAACACCTGCATCGCGCTGCTGGGGATGCTCGACGAGCTGCGCCAGCGCCATGACATCCCGGCGCAGACTTGCGTGCTGACCCATGTGACCAACACGATCGAGATCATGCGGCGGGGCGCACCGGTGGACCTCGTGTTCCAGTCCATCGCCGGAACCGAGGCGGCCAATGCCGGCTTCGGCGTGAACCTCGGCATGCTGCGGGAGGCACAGGATGCCGCGCTGTCGCTGAAGCGCGGCACGGTCGGCCGCAACGTGATGTATTTCGAGACCGGGCAAGGTGCGGCGTTGTCTGCGGACGCCCATCACGGCATCGACCAGCAGACGGTGGAGGCGCGGGCCTACGCGGTGGCCCGCGCGTTCTCCCCGTTACTGATCAACACCGTGGTCGGATTCATCGGGCCGGAATACCTGTTCGACGGCAAGCAGATCATCCGCGCGGGACTGGAGGACCATTTCTGCGGCAAGCTGCTCGGCCTGCCGATGGGCTGTGACGCGTGCTACACCAACCACGCCGAAGCGGACCAGGACGACGTGGACACACTGATCACGCTGCTGACGGTTGCGGGCGTGACTTTCATCATCGTCGTGCCCGGCGCCGATGACGTGATGCTGAACTACCAGAGCGCGTCGTTCCACGACATGCTCTATCTGCGCTCAGCGCTGAAGGTCCGCGCCGCGCCCGAGTTCGAGGCGTGGCTGGAGCGGATGGAGATGATGGACCGCGCCGGTCGGGTGCGGCAGTTCCAACCCGCTTCGATGCCGCTGCTGCTGTCGGGTCCGGACGAGTCCGATGTCTTCGCCGCCTGATCCCTGGGCCGCGTTGCGCGCCGCGACGCCCGCGCGGGTCGGCTTGGGGCGCCGGGGCGACGCGCCGCCGCTTGCCGCGATGCTCGACTTCCAGCTCGCTCATGCCAGGGCGCGCGACGCCGTCCACGCGCCGCTGGATGTCGAGGCGATCAGGCGCGCGGTCGGTCCCGCCCGCATCGTGCGCAGCGCCGCCGGCGGTCGCGAGACCTACCTTCGGCGACCCGATCTCGGCCGCATGCTGGACGCGGAATCCCGCAGTGCGTTGAGCGCCGAGGCGCGGCCCGCGGGCGGCTGGGACGCCGTATTCGTCATCGCGGACGGCCTGTCGTCGATCGGCGTGCAGCAATCGGCGCCGCAGCTTCTGCAGACCTGCCGCGATAGGCTCAAGGACTGGTCGATCGCGCCGACGGTGATCGCCACCCAGGCACGCGTCGCACTGGGCGATGAGATCGGCGAGGTGCTCGGCGCCCGGGTTTGCGCGATCCTCATCGGCGAGCGTCCGGGACTGAGTGTCGCCAACAGTCTCGGCGTCTACCTGACGTGGCAGCCGCGCGTGGGGCGGCGCGATGCCGAACGCAACTGCGTCTCCAACATCCACCCGGACGGGCTGTCCTGCGCGGCCGCGGCGGAGATGGTGACCTGGCTGATGACCGAGGCACGGCGCCGCAAGCTCAGCGGCGTCGGGCTGAAACCCGATGCAGCCCTCGGCGCGGATCGCGGAACGCTCGCAGGCGATCACAGCATGCCAAGCGCCTGAGACAGATCCGCAATCAGATCGTCCTCGTGTTCGACGCCGATGCTGAAACGGATCAGGCTTTCGGTCACGCCGATCCGTTCGCGCGTCGCCGCATCGATGCCCGAGTGCGTCGTGCTGGCCGGGTGGCACACCAGCGATTCGGTGCCACCCAGGCTGACCGCAAGCTTGAAGATCCGCAGCGCATTGAGCAGACGGAAGGCCGCCGGCTGCCCGCCCTCGA
>DATEQV010000468.1:0-2944 GCA_035272265.1 Acidisphaera sp. | reverse complement strand
TTGTCGCGCTCGAGCGGCACGTGATTGGCGATCACCGCGAGGATTTCCTCCTTCAGCACCGCGAGAAGGTCCTGGCCGTTGCCCACCGCCCGCTCGTGCGCGAGCAGGATCTGCAGCCGCTCGCGCGCGACCGGGGCGCTTTCGCGTTTGCGGAACCACGTGAAGATGCTCATCATCGCCGGCTCTCTCACGCTACCCGCCGCCCGAACAGGCGATCGACGAAACCGCGTTTCTCGATCGGCACGACCACGTCCAGCTTCTCGCCGCGCAGCCGCTTGACCGCGTCGAAATAGGCGCGGGCCGGCGTGCTGGTGGGCGCGCTCAGCGTCACCGGCGAGCCGAGGTTCGATGCGCGCAGCACCTCCTGGCTTTCCGGGATGATGCCAAGCAGCGGGATGGACAGGATCTCCAGCACGTCCTCGGTCTTCAGCATCTCGCCGCGCGCGGCGCGCGCGGGGTCGTAACGGGTCAGCAGCAGGTGCTTGTCGATCCGCTCGCCGCGCTCGGCCTTTGCCGTCTTGCTGTCGAGCAGGCCGATGATGCGGTCGCTGTCGCGCACCGAGGAAACCTCGGGGTTGGTCACCACGATGGCGGTGTCGGCGTGATGCATCGCCAGCGTCGCACCGCGCTCGATCCCGGCCGGGCTGTCGCAGATGATCCAGTCGAAGCGCTCGCGCAGCTCGGCGATCACGCGCGCGACGCCCTCGCCGGTCAGCGCGTCCTTGTCGCGCGTCTGCGACGCGGGCAGCAGCGACAGGTTCTCGACCCGCTTGTCGCGGATCAGCGCCTGCGGGAGTTTCGCGTCGCCCTGGATCACGTTGATCAGGTCGAACACCACCCGGCGCTCGGCCCCCATCACCAGGTCGAGGTTGCGCAGACCGACGTCGAAATCGACGACGACGACCTTGTCGCCTTCCTGCGCCAGCGCGGCCCCGATGGCGGCGGTCGACGTGGTCTTCCCCACGCCCCCCTTGCCGGACGTGACAACCAGAACTTTCGCCATGCAGCCTCCTTCCGAGTCAGCCTCGGCGATGTCAGCGCAGCGCCGACACCACCAACGAGTCGCCGTCCATGCGCACCTGCACGCGCTTGCCGCGCAAGGTGGGGTCGATCATGTCGGCGGTGCGATACAGACCGTCGATGGAGACCAGCTCGGCCTCCATGCGGTCGCAAAAAATGCGCGCGTCGGTGTGACCCAGGGCGCCGGCGACCGCGCGGCCGCGCAGCGCGCCGTAGATGTGGATCGAGCCGCCCGCCAGCACCTCGGCGCCCGAGGCGACCGAGCCGATCACGGTGACGTCGCCGGACGGAAAGCTGATTGTCTGGCCGGAACGCACCGGCGCGGTGACGATCAGCGACGCGGGCTCGGGCGCCGGCGGCGGTTCGGCGACCGACACCGGGGCGGCATGCTCGGGAACCGCGAGGTCGCCCGAGTCGCGGCCGCCCGACAGCGAAGCGTGCTCGAAGCCGGGCAGCACGCCGCCTTCGACGTCGATCACCCGCACGCCCCGCGCGGTGAGCGACTCGAGCAGCGACTCGAGGCCCGATTCGTCCGCGGGCACGCCTTGCAGGTCGAGCACGACCGGGCGGCTGCGGAAGAACGCCTCCGACCGGGCAAGGTGCTCGTCGAGCCCCGCCAGCCAATCGGCAAGCGGCGACTCGGGCGCCAGGATAAAGGCCATGAACGAGCGGCCCTTCAGGCGCATCGGCGGAAGCTGTCTGGTGTCGTCGGGCACATGCTGAACGTGCGTGGACGGGCGCAGCGAGTCAACGCGAATCGGGCGGGTAAGCCCAACATATTGTGGATATCTCGAGTCGCTCGCCGCTACATGTTGTCAAGAGGGAAGTTCAGGATGAACGGCAGGTCGGTGTCGCCGGTGGCCTCGCCGGCGGCGGTGATCATCGCGTGCGCCTGACCGCGGTGATGGGTCTGGTGATTGAAGAAATGCGTCACCAGCAGCGCCTTCGGGCGGCGTTGCTCGCGTCGCGTGGCGCCGCTGAACCAGACCAGATCCTCGGCGAGCCACGCGGCGTCGACGCGGGCGGCCCAGGCGGAGATCGCCGAGTCGGCGTCCAGCCTCGCCGCGTGCATGGCGTCGAAAGCATCGAACAGCGTGTCCGATTGCCTGATCGGCTGGTCGGGGCGGGTCCAGCCGTCGAAGCGGGACATCCACACGCGGTCGCCCCAGACCAGGTGCGACAGCGTGCCGTGGATGGAGTGCCAGAACGCGCCGCGGTCGGCGCGCCGTGCCGCATCGTCCAGGCGCGCGGCGGCGGCGTAGACGCGCCGGTTCATCTCCGCGTTATAGACGGCCATGACGCGCACGTATTCCGGCGTGATCATGCGGCCTCCGGGTTGCCGAGCGGCTTGTACATGATGACGGTCGCGTGCAGCGTGCCGTCGGCGTTCAGCGCGTAGCCGGGGATGCGGCCGGCTTCGATGAAGCCGAGCGAGCGGTACAGCGGCTCGGCAGCGTCGTTTTCGCGCGTGTCGAGGGTGAGCAGCGTGCGGCCTCGCGCCTGCGCGGTGGCCTCGGCCGCCTGCATCAGCGCGCGGGCGAGGCCGCGGCGGCGGGCGCATGGACGCACCATCATCTTGGCGATGTCGGCGCGGTGCGGCTGGTTGGGCTGCTGGGCGAAGTCGAGCGTCACCGTGCCGGCCATCTCCGCGTCGCTCCAGGCGGCGAAGATGACGCGCTCGCCACGCGCGACCGCCGCGGCCGAGCGCGACCAGAACGCGAGCGCGTCGGTGCGCGCGAGAGGAGGCATGAACGACACCGCGGCGCCGGAATCGACGCAGGCGACCAGGATGTCGGCAAGCGGTCGGACGGCCGACGCCGCGGCGGCCGCGTCGAGCGCTTCGACGCCCTCGACCGGCTTGGCGTAGCCGTACTCGATCGTGTTGGAGCGGTCTTGCAGAGCCACCAGCGGACCCGAGCGCACA
>DATEQV010000467.1:0-6465 GCA_035272265.1 Acidisphaera sp. | reverse complement strand
CACATTGCTGCAGGTCTTTTCGGTGGCGGTTTTTGAAAAGATCGAGATCCAGACGGCATTTTCTCGCGAGGCCGACGGTTTCGAAGTTGCACACGACGATAACCAATTGAATTTCCTAGGTTTTTAACCGGACAGTAGTGGCTTCGGGTAAGTTCGTCAGCATGTCGTACGTCGGCCCGCAAGACAGTGGCGATGTCTACCGCGTGACGTTCGAGCACTCGATTTCCGCGTGGTGGATCCGACTCGCTCCCAACGGCAACGTCGCCGGGTTGTTCTTCAAGTAGCGCGCGACAGCCATTCCGCTCGCGACGGAGCAGGTAAGCGAAAGCGAGGGCTCCGCCCTCGACCCGGAAGGGGACGGTCGTCCCCTTCACCCCTTTCGGTCTGAAAGCAGCACGCCGTCCCGCCGCAATGCTGCGATCTCCGCATCGCCATAGCCGTAGCTTCGCAACACCGCGTCCGCGTCGGTACTGAACGCGGGAGGTGCTGCGCGCGCGCCGCCGGATGTGCGCGACAGCTTCACCGGCGTGTTGAGCCCGCGATAGGCGCCGATCTCCGCCACCATGTCGCGGTGGCGGGCGTGTGCCGAGCCCACCGCTTCGTCGACCGCGAGCACCGGGCCTGCCGGCACGCCGCCGCGGATCAGGCGCAACGCCAGCTCGTAGCCGTCCGCCGCCGCGAAGATCGGCCCGAGTTGCGCATCCAGCGCGGCCCGGTTCGCGATCCGCGTCGAGTTGTCCGCAAACCGCGCATCGGCGGCCAGATCCGGCCGTTCGATCGTCTCGCACAGTTTGCGGAACTGGCCGTTGTTGCCGCTGGCGACGAAGATCTCGCACGTTGCGGTGCCGTACTTGCCGTACGGCGCGAGGTTTGGATGGTCGTTGCCCGTCTGCACCGGGCGCTTGCCGTTGAGGAACCAGTTCGCCCCCTGCGGATGCAGCAGCGCCATGCCGCAATCGTGCAGCGTAATATCGAGGAACTGCCCGCGCCCTGACCGCGTGCGCTCATGCAGCGCCATCAGGATGCCGATGCTCGAGAACATGCCCGTCGCCAGATCGACGACCGGCGTGCCGATCCGCATCGCGCCCGATCGCGCGTCGCCGTTCACGCTCATCAGCCCGGTCATCGCCTGCAGGATCGCGTCGTAGCCCGGCAGGCCGCCCAGCGGCCCGTCGGCGCCGAACCCGGACACCCGGCAATGGATCAGCCCAGGGAAACGCGGCTCCAGGTCGGCGGCGTAACTCAGCCCCCAGCGCTCCATCGTGCCCGGCTTGAAGTTCTCCACCAGCACGTCGGCGCCATCCAGCAGCCGCAGCAGCACCTCGCGCCCCGCCGCCTGCGCCAGATCGAGCGCCACCGACTTCTTGTTGCGGTTGACACCGATGTAGTAGCTCGCGGTGCCGTCGAGGAACGGCGGCCCCCAGTCGCGCGTCTCGTCGCCGTGCGGCGGTTCGATCTTGATCACCTCCGCGCCGTGATCCGACAGGATCATCGTGCAGTAGGGACCGCCCAGCACCCGCGTGAGATCGATCACCCGCAGTCCGGCCAAGGCGCCCGGCGAGATCATGCCGCGAGCCTCTCGCGGCCCCACACGCGCGCGCAGAACGCCGGATAGGTCTCCATCATCGTCTCGCAAACCCTTCCGCGCAGCAGTGCGAGCGTGGCGTCGTCCGGTGCCGCCGTCGTCGGCACGTCGGCAGGCGCCGCATACGCGAAGTCGGTGTTGGCGCGCACGCTGTCGGCCGTCTCGCCCGGATGCACGCTGTCGAGCGTGAAGCCGCGCGACGGGTCGAAGCGGAAGAGGCACCGCCCCGTCACCAGCGCCTGCGCATACCCGCGGCGGAACACGCCGGATGGCGAGACGCCGGGCGCCGAGATGTGGTCCACGCGCGGCACCATGACCCGCCGCGTGTGTTCCTCGCGGAACAGGATCGTGCGCGGTGTCATGAAATACATGAATGCGCTGCCGTAGCTGCCGGGGAAGCGCACGCCGCGTCCCGGCCATTCGCCGGTGCCGATCATGTTCAGGTTCGCCTGCCCGTCGATCTGCCCGCCGCCCAGGAAGAACAGGTCCAGGCGTCCTTGTCCGGCGAGGTCGAACAGTTCGCGCGTGCCCTCGGTGAACGGGTTGCCCTCGCGCAGGTGCAGGAACGACAGCCGCACCGGATGGCCGCTCTCGCGCACCAGCAGGCAGGCGGCGGCAGGAATGGCGCTGGCGGCGCCGACGGCGATGTGGCGCGCGGGCGGGGCGGCGGGATCGAGGATCAGCCGCGCGATCGCGGCGATCATCAGTTCCTCGGGCGAGGCGTCCGTCATGCCGCGTTCGCCTCGGCCGGCGCTTGCACGAAGCGGGCGAGATACGCGGCGAAGCCCTCCTCGGTGCGGGCGAGCCGGGCGTATTCCGACAGGTGCGCCGCGTCCTCGGCGTACTCGTCGAGCAGCGCGATCGGCCAAGCGCCGCGTTCGGCCACCGCGATCGCCTCGACATACGTGCCGGAGATCACGCCCGGCGCCAGCCGCTCGTCGGCCAGCATGTTGCCCTTCACGACGCGCTCGACCGTCACCAGCGTGCGGCGGGCGGCGTGCGCGATCTGCGCGAGTTCGCGCCTGCGTCCGACCCACACATTGCCGGCCTCGTCGGCCATCGCGGCGTGGAAGGCGGCGAACTCCGGCGCGAGCGCCGGCAGCAACACGATCGGGTCGCCCCCGTCGGCCAGCGGGTTGTCGATCACCCGCCAGTCGGGGCGGTGTGCCAGGATGTCGCTGCCGATCAGGCCGCGCAGGGGCATGAACGGCACGCCCTTCTCGGCCGCCTGCAGCATGGTGTGCATGGCGGGGCAGGTGGCGTCGATCACCGTGATCCGGCCTTCGCGCACCGCGGCGGCGAAGCGCGGCGACGTGCCGCCTTCGGCAAGCGACGCCCCGCTGGTCTGTACCGATGCCACGCACCCCGCGCCGATCAGCAGGTCGGTCGCGTAGCCCGACACCGGCACGCCGATCAGCCGCAGCCGCCGCCCGCCGGCGCGAACCAGCGCACGGGCGAATGCGTTCGGCGCCAGCGAGTTGTCCGGCGGCAGCGCCAGTTCGGCACCATCCGGCACCAGCGTGGCGAGCGCTTCGAGACTGTGCATGCGGGGTCCTCCCGCATGCATGATACCGGCACGGACGAGGGACGCTATGGGCCGCCGGCGGAGCGCTATGCCGCGAGCCGTCTGACGCCGAAGGGTCCCCGTGCGGCATACCCGCTCAGCGCCAGCCAAGCTGCCGCCGTGTCCGCCTCGCCATCCGCGAACCGCGCGAGGTCGATGCCGGCCACGGCCCCTTCGGCTGAGGCGATCGAGGCATGGACGAGCCGCAGGCGAACCCGCGGTTGCTCTGCGGCTGGCGCGTGGGGCGGTGCGGACGTGCGCGCGATGCGCGGCTCGATGCGCGGCTTCGGGGACGGCGGGTCCGGCTCGGCCTCCAACGGGTCCACCGACAGCTTGATGCGGTCGTGCCCCGGTGCGGAGAGGATGCGAGGCAGTCCGACCGCGAACGTGCCCATCGCATAGGCGCGGCCATGCACGACGGGTCCCCGGTAGCGCTCGAGCATGAACGCAGCCGGCTCCATGCGGAGGCTCCGCTGACGCGCCGCAGGCGGCAGCACGCCCGCCCAGCGGAGGTTCCAGACGCCGATGGACATGGCCGCATGTTGGGACATGCGCTCGTGGTTTTGCAACCGAAAAGGCGAACCGCCTCAGACAGAATTCAACCTATGGTCGCGACTCGGTTCGGCAGCCCCGGGCCGGCGCGCCCGAGGAATGGCCGGCCCGAGGGCCCGCCGTCGGGTCAGATGTAATGCTCGGCAAGCGGCGCGAACCCGTTGAAGCCCTGGCTGGCGTAGGTGCTGACATAGGCACCGGTTGCCAGCAGCTCGACCCGCTCGCCGCTCTGCAGATCGAGCGGCAACCGGTAGTTGGCGCGCTCGTACATGATGTCCGCGCCGTCGCAGGTCGGGCCGGCGATGGCGACCGGACCGGTCGGGCCGCCGTCATGCGCCGTCTGGATCCGGTAGCGGATCGCCTCGCCCTCGGTCTCGGCAAGCCCGCCGAACCGGCCGATGTCGAGATACACCCAGCGCACCGGGTTGTTCGTGCCGCGCCGCGAGACCAGCACGACCTCCGAGGAGACCACGCCCGCGTCCCCGACGACGAAGCGGCCCGGCTCGACGATCATGTCCGGCAGGGCGTTGCCGAAGCAGCGCGTCATCGCGCCCATGATCGCGTCGGCAAAGGCGCCGATCTCCGGCACCTCGTCGCGGTAGCCGATGGGGAACCCGCCGCCGAGGTTGACCATGCGCACGTTGATGCCGGCGTGTTGCAGGTCGGTGAACAGCATCCCCACCTTGGCGATCGCCGCCTCGTACGACGACGTGCTGGTCTGCTGGCTGCCGACGTGGAAGGACAGGCCGAACGGGTCGAGCCCCATCTCGCCCGCGCGCGACATCAGCGCGAAGGCATGCTCCACCGTCGTGCCGAACTTGCGCGACAGCGGCCAGTCGGCGCCGTCGTTCTCGACCAGCACGCGGCAATAGACGCGGCTTCCAGGCGCTTGCCGGGCGAGCTTTTCCAGCTCCTCGGCGCTGTCGAACGCGAACAGGCGCACGCCGGCCTCGTAGGCGCGGCGGATCGCCGAGGCCTTCTTGATCGTGTTGCCGAAGCTGATCGCTTCCGGCCGCGCGCCGGCATCCAGGCAGGCGCGCACCTCCTCCCAGCTCGCCGCGTCGAAGCTGCTCGACAGCTTGACCAGGCGCGCCAGGATCGGCTCGGCCGGATTTGCTTTCACGGCATAGTAGATGCGGGCAAGCGGCAGCGCGCGCGACAGCGCACGGTAATTTCCCTCTACACGGTCCACATCGACCACCAGACACGGCGTGGCCGGCTGCATGGTGGTCAGGAATTGCGCGATTTTGGGTGTCATCGCACCTTGCCCCCCTCCTGAGCGCCCGACTAAGCCAGTCGACGGGCGGTGTTGACGAAACGGTCGAACGAACCAGCGACCAGAACGATTGCCAGAACGCTTGACGTCGTTGCGTAACCACAAGGGCCAGAGGCACGTGCGTTGCTGCGTAGGGGCCACATAGGACCCCCCGCCCCCCCATGCAAGAAAAAAACTGCATGCCAGCAGACATCTTCCCGCTAGCCTCGGCCGTGCCTGCGGCGTTCACTTTGCGGTAACGGCGAGCTTCTGGAGTGGGGTGGCGGGCGTGAGAACGCGCAGGCGGCAAGCGGCGTTGCGGCTGGCGCGGCGCGCGAAGCATCCGTTCGACGTGCCCTGGGCGGCCTGGCGCATCATCATCCGCCGCACGCTGGCGCAGATGATCACCGACCGCATCACCATGGTCGCCGCCGGCTGTGCTTTCTACGCGACGCTCGCGCTGTTCCCGGCCATCTCCATGATGCTGTTCATCTACGGGATGGCGTTCGATCCGATGACGGTCGAGCCGCAGCTGCAAATCCTCAAAGCCCTGCTGCCCGGTCCTGGCATGGCGTTGATCGATGCGCGCGTCCGCCAGCTCGTGTCGCACCCGCCGGGGCAGTTGACCATCGGCCTGCTGATCAGCCTCGCGATCACGCTGTGGAGCGCGATGACCGGGACAAAATCAGTGCTGTCGGCCGTGAACATGGCCTATGGCGAGCTCGAGCAGCGCAGTTTCCTCCGCTACCAGCTCGTCGCATTCGCCATCACGATGTGCGCCCTGATCGGCGCGGCTCTCGCGGTCGCCACCCTGGTCTTCCTGCCGGTGGCCTTCGCCCGGCTCGGGCTTCCGGAGTCCGCGCGCGGGCTCATCCGCAGCTTCAGCCTGCTGCTGCTGGTCGGCTTCGTGCTCGTCTCGCTCAGCCTGCTGTTTCGCTTCGGGCCGTCGCGCAACCGGGCGCGCTGGGCCTGGATCACCCCCGGATCGGTCGTCGCCACGCTGCTCTGGCTCGCCGCCTCGTGGCTGTTCACCTGGTACGTCGGCGCGGTCGCGTCGTACGACGCGTTGTACGGTCCGCTCGGCGCCGTGGTCGCGGTGATGATGTGGTTCTATGTCACGACCTTCGCCGTCCTGCTGGGGGCGGAGCTGAACGCGCAGCTCGAGCTGCATACGGCGCGAGACACGACCGACGGTCCGCCCCGGCCGCCCGGCGCGCACGGCGCGTTCGTCGCCGATCACGTGGCCCGCGACTGAGGGAGGACGGCATGCCGAGCTGGAGCGATGGCTATGTGAGCGACATCGCCTACACGTCGAACATCTATCGCGAGCAGATGCCGTCCTGGATCGGCTTCGCCACTCTGCTGATGGGGTTCGGTGCGCCGGACATAGCGGAGCCCTTCCGTGTCGCCGAACTTGGTTGCGGCTACGGCCTGTCCCTCGCGGTCGCCGCTTCCTGCTCGCCCCAGGCGGAGTTCTGGGGCTTCGACTTCAACCCCGTGCATATCGAG
>DATEQV010000466.1:0-13167 GCA_035272265.1 Acidisphaera sp. | reverse complement strand
GGTCGATCGGTCGGAAGTTGCTCATGCGCGGGATGTCCGGGGTAGGGGAAGGCGAATCAGTGTCCCCGTCCTACCGGACGCCTCCGCGTCGCGTTAAGTCCGACAGGCTGCTAGGGCCGCATGCCGCGGGAAACGTGAATCGACGTCCATCCTCACCTGATTCCGCCGGCTCTTCCTGCAGCGGTTGGTGAAGCTTGGCCTCACCCCTGTCGCTGGGCGAAAATGCCCTCCCGGTCGCCTGATGCGTCGATTGAGATGATGGACCGCACCGGCATCGCGCGATTACCTCACTGTCGGCGCAGCGGGTATTTGGCCGACGGGGCGATGCGGTCGCGCTCGCGCGCGCCCGCAACGCACTGAGAGACGGAGGAACGATGAATGACGAAAAAGGTCGTTTTCATCACTGGCGGCACTTCGGGCATCGGCTTGGCCTTGGCGGAGGCATTTCTGCGCACGGGCGCATCCGTTGCAGTATGTGCCCGTTCGCGCACAGCGCTCGAGAATTTTCGAGCGGCCCACCCGCAAGCCCTCGCCATCGAAGCCGATGTCACCGATGTGTCGGCACAGTATACCGCGCTGAATGCCGTCGCCGAGCGGTTCCAGCGTCTCGACATACTAGTCAACAACGCAGGCCGGTTGATCGAGCGGGATTTTGCGCACGAGGTTCAAACCCCCACGGCGCTGGCTGACGATATCACGCTCAATCTGATTGCACCTATTCAGCTTACCGCGGCCACACTGGCCCGTTGGCCATCCCTCGAGGCGATCGTCCTCGTCAGTTCGGGCTATGCACTTGTCTCGCCACGCCGGGCGCCGACTTATGGCGCCGCCAAAGCTGGACTGCATGGTTTCGCCGACGGTCTGCGTCGCCAGCTCGCCGACCGCGGCACACAGGTGGTCGAAGTGTTGCCACCGACGGTCGACACGCCGGCGACCGTGCACAGCAAAGCCAAGAAGATAGCCCCGGCCGACGTTGCGGCGGCGACGCTCGAGGCGCTCGAGAAACGTCGTCCGATGGCGCTCGTGGGCCAGACCAAGCTTCTTCCTATGATGCTTCGCTTGGCGCCGAGGACAGTCCAGAGGATGGTTGCCGAGGCGTGACGGGCCGGCATCCAGGAATCGACACGGTTTCACGATCTCCCCTGTAGTGGACGGCTGATCCACGACGGAGGAAGTGTCCAATGGAGTCGGACTTGCGGAAGGCGCCCAAGGTCGTCGTGGTCGGAGGCGGCCCAGTCGGACTTATCGCCGCGATCGAGCTGATCCGCTACGGTCTCCAGCCGGTCGTACTCGAAGCGAAAAGCGAGATCGCCTGGAGCAGCCGGGCCATCTGCATCTCCCGCCGCAGCCTTGAGATCCTGGACCGGATCGGCGCGGGAGCTGCGTTCAAGGCGAAGGCTCTCCCCTGGTCGCGCGGGCGCACGTTCCACCGCGACCGGCTGGTCTTCAAGTTGGACATGCCCTACGCGCCGGGTGACCGGCATGCGCCCTTCGTCAACATCCAGCAATTCTACACCGAGCAGTTCCTGCTCGATGCGCTGCGGACCGCCGCCGGCGCCGATATCCGCTGGAGCAGCCGCGTGACCGCGCTGCACCAGGATGCGGACGGCGTGACGCTGTCCGTCTCCGGCCCGGAAGGAGCCTACGATTTGCGGGCTGATTGGGTCGTCGCGGCAGATGGCGGACGCTCCACCGTCCGCGACCAGATGGGCCTTACCATGAAGGGGACTGCCTACGAGAGCCGCTATCTGACCGCGGATATCCAGGTGGAAGGCGCCACGCGCCCCGTCGAGCGCAATGTCTGGTTCGATTCGCCCGCCAATCCTGGATCGACCGTGATCCTGCACGTGCAGCCGGACAATGTTTGGCGCATCGATTACCAGCTTCGCGACGATGAGGATTCGGAGGAGGCGCAGCGGGAGGAGAACGTGCGCGCGCGGCTCCAGGCACAGCTCGACATGATGGGCGTGCGCGCGCCCTGGCGGGTTGTCTGGAAGAGCGTGTACAAGGCACTTGCGTTGTCGCTCGACGAGTATCGCCACCGCCGCGTCCTGTTCGCGGGCGATGCCGCGCATCTGGTACCCATCTTTGGAGTGCGCGGCCTGAATTCCGGCATCGACGACGCCCACAATCTCGGTTGGAAGCTTGCGATGGTCGCGCGCGGCGAAGCGCCGGACGCACTGCTCGACAGCTACAGCTACGAACGGCGGCGGGCCACTCGAGAAAACCACGAGCAGGCAACCAAGAGCACGTGGTTCATGTCACCGCCGACGCCGGGGTTTCAGCTGATGCGCGACGCCGTGCTGTCGCTCGCGGCCGAGCATGAATGGGCGAGCGGCCTGATCAACCCGCGCCAATCCTCCGCGCATGTCTATGACGACTCGCCGATCGTACAACCGGATGCGGCGCCGCTGGATGTCGATGTCCAGCCCGGCCAAACGCTTCCGAACGCGCCGCTCCAGTCTGGTGGGCATCTGCAAGGTGCGCTCCCCGAGCGAAAGTTCGCGCTACTGCTGTTCGCGGACGTGCTTGCCGATCCGGCTTGCGTGTCCGCACTGCTCGGGGCCTGCGAAGCATGCGGCGTTCCGCTCGAACCTGTGCTGATCGGTTCGGAGCACGCGCTCGGATCGATTCCCGGCGCGCAGCACGTGCGCTGCATCATCGATGCTGACGGCAGCTTGGCGGAGCGTTTCGCCGCCCGGCAATTTCCTGCCTACCTCGTGCGACCGGACGAGCACGTGGCGGCGCGCCTGCCCGATCCCTCGCCGGAGAGTTTGCGAGCCGCTTGCGACGTAGCACTGGGCCGGCGGCCGGCGGCGCGCAGATTGGAGGCAGCCATGGCTTCGACGGCCTTGGGCCCGGGCCTAGGTCAGGACGGCTTGGAGCGTGTGTTCGAGGCTATCAGCTGCAGCTCGGTCGGCGGCGACGCGAAGATCTCCGCGTTTCTAGCACGCCTGTCGCTCCTGCTCGCCGAACGGCTCGGCGACACGCAGGCGGTCCTCAGTTGCATTGTAACGGCGCGCGAAGCTGGTTGACAGGCTCCGTTCAAATCCAGTCATCCGGCCGCGTTTGACGATCCGTTCTGGCGGCAATCGATTCGATGATGAAGGCGGCTCTACGGGCCGCAATGCCCGTGGTGCAGTCGAACCGGGACTGGAATTCGAACGCGGGAGCCTCGCGCGCAGTCTTCTACGCATAAGCCCTCAGTCGCCGCCGAACATGGGCGGACATTGACGGGCAGGTATTCGTGGAATTTCAGTGGCTTGGCTTGGCCCGTCCACCGGGTCGGGGGCCGGTTTGAGGGGCGGGTGGCGGAGAGGGTGGGATTCGAACCCACGGTACGCTCGCGCGCACAACGGTTTTCGAGACCGCCCCGATCGGCCACTCCGGCACCTCTCCGCGGGGCCGGCGGGTTATAGGTGCCCTGCCCGTTCGGCCGCAACTCGCGGTTTGACACAAGCCAACCCGGCGCTATAACCCCCGCTTCCCGGCGGCGGGGCAACCCGCCGCCCGTTTTGCGTCGGCCTCAAGGCCGGAAAGTCGTGAGCCATGTTCGCAGTCATCCGCACCGGCGGGAAACAGTACCGCGTCACGCCACAGGCCGTGCTCAAGGTCGAAAAGCTCGAGGCGGAGCCGGGCGCGACCGTGACCTTCACCGACGTGCTCGCCGTCGGCAGCGAGGGCAGCCTGACGCTCGGCTCCCCGATCGTGGCCGGCGCCAGCGTGACCGCGACCGTCATCGCGCAGGACCGCGCCGACAAGATCATCGTCTTCAAGAAGCGCCGCCGGCAGAACAGCCGCCGCAAGAACGGCCATCGCCAGCACATCACCGTGCTGCGCGTCGGCGAGATCAGCGGCCCGGGCGCGGCCGGCCAAGAAGCCAGCGGCGCGGAGCATGCGAACGGCGGCTCCGCCGAGCACGCGGACAGCGGCTCCGCCGCGGGCGAGGAGTAACCCCGATGGCACACAAGAAGGCAGGCGGCTCGTCGCGCAACGGGCGCGATACAGAAGGCCGGCGCCTCGGCATCAAGAAGTCGGGCGGCCAGCCGGTCGTCGCCGGCAACATCATCCTCCGCCAGCGCGGCACCAAGTGGAAGCCGGGCCACAACGTGGGCCTCGGCCGCGACCACACCATCTTCGCGCTCATCGACGGCACGGTGGAGTTCCAGCGCAAGGCCGAGGGCCGCGTGCACGTCTCGGTCAAGCCGGCCACACCGCCGCCACCGCCACCGCCGGCCGAATAACCGCGCCGCTGCCGCCGACGGCAGGGAAGGCGCCAACGCCGACCCCTGCCCACGACGGACGCCACAGATGAAATTCCTCGATCAGGCCAAGATCTATCTCCGCTCCGGCGACGGCGGCGATGGCGTGGTCGCGTTCCGGCGCGAGAAGTTCATCGAGTTCGGCGGCCCCGACGGCGGCAACGGCGGACGCGGCGGCGACGTCGTGTTCGAGGCGGTGCCCAACCTCAACACGCTCATCGACTTCCGCTACACGCAGCACTTCCGCGCGAAAAAGGGCGGCAACGGCAGCGGCTCGGACAAGACCGGCGCGGGCGCCGAGGACGTCGTCATCAAGGTGCCGGTCGGCACCGAAATCCTCGCCGAGGACCGCGAGACGCTGCTCGCCGACCTCGACGCGCCCGGCAAGCGCGCGGTGATCTGCCGCGGCGGCGACGGCGGCTTCGGCAACGCGCACTACAAGAGCAGCACCAACCGCGCCCCGCGCCGCGCCGACAAGGGCTGGCCGGGCGAGGAGCGCTGGGTCTGGCTGCGCCTGAAGCTGATCGCCGACGCCGGGCTGGTCGGCCTGCCCAACGCCGGCAAGAGCACGTTCCTCGCCGCCGTCTCGGCGGCGCGTCCGAAGATCGCCGACTACCCGTTCACCACGCTGCACCCGCAGCTCGGCGTCATCCGCCTCTCGGCCGCCGAGGAGTTCGTGCTCGCCGACATCCCCGGCCTGATCGCCGGCGCGCACGAGGGCGCGGGTCTGGGCGACCGCTTCCTCGGGCATGTCGAGCGCTGCGCGGTGCTGCTGCACCTCATCGACGGCGCCCCCGGCGACGTGGTGCGCGCGTGGCGCACGGTGCGCGCGGAGCTGGACGCCTACGGGGCGGGGCTCGCCGACAAGCCCGAGCTGATCGGGCTCAACAAGGCCGACGCCATGACCCCGCGAGAGATCAGCGCGCGCCGCGCCGCCCTCGCCCGCGCGTCCGGCCGCCCCGTGATGGTGCTGTCAGGAGCGACCGGCCAAGGCGTGCCCGAGGTGCTGCGCGCGCTGCAGGACACGATCACCCGCGCGCGCCGGGCCCGCGCGGCATGACGGTGCGGCTCGCCGACGCGCAGCTTCTGGTGGTCAAGATCGGCAGCGCGCTGGTCGTCGATCCGGATCGCGCCGCGCCGCGCACCGACTGGCTGGCGAGCGTGGCCGACGACATCGCGGCGCTGCGCGCGGAGGGCAAGAAGGTCATCGTCGTCTCCTCGGGCGCGATCGCGCTGGCGCGGCGCACGCTGAATCTGACGCAGCCGCGCCTGCGGCTGGAAGAGAAGCAGGCGGCGGCAGCAGTGGGACAGATCCGGCTGGCGCAGGCATGGAGTGCGGCGCTGTCGGCGGTGTCGCTGGTCGCAGCACAACTGCTGCTCACCCTCGACGACACCGAGGACCGCCGCCGCTACCTCAACGCCCGTGCCACGTTGCAGATGCTGCTCGCACTCGGCTGCGTGCCGGTGATCAACGAGAACGACAGCGTCGCCACCGCCGAGATCCGCTTCGGCGACAACGACCGTCTGGCCGCGCGCGTCGCCGAGATGGTGCAGGCCGACCAGCTCGTGCTGCTCTCCGACATCGATGGCCTCTATTCCGCCGACCCGCGCCGCACGCCCGATGCGCAGCACATCCCCGAAGTGGCGCAGGTCACGCCGGAGATCGAGGCGATGGGCGGCGAGCCGCCGCCCGGCTACTCGTCCGGCGGGATGCGCACGAAGCTCGCCGCCGCGCGCATCGCCACACAGGCGGGCTGCGCGATGGCGATCGCGCTCGGCCATGTCGCGCATCCGCTGCAACGCTTGCGCGACGGCGCGCGCTGCACCTGGTTCCTGCCCGCGCCCGAGGGCCGCAGCGCGCGCAAGCGCTGGATCGCCGGATCACTCGCACCGCTCGGCACGCTGTTCATCGACGCGGGTGCCGCGCGCGCGCTCGCCTCGGGACGCTCGCTGTTGCCGGCCGGCGTCACCCGCGTCGACGGCACGTTCGAGCGTGGCGACCCGGTCGCGGTCGCGACCGAAGACGGCGTGATGCTCGCGCGCGGCCTGTCCGCCTATGCCAGCGCCGATGCGTCGCGCATCGCCCGCCATCGTTCCGACGAAATCGAGGCCATCCTGGGTTGGCGCGGGCGCGACGAGATGATCCACCGGGACGATCTCGTGCTAGTATGAGCGGCCGAGGATAACGCCATGCATGTCGACACCGACGCCACACAGCAGCTGCAACGCGCCGCGACCGCCGCGCGCGACGCCACGCGCACGCTGGCCGGCGCGCCCGACGCGCAACGCAACGCCGGCTTGCACGCCATGGCCGCGCGACTGCGCGAAGCCGCACCGGTGATCCTCGCCGCCAACGCCGCCGACCTCGGCGACTTCTCCGGCAGCTCGGCCTTCCGCGACCGCCTGACGCTGACCGACGCACGGATCGACGCGATGGCGACAGGTGTCGCCGAGATCGCGTCGCTCCCCGATCCGCTCGCGCGCGTGCTGGCCGAATGGACAAGGCCGAACGGACTGCGCATCCGGCGCATCGCCCAGCCGCTCGGCGTGATCGGCATGATCTACGAAAGCCGGCCGAACGTCGGCGCCGACGCCGCCGCGCTGTGCCTGAAGTCGGGCAACGCGGTGATCCTGCGCGGCGGATCGGAAAGCCACCGCAGCGCCGCCGCGATCCACGCGGCGCTGTCCGCCGGCCTGCGCGACGCCGGGCTGCCCGAGGCCGCGGTGCAGGTCGCACCCACCGTCGACCGCGCCTTCGTCGCCGCCATGCTCGCGGGCGCCGGCCTGATCGACCTCATCATCCCGCGCGGCGGCCGCTCGCTGGTCGAGCGCGTGGAGCGCGAGGCCCGCGTGCCCGTGCTCGCCCACGCCGCCGGCCTTTGTCACACCTACGTGCATGCGGCCGCCGACCACGCGATGGCGCGCGCGATCGTCGCCAACGCGAAGATGCGCCGCACCGGCATCTGCGGCGCCACCGAGACGTTGCTGATCGACAATGCCATCGCCCCTGCCCTGCTGCCGCTGCTCGTCGCCGATCTCTCGGCGCTCGGCTGCGCGTTCCGCGCCGACGCGGTCGCGCACGCGATCGTCCCCTCGCTGCCCTCGGCGACCGAAGCCGATTTCGACACCGAATGGCTCGACGCCGTGCTGTCGATCCGCGTGGTGGACGGCGTCGACGCGGCACTGGCCCACATCGCCGCGCACGGCACCTCGCACACCGAGGCGATCGTCACCGAGGACGCCGCCGCCGCCGAGCGCTTCCTGCGCGGCGTGGACAGCGCCGTCGCGCTGTGGAACGCTTCGACCCAGTTCTGCGACGGCGGGGAGTTCGGATTCGGTGCAGAGATCGGCATCGCCACGGGACGCATCCACGCACGCGGCCCGGTCGGCCTCGAGCAGCTCACCACGTTCCGCTATGTCGTCTACGGCAACGGACAGGTACGCGCCTGAGTGAGCACCGTCTGCCGGTATGGGGCGACAGGCGGCGGGTTCGCGTGGGCCTGCTCGGCGGCTCGTTCAATCCGGCGCATGAAGGCCACCGCCACATCGCCGACCTCGCCCGCAGACGCCTGCGCCTCGACCAGGTCTGGCTGCTGGTCTCGCCGGGCAATCCGCTCAAGTCGTCGCGCGACATGGCGAAATACCGCAAGCGTTTCGCCTCGGCCTGCGCCATCGCCGACGGGCGGCGCATCGTCGCGGCGGGGCTGGAGCGCACGTGGCACACGCGTTTCACCTTCGACACGCTGCGCGAGCTGCGCCGTCGCTTTCCGCATGTGTGCTTCGTGCTGGTGATCGGCGCCGACCTTCTTGAACAACTGCCGCGCTGGCGGCGCTGGCGCGAGCTGGTCGACCTGGTGCCGATCGCCGTGCTGCCGCGCCCGAACTACAATTTCCGCGGGTTGGCGGGACAGGCGGCGCACGCGCTGCGTCATGCACGGGTTCCGGCGCATGCCGCGCCCTCGTTGGCATGCCGCACGCCGCCGGCCTGGACCTTCCTGAGCGCACGCCAGTCGGCCGCGTCCGCCACCGCGATCCGCGCCGCGCGACGAGGAGTCCGGTCATAGCCCGCAAGCCCCCCACCGAGCCTGCCAAGCGCAAGAAAAGCGCGCCACGCAAGGCCGCGCGGCCGACACTGACGGCGGCGCAGCGCACGCCGGGCACGCCGCGCAAGAAGGCCGCCGCCGCCGGACCGAAACACGTCGTCGAAGCGCCGGCCAAGCGCCGGACGCACAAGCCCGAGCCGGACCGGCTCGACAGCCTGCAGTCGGTGATCGTCGACAGCCTGGAGAACGACAAGGCCGAGGACGTGGTGGCACTCGACCTGGCCGGACGCGCGTCGTTCTGCGACCGCATGGTGATCGCGACCGGCCTCGCCGACCGGCAGATCACGGCGATGGCGACTCATCTGCTGGAGAAGCTGTCCGAGCAGGGCGTCAAGCGCATCCAGGTCGAAGGCGCCGGCGGGTCGGACTGGGTGCTGGTCGACACCGGCGACATCGTCGTGCACCTGTTCAAGCCCGAGGCGCGCGCGCTGTATGCGCTGGAGCGCATGTGGGGTGCGGATCTAGACGAGCCGATGGGCGCGCCGGAGGGCGGCTCGGCGGCGTGATTCGCCCCGTCGCGGAGCGACAATGATACGATTGATCGCCGTCGGGCGACTGCGCGACGGACCCGAGGCGGCGCTGTTCCGCCACTTCCAGCAGCAGATCCGCCCGCCGCTGATGCTGACCGAGATCGCCGAGGCGCGCGGCAGCCGCGACGACATCGTCGGTCGCGAGGCGAAGTCGGTGCTCGATGCGCTGCCCGACCGCGCGCTGCTGGTCGCCCTCGATCAGGGCGGCACGGCGATGGACACCCAGGCATTCGCGGCGGCGCTGGAGACATGGCTCGGCGGCCAGCGCCCGCTATGCTTCGCGATCGGCGGGGCGGAGGGATTCGACCGCGCGGTGCTCGACCGCGCCGATGTGGTACTGTCGCTCGGCAAAATGACATGGCCGCATCGCCTGGTTCGCGTCATGCTGGCCGAGCAGATCTTCCGGGCGCGCGCGATCGCGTCCGGCCACCCCTATCACCGCGCCGGACGGCCGGACGGAGGACCATGATCGACCCAGGCCTGTATGCCGCATTCGCCGGAGCGTGCGTGCTGCTGATGCTGATCCCGGGGCCGAACGTGGCGCTGATCACGGCCAACGCGATCGCCTACGGGGTGCGGACCGGCCTGCTGACCGTGTGCGCGACGGCAACCGCGCTGGCGTTGCAGCTCGTGCTGGTGACGGCGGGACTTGCCGCCCTGCTCACGGCCGCGTCGTCCGCCTTCGTCTGGCTGCGCTGGGCGGGCGTCGCCTACCTGATCTGGCTCGGCGTGAAGCAGTGGCGAACGGTCGCGCGCGACGAGGAGATGCATCCCAGGCCGCTGCCGGTGCGGCACATCGTCGCGCGCGCGGCGGCGGTCGGGCTGACCAATCCGAAGACGCTGCTGTTCTATGCCGCGCTGTTCCCGCAGTTCATCGACCCGCATCTGCGGGCCGGTCCGCAGATCGTCATCCTCGGCGTCACGCTGGTGGCGATCGCGCTGATCGTCGACGGGCTATGGGCGATGATGGCCGCCCGTGCTCGCGGCGTGCTGCTGCGCCGCGCGCGCCTGCGCAACCGGCTGACCGGCGGGCTGCTGATCGGCGCCGGCGTCAGCCTCGCGATCGTGCGGTCGGATTAATACCAGGACTCGGTAAGCAGAACTCACGACAGAGCCGTCATTGCGAGGCGCGCAGCGCCGTGGCAATCCAGGGCCGCGCGGCAGGCGTTCGTCACGCGGCCGTGGATCGCCACGCTTCGCTCGCGATGACGCCGATGAGTCATTCACAACGAGTCCTAGTATAACCCCTACGGACGGCTCGCGCCGCCGCCGGGCGCGCGCAGCAGCACTTCGGCCCGCGCCGTCGCCACCACGTCCTGCGCCTCCGGCGTCGAACTGGGCGGCGGCGCAGCCATCATCGCCACCGCCCGGGCCGCGTGCCGCGGAAACGGCAGCGCACCGTCCAGCGTGACCATCTTCAGGCGGTCGACCTCAAGGCCGAGCGCCTTCGCGTCCTCCGACGCGCCGGTCTGCAACGATTTCAGCGCCTCGATCGTCGCCTCGCGGCGCGCCTGCACGATCCGGCTCTCCGACACCTGCCAGTCGAGTGCGTCGAGCGCGAGCCCCGTCGTCTGCAGGCGGCCGACCAGATCGAGCAGCGCCGCGCCATCGCCGCCGCTCTTCAGCTCGAGCATCTGCTGCGCCGTCCATCGCGTCTTTTTCTCGTCGGCATACCCGACCGTGTAGCTGCGGAACGCGACCTCCACGCCGGGCACGCCCGCCGCGATGGACTTCGCCTGCGCCATCATCTCGTTCACCTTTCGCTGCGCCTCGGCCGGCGTGGCCATGGTCGCGACGCCCGCAAGCTCGGCGACGAGCTGGTCGGGCGTCACCTTGACGGAGGCCGTGACGGACAGGTTCAGAACCGTCCCGTTGTCGGCCGGCGGAGTCTGGGCCGCCGCCGTCTGCATCGCCAGCCCGCACGCAAGCGCCGCTGCAAGGGAAGCCGCAAGAACCTGTGCCCGCATGGGTCTCTCCCGTTTCCTCGAACGCGGTATACACCGCCGAGGCGGACGAGATGGCGCTGCACGCCCGGCGCGGGAGGAACGCATGACGCACGGCCCCCTGCCGCACGACCTGCTGCCCGACGGCGTTCGGTCCGGCTTCGTGCCGGACGTGAACGGGCTGACGATGCACGTGCTGGAAGCCGGCGAGCCGGGCGCGCCCTGCGTACTGCTGCTGCACGGCTTCCCGGAACTGGCCTACTCGTGGCGCAAGGTCATGCCGGCGCTGGCGCACGCGGGCTACCACGTCGTCGCACCCGACCAGCGCGGCTTCGGACGCACGACCGGGTGGAGCGCCGATTACGACGGCGACCTGATGCCGTTCCGGCTGTCGAACCTCGTCATTGACGCGCTGTCGCTGCTGCATGCGCTCGGATGTGCGCGCGTGCAGGGCGTTGTGGGCCACGACTTCGGCTCGCCCGTCGCGGCGTTGTGCGCGCTGATCCGGCCGGACGTGTTCCGGTCCGTCGCCATGATGAGCAGTCCGTTCACCGGCGCGCCCGAACTCGACGCGCAGCCGACCATGCAGCGCCTCGACGACGCGCTCGGCCGGCTAGACCCTCCGCGCCAGCACTACCAATGGTTCTACTCGACCCGCCGCGCGAACCCCGACATGCACGGCGCGCCGCAAGGCGTGCACGCATTCCTGCGCGCGTATTTCCACATGAAGAGCGCCGACTGGCCCGGCAATCATCCGCGTCCGTTGCCCGACGGCAGCGCGCAGTCCTACGCGGTCATGCCGCCCTACTACATCATGGAGCGCGGCAAGGGCATGGCCGAGACGGTGGCGCCGCACATGCCCTCGGCCGAGGCGATCGCCGCCTGCCGCTGGATGACGCCGCGAGAGCTGACGGTCTACGCCACGGAATACGAGCGCACCGGCTTCCAGGGCGCGCTGCAATGGTATCGATGCCGGTCCGAGTTCTGGCCGAACGCCGACCTTCGCCTGTTCGCCGGCCGCACCATCGACGTGCCTGCGACGTTCATCACCGGCAAGGCCGACTGGGGCACCTACCAGTTCCCCGGCGCGCTCGAGCGCATGGAGCGTCAGGCCTGCACGCACTGGCGCGGCACGCACCTGATCGACGCCGCCGGCCACTGGGCGCAACAGGAACAACCCGAGCAGGTGAGCGCGCTCCTGCTCGACTTCCTGCGCGCAGCCGCGTGACGCCTAATGCCAAGTCTGAGACAGTACGAATCACCTCGTCATCGCGAGCCGCCACTTGGCGGCGTGGCGATCCAGGGCCACGCGGCAGGCCTTTGTCACGCGGCCCTGGATCGCCACGCTTCGCTCGCGATGACGAGTGAAAGGGTTCAGGTCATCAGAACTTGGTATAAACCGAAGCCGAGAGCGTCGGAATCGGATTGGTCGACGAAGCGTCGACCAATCCGATTCCCGTCCGCTTGTCAGTCCCCCTGGGTTTTCAGCGTCAGCTCCAGGACTCCCGCGGCCACATTGAGACCAGTAGTGCCCTCGATGCTCAGCGGCTGGAGCGAGATCGTCTTCTGAGCGTCTTGAGACCCTCCGACCAGCACGTTGGCAGCACCGCCGACGCCTGCGGCCGCCCCGGCGGTCAGTCCGCCGTACTTACCGTCGAGTGCGCCGTGGCCGAGGTTGTTGGTCGGTGCCAGGACAGCCCAAACCATGACGCCACCGGCACTGTAGCCGATGTCGACGCCATATTTGTCGATATGGCCGACATAGTGGTCGGGGGTACCCTGAACCGGCGCATAGGTGCATTTGAGATCGCGACTCGATCCAAACACGAACGCCCAGCCACTGGAGACGTTGCAGGTGAGAACGCCCGCCTTGACCCCGGTGTAAGGCTGAACCTGAGCGTGGACCGCCGGTCCGGAAATGCCGGCCGTCAATGCAGCCGCTGCAGCAGCCAGCAAGAATTTTTTGGCCGTCTTGGTCATGTTCCGAACTCCTGGTTTTCGGGTGGTCGGTTGTTCTTCGGACAGATCGGCACCGACATCGATCGTGGTGCACTCCTGCCGCGGCAGCGACCCTCGGTGCCCGCCCGTCGGTCGAAAGCGGCCGTCACTTGGCACCGCAAGGCGGCTTACCCTCAGCGAGCATGCGCTCTTACCCTGTACGCACGTGCGAGAAGTTGACGTGGATCAAGCGGGACAGCCCGAGATCCGCTCTGCCGCAGCCGAAAAAACCCCTTGCCAGGACCAAAAACCTAGGCTATTATGCCTGAGCCCATGGAATTGGCCATGGCATCCCAGGACAGGGGAGGACACATTGCTGCGCTGGCTCCCC
>DATEQV010000465.1:0-6920 GCA_035272265.1 Acidisphaera sp. | reverse complement strand
TGCATCTTCAGCGCGCGCACCGTCGCGACGATCACCGCGCAGTCCGGCCGCAGCCCGGCCGAGGGACACTTGATGTCGAGGAACTTCTCCGCACCCAGGTCGGCGCCGAAGCCCGCCTCGGTCACCACGACCTCGGCCAGGCGCAGGCCGAGCTGTGTGGCCATCACCGAGTTGCAGCCGTGGGCGATGTTGGCGAACGGGCCGCCATGGATCAGCGCGGGCGAGCCTTCCAGCGTCTGCACCAGGTTCGGCTGCAGCGCGTCACGCAGCAGGGCCGCCATCGCGCCGTCGGCCTTCAGATCCCGCGCCGTGATCGCGCCGCCGTCGCGCCGCGTCGCGACGATGATGCGGCCGAGCCGGTCCTGCAGGTCCTCCAACGAGCTGGCGAGGCAGAACACCGCCATCACCTCGCTGGCCACCGTGATGTCGAACGCGTCCTCTCGCGCGGGGCCGTTGCTGCCGTGGCCGAGGCCGATCGCCATGTCGCGCAGCGCGCGGTCGTTCATGTCCATCGCGCGCCGCCAGGTGATCCGGCGTGTATCGATACCAAGCGCGTTGCCCCAATAGACGTGGTTGTCGATCAGGGCGGCGAGCAGGTTGTTGGCGCTGGTGACGGCGTGGAAGTCGCCGGTGAAGTGGAGGTTGATCTCCTCCATCGGCGCGACCTGCGCGCGCCCGCCGCCGGTCGCCCCGCCCTTCTGGCCGAAGCACGGGCCGAGGCTGGGTTCGCGCAGGCAGATCATCACCCGCTTGCCGAGCATGTTCAGCGCGTCGGCGAGCCCGATCGTGGTGGTGGTCTTGCCCTCGCCCGCCGCGGTCGGGCTGATCCCGGTGACCAGCACGAGCCGCCCCGGCGGCCGGCTGCCGACGGTGCGCATGAAGTCGAAGCCGATCTTCGCCTTGTATTTGCCGTACGGCTCCAGCGCCTCGGCCGGGATGCCGGCCTTGGCGGCGATGTCGGCGATGTCGGCGATGGGGCGGAGGGTGGCGGCGCGGGCGATCTCCAGGTCGCTCGCCATCAGGCGGCCTGCCTTTGCGCGGTCCCCGCCTGCCTTTGCACGATGCCCATGCGGTCGAGCGCGCGTCCGATCGCTGTCACGGCCTGCTCCATCTCCGACTTGCCGATGGCGCCGATACAGCCAAGGCGAAAACTCGGCCAGGGGGTGTTGTGGAAGTTGCTGATCACGAAGCCCTCGGGCTTCAGCGCGTCGACGAAGCCTTGCAGCGTCCAGTTCGCATGCTCCGGCGCGTGGACGTTGAGCACGATCGGGCCCTGGATCGCCTCCGGCAGGCAGGGCGTCAGGCCGTGGCGCTGCACGCCATGGTACAGCGTGCGCATGTTGGCCTCGTAGCGCGCGAGGCGGGCCGGGCGGCTCTCCGAGTCCAGCCGGTCCAGCGCGGCGGCCAGCGCCTCGACCACCTGGGCCGGCGGGGTGAAGCGGAACGAGCCCCAGCCGCTGGTCTGGCCGTGGCGCAGGATGTCGGCGAGGTCGAGCGACCAGCTCTCGGCCTGGGCGGCGCAGGCGGCGGTGCGCGCGGTGTCGACGACGATGGCGGACAGGCCGGGCATGCCTTCGAGGCACTTGTTGCTGGTGAAGAACACCGCGTCGGCCTCGGGCATGGCGGCGATGTCGAGCGGCAGCGCGCCGAAGGCGGAGACGGCGTCGACGAGCGTGCGCCGGCCGAGTGCCGCGGCCTCGCGCCCGATGGCGGCGATGTCGTGGACGATGCCGCTGGAGGTCTCGCTGTAGACCATCGCGACGTGGCCGATCGTGGGGTCGGCGGCGAGCGCGCGGGCCACGGCGGCGGGGCTGGCGCGCTCCTTCGGGCCGACGGACAGGCGGACGACGGTGCGGCCGGCTTCGTGGGCGAGGCGGGCGAAGCGCTCGGCGTAGTTGCCGGTGATGGGCACGAGGACCTTGCCGCCGCGCGGGACGAAGGTGCGCACGGCGGCCTCGGCGGCGAAGTGGCCGCAGCCCTGCAGCAGCAGGGCGGCGTGCCGGCCGGAAACGCCGCCGGCGAGGGCGAGCAGGCGCTGGCGCACGACGGCCAGGCGGTGGCCCCAGTCGTTGTCCCAGGGGGCGATGTCCTGGAGCAGGGCGGCCTTCACCTCGGGGTGGGTGGTGACGGGTCCGGGGATGAGCAGGATCATGGGGTCACGCTACCGTCCAAACGCAACCGACGGACTAAGGCCGTGTGTCGAGTCAGGCATAACGGAAAGGGGGTTGCGCGGTTCGCGGGGGTGAGCGGGTGAAAGGTCGGAGCGGGCACGGGCGGCTCCTGGATCGCGATGCTGAGGCAACGATGCCTAGGACTTTTTGTCTTGGCGGTCAAGAAGTTCCTGGCGGTTTCAGCCTGGGTGTGATCGCACTCACCCTGGTCTCGTCATGGTCCGCGAAGGCGGACCATCCACGCCTTTGCCGGCCGCGCGAAAGAAAGGCGTGGATGGCCCGCCTGCGCGGGCCATGACGTGTTGATACGGTTCGCGTGAAAGTTCTCTGGCTGGAAAAGCGCCAGCCTCTGCATTGGCTCCCTTGCCATGACTACGGGCAAGCAGGAGTTTATGGCTGCGGATGAGTTCGAGTGGGATGCCTATCAGAGCCAAACGGACGAGTGACGGATCGCTCGTCCAGGTGCTGCCGGACGGCACCACGAGGCCGCTCGAGGACACGACGGATTGGCCGCGTCTGCGGGCGATGCGCGACGAGCAGGTTCGCGCGGCGGCGTTGAGCGATCCAGACGCTCAGCCGCTGACGGACGCCGACATGGCGCGCATGCGCCTTGTGCCGCGGGTGAAGACGCTGCGCCGTGCGCTCGGGCTGACCCAGGAGGAGTTTGCGGCGCGCTACCAGATCCCGCTCGGGACGTTGCGGGACTGGGAGCAGGCGCGGGCCGAGCCTGACCAGCCGGCACGCGCCTACCTCAAGGCCATCGCGGGCGACCCGCAGGATGTGGAGCGGGCGCTGAAGGCGAGCGCGGGGGCGAAGTAGCGGCCCGGTGTAGGGCGGCAGGGTCGCCGGAGCCGTTCAGCGAGGGACAGGCAGGGGGAGCGTGCCGGAATGGCGGCATGCTCAGCATCCATCACCTCGACGTGTCGCAATCGGAGCGGATCATCTGGCTGCGCGAGGAGCTCGGCGTTCCGTCCGAGCTGACGCGCTACGACCGCGATCCGGTGACCATCCTCGCGCCGCCGGAGCTGCGGGCGCTGCATCCGATCGGCTCGGCGCCGGTGATCGCGGACGGTCAGGTGGTGCTGGCGGAGAGCGGCGCGGTGGTGGGTACATCATCGCGAAACACGGCGGCAGCCGGCTGGCGCTGGGCCCGGCGCATCCGGAGTTTCCGGCGTATCTCTACCCCGCTTTCTTGCAAGCCTACTTGGGGAGTTCGACGCACTCGGTGGTGACGGAGCTTGGCGTCGTCTTCCTGTAGAATGCGACGACGATCGGCTCGGCTGCTCGGCAGGCGGCCATCGTATCGAACCCGGAAATCGTCGCCGGGCCGTAGTGGCCACCAAGATTTATCAGCATCACGACGAGCTTCATAACGCCCTCCTGAGCCGGGATTGCCGCGATGAATAGCCAGTTCGGCCGCCACGATGAAGAACGGCAGCGGCACTACTCCGATCTTCAAGCCCAGCCCGAACCTCGGGCGCGGCGCGATCTCCGAGGCCGCCGCTATCCTTGCGTCCGCCGAACTCTCCGTGATGCGTCTCCTTGGCGCGCCGATTGATGGCATCGCCGGGTCCCGCCTCAGCCGACGGCTTGATTGTCCACGCCGATCATAGTCCTGTCGTGATAGTCCACCAAGGTGTGAAAGGCCGCGCCGTATGGCGCGCTCCGTGACTGACATAACCCGTGTCGTGATCGGCGGCGTTCGCCTGCGTTCGCCCATAGCGTTGTTCAACTGACAAACGACGCTCTGTCCTCTGTTAAGCAAGAAGGTGACGCCGTCATGGACAGGACCGCTTCAACACCAGGGTACGACAGGAAGGTCCTGTACCTCGTCCTTGCCTTCGGATTGTTCGTCGGCGTGCTGCTGTTGCCGACCCCGGCGGCGCTCGGCGCCGCCGGTCAGGTCGCGCTGGCGCTGCTGGTTCTCGCGGTCACGCTGTGGGTGAGCGAGTGCGTCTCGGCGCCGACCAGCGCGGTCATCCTGGCCACGGCTGCGGTCGGCGGGCTCTACGGCAAGCCGCTGAGCGTGACCGCCAAGACGCCTCTGACGACCGCGGCTGCGCTCAACGAGATGCTCGTCGGCTTCTCCTCCTCCGCCGTCATCCTGGTGGCCGGGGCGCTGTTCCTCGCCGCGGCCCTGAAAGCGACCGGGCTCGACCGGCGCCTGGCATTGCTGGTCATGAGCCGGATCGGCGTTTCGCCGGCCCGGTTGATCGTCGGCGCCATCCTGGTCGGTTTCGTGCTGGCGCTGTTCGTGCCGTCCGCCACCGCGCGGGTCGGCGCAGTGATCCCGATCATGCTGGGTATCGTGGCCGCGCTGGCGGCCGGTGAACAGCAACCTCGGGGCGGCGCTGATGATCGTCTCCGCGCAGGCGTGCACGATCTTCAACATCGGCATCAAGACCGGGGCGGCGCAGAACCTGATCGCCACCGACTTCATGCAGAAGGCCTTCGGCCACAACATCGCCTGGGGCGACTGGTTCGTTGCCGCGTTGCCGTTCACGGTCATCATGAGCGTTGTGCTGTTCGTGCTCAGCCTCTGGCTGCTGCGCCCGCAGGTGCCGGCGCGCGGGCAGGCCGAGGAGATGCTGCGCCGGCAATTGGCCGAGATGGGACCGATGACCGGCAGCGAGAAGCGGCTGACCGCGCTTGCGCTCGTCTTGCTGGTGCTGTGGGCCACCGAGGGCAAGCTGCACCCGATCGACAGCACCTCCGCCATGGTGATGGGGGTGGCCCTGCTGCTGATGCCCGGCATCGGCGTGCTGCACTGGAAGACCGCGGAACCGCTGATCCCCTGGGGTACCATCGTGCTGTTCGCCATCGGCATCTCTCTGGGCACGTTGCTGAGCCGCACCGGGGCGGCGACCTGGCTCGCCAGCGCAACCCTTGGACATCTCGGGCTGGGGACGCTGTCGGCGGTTGGCGTGATCGCGGCACTGTCGGCGTTCAACATCGTGCTGCATCTCGGCTTCGCCTCGGCGACCGGCCTTGCCAGCACGCTGATCCCGGTGATGATCGCCTTCGCCCAGCAACTGCCGCCCAGCACCGGCTCCGCCTTCGGGATCGTACTGATCCAGCAGTTCGTGGTGTCGTTCGGCATGATCCTGCCGATGAACGCACCGCAGAACATGCTGTGCTACGGAACGGGTGCGTTCGAAACCAGGACGTTCGCGCTCATCGGTCTGCCATTGACCGTGGCCGGGTATCTGCTGATCCTGGCCCTGTCGGCCACCGTCTGGCCGGCCATGGGCGTTCTATGATGCCCCGGCAGGAGCAAGGGCGGAGCGGCGCGCCGCATTCCGCCATCGTCTCGATGGCCATGGTATCCTGCGTTCGGGGAAATGGCCCGGCATATGCGCGATGTGGCTCGCGAAGGAGTGCGCTGCCTTCTCCGCCCTTGCATGTTCTCCGTGTCCGGCGGGTCATATATCTGCGGCCTGCAGTCCCGGAAGTTCGCCCGCGAGCTTCCGGGGCAGGACGCTGGCGAACTTCCGGGACAGGACACCCCGGATGCGACTCGGCCACCCGCCCTATCCTCCGCCGCCACAACCAGCCAGCGGAGGCGTCCCATGCAAACCGGTGACGTTGTCGAACGGTATCGTCGGCTGCGCGCGATCTGCACGCACCACCAGAACGAGGCGATGGACTGCGTCGCGCACACCGCCATCTTCGACCACGCGCGGCGGCTCGGCCTCGCCGAGGGGGGCACGCTCCTCGTCGACGAGGACGACCCCGAGATGCAGCTCATCTACGATCTCGCCCTCCACACGGCAAAACCGGGCCGCAGCCGGGCGATCGTGCGCCACGCCCGCCGTGCGCGCTGCCCGGCGGGGTCGGACGACGCGCGCGTCCTGCAGGCGCTGTGCGAAGCGCGGTTCTCGTTCTGGAAGGTCGAACGACGGCACGCGGTCGCGGGCGTGGTCGTGACGGACCTGTTGCTCGAACAGGAAACCTGGCTGCTCGACGAGGCGATGGCCATGTCGGCGACGCCGGGCGACTGTTTCGCCGGCCGCCTCTGCCGGCCGGACGAATTCGCCATGACCTGTCTGAGCTTCGTGCCGATGGACCGGGAGCTGCTCGACGACGTCTTCGACGAGTTGGGCACGTGGCTGCGGAGCAGCGATCCGCGCCGGGTGATCGAGGACGCCCGCTTCGCCGCCAGCGTGTACCGCGCCGCCGTTGCATCCGGCATCATGGACAACGTCGTCCAACGGGACGAGCAGGCGCGTGCGGCGCTCGCGCCGCTGTTCGACGCGGCAGCGGCCCCCGGCAGCGACTGACACCGGCGGCCGAAAGTACTGACCCGTCATGCCGGGCGAAGGCCCGGCATCCATGCCTTCTTGACGTCCACGCAGAGGAAGAAAGGCGTGGATTCCGGGCCTTCGCCCGGAATGACGGTGTCTTTGATGATGAGTCATTACTTGTGCCAGCTGGTATGACACCGGGCGCCGATCGCGGCACGACGAACGCTGCCGCCTGCGACGAGTCGCTCCGACGCGGAGCACGGCTCCTTGCTGATGTCGACGCTCTTCGGCGCCCGATCGAGGTTGCCGCGCGGTCCCAGTCCAGGCCGGCGAACCGGGCCGGACGCCCTAGCCATTTTTTCTCTTGCTTTGTTTTCCTAGGCAAGCTATCCTCGGCCTCGATTGGCTTTGGTTGCTTCACCCCCAGCGATCGGGAGGACACGATGTTTCGCTGGCTCCCGACCTCGCTTCAACGCCTCTACCGCCGCCTCATCGACGCCGTCCC
>DATEQV010000464.1:0-4985 GCA_035272265.1 Acidisphaera sp. | reverse complement strand
AAGCCGAGTGGCTGGAGTCCGACCGCTTCGGCGGCTTTGCCTCGGGCACCGTGAGCGGTGAGCGAACGCGCCGCTACCACGCGTTGCTGCTGGCCGCGATTACGCCACCCACCGGCCGCGTTGTTCTGGTCAATGGCATCGAAGCCTGGCTGGAAGCGCCGGACGGCATCATTGCGCTCAGCACTCAGCGTTACACGCCGGACGTCGTTCATCCCGCGGGATATCACGGCATAACGACATTCTCCGCCACGCCGTGGCCGACATGGTGCTTTGCGGCCGGGCTGGCGCAGGAGATTCTAGTCGGCCGCGACAGCGCCGACACGGTTCTCCGCTGGCGTCGCAGCCGTGACGATGCGCCCAGCCGGTTGGTGGTGCGGCCGCTGTTGTCCGGCCGCGACTATCATGCGCTGCATCGGCGCAACGAATCTTTCGATTTCGCCGGTGACGTCATCGGCGGCAACGTCGCCTGGCAGCCGTATCGCGATCTGCCGGCGATCCTGGCGCTGACCAACGGCGCATACGAGCAGGCACCGGAATGGTACCGCAACTTCCTCTACAGCGCGGAGGCCGCCCGCGGCCTCGACTGTGTCGAGGATCTGGCCTCGCCGGGCCTGTTTCGCTTCGATCTCGCCCACGACGACGCCGTGATCGTGTTGCGCGCCGGCGGCAGCCGGTCGGAGTCCGCCGCCGCATGCGCAAGCCGCACGATCGAGGCGGAGCGCGCACGGCGTGCTGCCAGACCCGCAACGTGGCTGGCCGCCGACAGCTATCTGGTCGATCGCGGCACCGGACGCACGGTGATCGCCGGCTTTCCCTGGTTCACCGACTGGGGACGCGACACCTTCATCGCCATGCGCGGACTCATGATCGGCACCGGGCGGCTCGCCGAAGCGAGGGACATCCTGCTCGCTTGGTCGGACGCCGTCAGCGAAGGCATGTTGCCCAACCGCTTTCCCGATGCCGGGCAGGCGCCCGAATACAACGCGGTGGACGCGTCGCTCTGGTTCGTCGTCGCAGTCCACGAGCTGTTGGGCGCAACGGCGGCCGCTCACGCGCCGATCGAACCCGATGCGCGGACGCGCCTGATCGGCGCGGTCGAAGCGGTTCTGCGGGGCTACGCCGCCGGAACCCGCTTCGGCATCGGCGTCGATGCGGACGGGCTGCTGCGCGCCGGTGCTGCCGGCATACAGCTGACCTGGATGGACGCCAAGCTCGGCGACTGGGTGGTGACGCCGCGCATCGGCAAGCCGGTCGAAGTGCAGGCGCTGTGGATCAACGCGCTGCGGATCGGTGCCGCATGGTCCCCGGACTGGGAAATCCCGGCGCGCAAGGCGCAGGCTGCGTTCGAGGCCCGGTTCCCCGATCCGGCAACCGGCGGGTTGTTCGATGTCGTGGACGTCGACCACCAATCCGGAACTGTCGACCGGCGCTTGCGGCCGAACCAGATCCTGGCGGTCGGAGGCCTGCCGTTCGCGGCCTTGCAGGGCGATAGCGCGTGGCGCGTCGTCGATCTCGTGGAACTGCTGCTGCTGACGCCGCTCGGCCTGCGGACCTTGTCGCCGGACCATCCGGACTACGTCGCGCACTACCGTGGCGGACCGCGCGAGCGCGACGGCGCCTATCACCAGGGAACCGCGTGGCCGTGGCTGATGGGGCCGTTCGTGGAGGCCTGGCTACGGGTGCGCGGCAGCACCGAGGCGGCGAAACAAGAAGCGCGTCGGCGATTTATGGCGCCGCTGCTGGAGCATCTCGGCACCGCCGGGCTGGGGCATGTCTCCGAGGTGGTCGACGGCGATCCGCCGTACACGCCCGGCGGCTGCCCGTTCCAGGCCTGGTCGCTCGGTGAGCTGATCCGGATCGAGTGCCTGCTCGCGTCTGCGGACGCGTCGTGCCTTGCCCCGCAACTGGAGACGACCGATGGCCGCTAGGCAATCGCCCGACGTGAACCTGCTCGCGACCGCCGAGGGCAGTCGACTTTGCGGGACCAGCGCGGACCCGGCCTGGCGGCGCTGGGGGCCTTATCTCGGCGACCGGCAATGGGGTACGGTGCGCGAGGACTACAGCCCCGGCGGCAATGCCTGGGAGTACTTCCCGCACGACCACGCCCGCAGCCGCGCCTATCGTTGGGGCGAGGACGGCATCGCCGGCTGGAGCGATGACCAGGGCCTGTGGTGCCTGGGGATCGCGCTGTGGAACGGTCGCGATCCGATCCTGAAGGAACGGTTGTTTGGGCTGACCAACAGCGAGGGCAATCACGGCGAGGACGTCAAGGAGCTGTACTTCCACAGCGACGGCGTGCCGAGCCACGCCTATATGCGGATGCTGTACAAGTATCCGCAAGCCGCGTTCCCCTACGCGCAACTGACCGAGGAAAACCGCCGCCGCGGACCGCACGAGCCGGAATTCGAGCTGATCGACACCGGCCTGTTCGACGCCGGCCGGTATTTCGACGTGACCGTGGAATATGCCAAGGCGACGCCCGAGGACGTGCTGATGCGCGTCACCGTGC
This sequence comes from Acidisphaera sp., assembly GCA_035272265.1. GTDB lineage: Bacteria > Pseudomonadota > Alphaproteobacteria > Acetobacterales > Acetobacteraceae > Acidisphaera. The sequence goes on along the minus strand of DATEQV010000464.1, from coordinate 2,476 downwards.
ACAACCGCGGGCCGGACGCGGCGCGCCTGCATCTGCTGCCGCAGCTCTGGGCACGCAACACGTGGTCATGGACGCCGGACGCGGAACGTCCGCTTCTGCGCGCCCGGGCCGACGGCTCGGTGGACGCGGCGCACCCGCTGATGCCACCCCGGCGGCTTTGGCTCGATGGCGGGCCCGACCTGCTGTTCTGCGAGAACGAGACCAACGTCCGGCGTCTGTTTGGGATCGACGCGACCGGACCGTTCAAGGACGGCATCAACGACTTCGTGGTGGGCGGCGACGCCGGCGCGGTCAGCAAGCTGCGTGAGGGCACCAAGTGCGCCGCGCATCATGTGCTGGAGATCGCGCCCGGCGCGTCCGCGCAAGTCCGCCTGCGCTTCCGGCCCGCCGACGACGCGAGCGATGCCTTCGCCGACTTCGACGCGCTGTTCGCGCGCCGTATCGCCGAAGCGGACGCGTTCTACGCCATGCTCCAGCGCCAGCTCGCCGACCCCGATGCGCGCCTGGTGCAGCGGCAGGCGCTGGGCGGCATGCTGTGGTCGAAGCAGTTCTACTACATCGACATCCCGAGCTGGCTCGCCGGCGACCCTGGGCAGCCGAAACCGCCGGCGGAGCGCCGCCGCGGCCGCAACGCCGATTGGTCCCACCTCAACAACGCCGACATCATCTCGATGCCGGACAAGTGGGAGTATCCCTGGTACGCGGCCTGGGATCTCGCATTCCACTGCGTCACCTTCGCGCTGATCGATCCCGAGTTTGCCAAATCGCAGCTCATTCTGATGACGCGCGAATGGTATATGCATCCCAACGGCCAGCTGCCCGCCTACGAATGGGCGTTCGGCGACGTCAATCCTCCCGTGCACGCCTGGGCGGCTTGGCGCGTCTACCAGATGGATAAGACCCTCACCGGGCGCGGCGACCGAGCATTTCTTGAACGTATCTACCACAAGCTGATGTTGAACTTCACCTGGTGGGTCAATCGTAAGGACGCCGAAGGCCGCAACGTCTTCCAGGGTGGTTTCCTGGGCCTCGACAACATCGGGATTTTCGACCGCTCCGCACCGTTGCCCACGGGCGGCTTCATCAACCAGTCCGACGGCACCGCCTGGATGGCGATGTACACGCTCAACTTGATGCGCATCGCGCTTGAGCTGGCACTGGACAACGCGGTCTACGAGGACGTCGCCACGAAATTCTTCGAACACTTCCTCTACATCGCCGAGGCGATGGCCAACCTGCGCGGCGACGGCGTCGGCCTGTGGGACGAGCAGGACCAGTTCTTCTACGACGTGCTCAGCCTGCCCGGCGGCGATCGCTTGCCGTTGCGCGTGCGCTCCATGGTCGGGCTGATCCCCCTGTTCGCGGTGGAGACGATTGATCAGGACGTGCTGGATCGCCTGCCGGAGTTCGCGCGGCGGCTGAAATGGTTCCTCGACTACCGTCCTGACCTGGCCAGCCTGGTATCGCGCTGGCAGGAACCCGGACGAGGCGAGACCCGTCTGCTGTCGCTGGTACGCGGCCACCGCATGAAGGCGCTGCTGCGGCGGATGCTGGACGAGACGGAGTTCCTCTCGCCCTACGGAATTCGCGCCCTCTCCCGGATCCACGCGGCCAATCCGTATGTGCTGGAGCACGCCGGCAACCGCTTCAGCGTCGGCTATGTGCCGGGTGAGTCCGAGACCGGCCTGTTCGGCGGCAATTCCAACTGGCGCGGGCCGGTCTGGATGCCGGTCAACTACCTGCTGGTCGAGAGCCTGCGCGAGTTCCATCGCTATTACGGCGACGGCTTCAAGGTGGAACACCCGGTCGGTTCCGGACGGATGCTGAGCCTGCGCGAGGTGGCGGACGCGCTGTCGTACCGGCTGGCGGGGCTGTTCCTGCGCGGCGCCGACGGCCGCCGGCCGGCGCTCGGGGACCACCCGCTCGTGAAGAACGACCCGGCGTTCCGCGATCACGTGCTGTTCTACGAATATTTCCACGGCGACACCGGCCGCGGCGTCGGCGCCTCGCACCAGACGGGCTGGACCGGGCTCGTCGCGCTGCTGCTGCATCCGCGGACCGAAGAGACTTTGTGCGGTTTTGTCATGAACGAGGAGATCGAGGCTGATGTCCATGCATGAACAGGCGGCGGCGCGGCTGCCGACTCCGGCCTGTTATCCGGTGTTGGCCGGACAGGTGGCGCTGGTGACCGGCGCGAGCTCCGGCATCGGCCGCGCCGTAGCGGTCGGCCTGGCATCCGCCGGCGCCGATGTGGTGGTCAACTTCGTCACCGGCCCGGAATCCGCGCAGGGCGTCGTCGACGAAATCCAACAGGGTGGCCGCCGCGCGGTCGCGGTGCGTGCGGATGTGTCGCGAGAGGACGAGGTGCAGGCGATGTTCCGCACCGCCGTCGAGACGTTCGGCACCGTGCACATCCTGGTCAACAATGCCGGCTTGCAACGCGACTCGCCGATCGCGGAGATGTCGCTGAAGGACT
>DATEQV010000463.1:0-7586 GCA_035272265.1 Acidisphaera sp. | reverse complement strand
GCTCGACCGCACCGGCGGGGGTCTAAACCAGACGATCCTGGACGACCGCGGCTGCGAGTTCCCGCGCATCAACGGCGCGTTCGGCGGGCTTCCGTATCGCTACGGCTACACCGCACACAGCACGCGCCGCGGGGACGCGGGGGCGGCGGTCAAGCACGACGTGGAGCGCCAGACGGCGGAACTGCACGACTACGGTCCGGCCCGGGTGACGATGGAGCCGGTGTTCGTCCCCCGCACCGGCGCGGCGGCGGAGGACGACGGCTGGATCATGTCCTACGTCTACGACGGCGCGCGCGACCTGACCGACGTGGTGATCCTGGACGCGAGTGATTTCGCCGGCGATCCGGTCGCGACGATCCGCCTGCCGGTGCGGGTGCCGTTCGGGTTCCACGGCGGCTGGGTGCCGGACGACCGGAGCGTGCCGCCGGTGGCGTGACGCGCGAAATCCCCGATGGCCGGGCCGCCATCGCGACCTTGCGCCGTCAGACGGCCTGCCAGATTTCGTCGTCGACCGCGCCGGCCATGAACAGCTCGCTCGCCTGCGCGACCATCTGCGCATAGTGCGCGTCGCCCTGCATCTTCTTCAGCATCTCGCCGAGTTCGGCGAAGCCGGCGACCTCGACGGTCCAGCGGATCCGGTGCGGGTGGCCGCCGACCGGCATCGAGACCCGGTTCGGGCAACCGAACTTCTTCTCGAAGTAGGCCGCCATCTCGTGCGCCCACGCCACCGCGTCGGTGACTTTTCCAGGGGCGATGGTTCTGGTGCGCAGGACGGTGATCATGGTCTGTCTCCCCGAGCGGCGGCTGCGCCGCGACATGCGGCTGAGGCTTAGGGCAGGTGCGCGGGGGGCGCTTTGATGACGATCAAGCACAGGATGGAGTGTCCGCCGGGCGGATCGGCCGGACTGCGCCGCGTCGCCGCAGCTTCGGCCGGCTCGCGCGTGCAGACGGTCGGGTGAGCCGTCCTTGCACGTGCCCGGGTCCCGCCCATCCGCCTGCAAACGTTCATTGTGAGGCGTGATCGAGGCAGGGTAGCAGTTTGCTGTCTGGCGTTCGGCCAGCGGAACAAAGGGAGGACAGGACGTGAAGAATACGCTTCGTGGTCTGCTGATCGGGACGACGCTTGCTGTTTGCGCTGTGACGGCGGCGCAGGCCGAGGTTCTGCGGCTCGCCATCGTGATTGCGCCTGACCAGGCTGGTTGCGAGAGCAACGTGACAATGACGTCGACCTTCGAGGACCTCTACAAGAAGGCGGGCGCCACGTCATGCACTGTCGGCCACGACGCGACACACCTGGCCATCGCGTCCTCCTGCGTGTTTGCGAACGAAGCCGCCATCGCCGCGGTGACCGGATCGCCGGAGTGGGCGGCAGCGAACGCCAAGCTGAAGATCCAGACTCGTATCATCGAGCTGTTGCAGACGGGCCAGTGACACCGAGTCTCGAACGAAACAACTGACTCGTCATTGCGAGCGAAGCGAAGCAACCCAGGACGACACATCTGACGCTTGTCGCTTGGTCGCTGGGTTGCTTCGTCCCCGGCTTTCGCCAGGGTCCTCGCTATGACGGAATAAATGGGTTCCGGAGATCAGGACCCGTCTCACGCAGGCTCGCGCTGCGGCATCCTCTTCGGCACCACGGTCTGCACGATCGAGGCGTCCAGCGCCTCGTAGCCGGCATAGTCGATGCGTGCGTACAGCTCGGCGCGGGTCTGCATGTGGTCGAGCACCTTGTGCGTGCCGCCGTCGCGGGCGATCGCCGCGTACAAATCCTCCTGCGCCTTGTTGGCGACGCGGAGCGAACTCACCGGCCAGATCACCACCTTGTAGCCCATCTGCTCGAACTCGGCGGCGGTGAAGAACGGCGTGCGGCCGAACTCGGTCATATTCGCCAGCAGCGGCACGCCCGGCAGGCGCTCGGCGAAGGCGCGGAACATGCCGGCGTCGTGCAATGCCTCGGGGAAGATCGCGTCGGCCCCGGCTTCGACATACAGCTTTGCTCGCGCCACCGCGCCGTCCAGGCCCTCGCTCGCGGCGGCGTCGGTGCGCGCGAAGATCACCAGCTCGCGGCGGGCCCTGCGCGCGGCCTGCACCTTGGTCGCCATGTCCTGCGGGTCGGCGAGCTTCTTGTCGTTCAGGTGGCCGCACTTCTTGGGCAACAGCTGGTCCTCGATGTGCACGGCCGCCGCACCCGCGTCCTCGAAGCAGCGGACCATGTGCATCACGTTCAGCGCCTCGCCGTAGCCGGTGTCGCCGTCCACCAGCACCGGAAGCCCGGTCGCGCGCACCAGCTGGCGGACGAAGAAGCAGACCTCGTCGACGGTGATGATACCGAGGTCGGGCAGCCCCATCTGCGCCGTCATCGCCGCACCCGACAGGTACAGCGCCTTGAAGCCGGCGGCCTTGGCCTGCAGCCCGGCCATGCCGTTGTGCGCGCCGGGCATTTGCACGATCCCCCGCCCGCTCAGCAGGGCGCGCAGCCGTCGCCCGGCGGGCTCGGCGGGCAGGTCGGAGGCGACGAGGTAGCTCATGGATGGCGATCCTCAGAAGAACACGGCTGTAAGCAGCAGGAAGGCGGGCAGCAGCAGCAAGCTGGTCCAGGCCATGTAGCCGAAGAAGCTGGGCATGCGCACGCCGCGATACGAGGCGATGGCGCGGATCAGCAGGTTGGGCGCGTTGCCGATGTAGGTCATCCCGCCGAAGAACATCGACCCGGCCGACAACGCCGTGAGCACGTGCGCGAGCTTGCCGGTGAGCGCCGAGGGGTCGCCGCCGGCCAGCTCGAAGAACACGAGGTAGGTCGGCGCATTGTCGAGAAACGCCGACAATCCGCCGCTCAGCCAGAACATCGGCGTCGCCAGCGGCGCGCCGTTCGCGGCCAGGGTGAGCCGCAGCAGCGGTGCGATCGGTCCCTCCAGCCCGGCGTGCAGCAGGCCCATCACCGGGCCGATGGTGACGAAGATGGCGAGGAACAGCTTCGCCACCTCCTGCATCGGCGCCCAGTCGAACATGTTCGCACCGCGCACCGCGCGCGGCGTCAGCCAGACCGAGGCGGCGGTGATCGCGCAGAACAGGCCGACGCTCGCCAGCAATTGCCCGTCGATGGCCTGCCGGAACAGCACCACCCGGCCCGGCTGCCACGCCCCCTCGGCCAGCACGCCCAGGACGGTGGAGACGAGCAGGCCGAGATTGACCCAGCCGCGGACGTGCAACCGCTCGCGAGCCTGCGGCGGCGGGTCGCCGGCGGCGAGGCGCCGGTCGAGCAGGTAGAAGGCGACCAGCAGCAGCGCGGTCAGTGCGGCGAGCGGAGCGGCGAGATGGCGTGTCGGCCAGAAGAACGGCACGCCGCGCAGGTAGCCGATATAGAGCGGCGGCCCGCCGAGCGGCGAGGTGGCGCCGCCGGCATTGGCGACGAGCGCGATGAAGAACACGGCGAGGTGGACCTTGCGCGTGCGGTGCGCGTTGGCGCGCAGGAACGGATGGATCAGCGTCATGGCCGCCCCGGTGGTGCCGACCAGGCCCGCCATCAGCGTGCCGATCGCGAGCAGCAGCGTGTTGCCGGAAGGCGTGCCCCACGGGCCGCCGCGGATCAGCACGCCGCCGCCGGTCGCGTACAGTGCGATCAGCAGCGTGATGAACGGCAGGTATTCGACCAGCACGGCGTGCCACGCCTCGGCCGCCGCGGCGCCGATCCCGGTGCGTAGCGCCAGCGGGATCAGCGTCGCGGCGCACCAGATCGTCGCGATCGCGCCGGTGCGGCGCTCCCACAGGCGGGGGGCGACGATCGGCAGCAAGGCGACGGACAGCAGGACGCCCAGGAAGGGCAGCGCATCGCTGATCTGCCCTCCCGCCGGGGTCGATTGCATGGCCATGACCCTGCAAGTAACGTCCGCGCCGCGCAACGGAGGGATGGCATGGAGATGACGGGCGAGCGGCGCATTCCCGCGCCGCGCGAAAGGGTCTGGGCCGGACTCAACGACCCGGACACTTTGCGAGCCTGCATCCCCGGATGCGAGACGCTGGAACGCACCGCCGAGGACGCGTTCAAGGCGACCGCGGCGGTCAAGATCGGTCCGATCGCCGCCCGTTTCACCGGCAACGTCAAGCTGTCCGACATCGTCGCGCCGGTCAGCTACACGATCAGCGGCGAGGGCCAGGGCGGCGTCGCGGGCTTCGCCAAGGGCGGTGCGAAGGTGCGGCTGAACGACGACGGCACCGCCACCGTGCTGACCTACGACGTGCTGGCCCAGGTGGGCGGCAAGATGGCCCAGCTCGGCGCGCGGCTGATCGACGCCAGCGCGCGGCAGATGGCCGACCAGTTCTTCGACCGCTTCACCGAAATCCTCTCACCCCCGACGGAGACCGGAGCCATGGCCGAGCAGGCTGCCGAGAGAAGGGCCGCGCCCGCCGCGATCAGCGTTTTCGACCTGATACCGAAGCAGCCGTTCGGCTTTCCGCTGGTGTTCTGGATCGGCGGCCTCATATGGCTGTTCATCTTCATCATGATCTTCGGAAGCTACCTGTAAGGCCGTAAGTGACTGACCTGCCGACAAGCGTCTCGCAAACCGCTGATCTGCTTGCCGGCCAGGGCTACATCGCCGACCGCGAGCTCGCGACCACCGTGCATCTGGCGATCGCCATGCAGCGGCCGTTGCTGCTGGAAGGCGAGCCGGGCACCGGCAAGACCGAGATCGCCAAGGTGCTTGCCAGCGGCCTGCACCGCCGGCTGGTTCGGCTGCAGTGCTACGACGGCATGGACCTCGCCGCGGCGGCCTACGAGTGGGACCACGCGCGCCAGCTGATGGCGATCCGGCTGGCCGAGGCGGCTGGCGAGAGCGACCGCGATCGCATTGGCTCGGAGATCTACACGCGGCCCTATCTGCTCGCCCGGCCTTTGCTGTCGGCGATCGACCCCGACCTGCCGCCGGCGGTGCTGCTGATCGACGAACTCGACCGTGCCGACGAGCCGTTCGAGGCGTTCCTGCTGGAGCTATTGGCCGACTTCCAGCTCAGCATCCCGGAGTTCGGCACGGTCCGCGCCGCGATCCGGCCGGTCGTGGTCCTGACCTCCAACCGGACGCGAGAGGTCCACGACGCCATCCGGCGTCGGTGCCTGTATCAGTGGGTCGGCTATCCGGACGCGGCGCGGGAGCGGGCGATCCTGGCGGCGCGCGCGCCGGGCGTGCCGGCGGCGCTGTCGACGCAGGTGGTGGAGTTCGTGCAGCGCCTACGCTCGGCGGACCTGTTCAAGCTGCCGGGCGTGGCGGAGACCATCGACTGGGCGACGGCGCTGACCCGACTCGACCAGACCGAGCTGGGACCGGATACGGTCAACGAGACGCTCGGCGTTTTGCTGAAATATCAGGACGATATCGCCAAGATCCGAGGCGCCGAAGCGGCCCGTCTGGTCACCGAGGCGCGGGAGCACGCGGCGGCCGCATGAGCCGCCCACGATGAGCGGCGGCGGTTCGGCCGGTGTCGACGAAGCCGTCCTGCTCATGCAGCGCAGCTTCGCGCTCAACGCCTTGCGGCTGGAGGCGGGGAGCGGCCGGCAGGGCGCATTATCCCGCAATGTCATGCAGTTCGCCCGCCTTCTTCGGCGTGCGGGCCTGCCCGTCGGACCGGCCGAGACGCTGGCGGGGGCGAAGGCGCTGACGGCCATCGACATCGGCGACAAGGCCCAGGTGCGCGCCGCCCTGCGCGCCGCGATGGTCCACCGGCACGAGCACCAGGAGGTGTTCGACGAGGCCTTCGGCATCTTCTGGCGCGATCCCGAGAGCGCAAAAATCGCCCAGGCGATGGCGCTGATGTCGGGGCACGTCGAGGACCCCACGCGCAAGCCGACCCCCGCGAGCCGCCGCGTGGCCGAGGCGATGGTGCCGCAGGCCGCCCGGACGCCGCGCGAGGCGCCGCCGGAGAAGGTCGAGCTCGACGCGGTGCTGACCGTCAGCGAGCGCGAGCGGCTGCAGGCGATGGATTTCGAGGCGATGAGCGCCGCGGAGATCGCCCAGGCGAAGGCGGAGATGAAGCGGCTGGCGATGCCGCTCGAGATGCTGCGGACCCGGCGCCGGCGGGCCGACAGTCACGGGCCGCGGATCGACCTCGGGCGGACGATCCGCGCGAGCCTGCGGCGCGGCGGGGAGGTGCTGGAGCTGGCCCGCACCCGCGCGGTGGTGCGTGCGCCGCCGTTGGTCGTGTTGTGCGACATCTCCGGCTCGATGGCCCGTTACGCTCAGATCCTGCTGCATTTTCTCCATGCGGTGTCGAACGACCGCGACCGCGTGCACGTGTTCCTGTTCGGCACGCGGCTGACCAACATCACCCGCCAGCTGCGCCACCGCGACCCGGAGGTGGCCTTTCAGCTCGTCGCCCACATCGTGCCCGACTGGTCGGGCGGCACGCGGATCGGCGAGGCGTTGAGCCAGTTCAACCGGCTATGGGCCAAGCGGGTGCTCGGCCAGGGTGCGGTGGTGCTGCTGATCACCGACGGGCTGGACCGCGAGGGGGCGAAGGGGCTGGCCGAGAACATGGACCGGCTGCACCGCTCCTGCCGCAGGCTGATCTGGCTCAATCCGCTGTTGCGCTGGCAGGGCTTCGAGCCAAAGTCCCAGGGCATCAAGGCGATGCTGCCGCACGTTGACGAGTTCCGTCCGGTGCACAACCTCGCCAGCCTGCGCGACCTGGTCGCGGCGCTGTCGCGCCCGAACGGTGCGTCCAGGCCGATCGCGTACGGAGATCCACGCGCATGACCGAAGCCGAGGACGTTCTCGCTATTGCCGCTTCGTGGCGGCAGGCGGGCGAGCAGGTCGCCATCGCGACCGTGACGCAGACCTGGGGCAGTTCGCCGCGCCCGGCGGGCAGCCAGATGGCGGTGACGAAGTCGGGCCGCATGGCCGGCTCCGTCAGCGGCGGCTGCATCGAAGGCGCGGTCGCCGACGCCGCGATGCAGGCGATCGAGACCGGTACGCCGCAGCTGCTGAGCTTCGGCGTGACCGACGAGCGGGCCTGGGAGGTCGGCCTCGCCTGCGGGGGCAAGGTGAAGGTGTTCGTGGAGAAGCTGGCGTGAAGGCGGAGACGCTTGCCGCGTTGCAGGCGGCGCGCAACGACAAGCGTCCGGTCGTGCTGGCGACCCGCCTGCCGGGCGGCGAGCAGGCGCTGCTGCCGGATGCCGCTGTATCGGCGGCGCTGAACGAGGCGGCCAAACAGGCATTGCGCGCGGATCGCAGCAATACGGTGCAGGCGGACGGGGCGACGTGGTTCCTGCACGTCTTCAACCCGCCGATGCGGCTCATCGTGGTCGGTGCGGTGCATATCGCCCAGGCGCTGGTGCCGTTTGCGGCCCAGCTCGGCTACGCGGTGATCGTGGTCGATCCGCGTCGCAGCTTCGCCACCGACGAGCGCTTCCCCGATGTCGCGGTACGCAGCGACTGGCCCGACGAGGCGATGGACGCGCTCGCACCCGACAGCCGTACGGCGGTGGTGACGCTGACGCACGACCCGAAGCTGGACGATCCGGCGCTGGACCGGGCGCTACGCTCCGACGCGTTCTACATCGGCGCGCTCGGATCGACGCGCACGCACGCCAAACG
>DATEQV010000462.1:0-9300 GCA_035272265.1 Acidisphaera sp. | reverse complement strand
CCGCGGCAATCGATCTGCACGCCTGCATCGATGCGCCGATGACGATCGCACCGGGCGATCCGGCGGTGCTGATCTCGTCGGGCATCGCGGTGCACATGGAAGCGGCGGGGATGGCCGCGCTGGTGCTGCCGCGCTCGGGCGTGGGCCACAAGCGCGGGCTGGTGCTGGGCAACCTCGTCGGGCTGATCGACCCCGACTACACCGGCCCGGTGATGGTCAGCGCCTGGAACCGCAACGCGCCCGGCACCGAGCCGATCGTGCTCACGCCCGGCGAACGTTTCGCCCAGATGATGTTCGTCCCGGTGCTGCGGCCGGCGTTCAGCGTGGTGGAGGCGTTCTCCGCGCCGAGCGCGCGGGGCGCGGCCGGGTTCGGATCGACGGGCTGAGGGGTGTCACCTACCTGAAACATCGCGGGGCCGTGACACGGCCGTAGGGCCGGGCTATGGGGCGGGGCCTCTCAATCCCGTGGGTCCAGCGCATGTCCGATACCACGCATACCGGCGCGACCCACGGCCTGACGCTCGGCCGCCGTCTGCCGAACATCTGGGACCTCGCCGCGATCCTGACCGTCTTCGGCCTGATCGTCGGCGCCGCCCACGTCGTGCCCGGCGCCTTCGTCAAGCTGAACGGGACGGCCACCGCGGAGATCCAGCTCGATCCGTCGTACCTGCCCTACTATGCCGCGCGCACCACGCTGCGCATGTTCGCAGCCCTGGCCGCGTCGCTGTTCTTCACCTTCACCTACGCGACTCTGGCGGCGAAAAGCCGGCGCGCCGAGCTGGTGATGATCCCGATCCTCGACGTGTTGCAGTCGGTGCCGATTCTCGGGTTCCTGACCTTCACCACCGTCTTCTTCATGAGCCTGTTCCCCGGCAGCATCGCCGGGCTGGAGCTTGCGGCGATCTTCGCGATTTTCACCAGCCAGGCCTGGAACATGGCGTTCAGCCTCTATCAGTCACTCAAGACGATGCCGACCGACCTCGACGAAGCAGCGCGGTCGTTCCGGCTGACATCATGGCAGAAGTTCTGGCGGCTGGAAGTGCCGTTCGCGATGCCCGGGCTGATCTGGAACATGATGCTGTCGATGTCGGGCGGCTGGTTCTTCGTCGTGGCCAGCGAGGCGATCACGGTCGGCGACAACACCTGGAAGCTGCCTGGCATCGGTTCGTATGTCGCGACCGCGCTCGACAAGCGCGACATGGGGGGGATCTTCTGGGCAATCCTGGCGATGGCGGTGGTGATCCTGCTGTATGACCAGCTGCTGTTCCGGCCGCTGACGGCGTGGTCGTCCAAGTTCCGCGTCGAGCTGACCGCCGGGGTCGAGGGCGAGGACCCGTGGGTGCTGAAGGTGATGCGGCGCACCCGCCTGATGCGCGCGGTCGGCGACGGCGTCGGCGGCGCTTTCAGCTACGTGACCGGCCTGCGGCTGGGCCGCGCGCCCCGCCTGGGACGCGCCTGGGCCGGCCGGGGCGGCTCGCGCCTCGGCGACGTCGTCTTCATGGTCATCGTCGCCGCGGTGGCGGCATATGCGATCTGGCAGATCGTCGCCTACGTCACCGAGACGCTCGGCTGGTCGGACCTCGGCCAGGCCGCGCTGCTCGGCGTCTATACGATGATCCGGGTGCTGCTGCTGATGGCGCTGGCGACCGTCTTTTGGGTGCCGATCAGCGTCTGGGTCGGCCTGCGGCCGGCCTGGGCGCGGCGCGTGCAGCCGGCGGCGCAGTTCATGGCGGCCTTCCCGGCGAACCTGTTCTTCCCGATCTTCGTCATCGCCATCGTCACCTACAAGCTCAATCCCGACATCTGGCTGACGCCGCTGATCGTGCTCGGCACCCAGTGGTATATCGTGTTCAACGTCATCGCCGGTGCGGCGGCGTTCCCGACCGATCTGCGCGAAGTGGCGGCGAACTTCCGCGTCGGCGGCTGGATGTGGTGGCGCAAGGTGATGCTCCCGGGGATCTTCCCGTATTTCGTCACCGGCGCGATCACCGCCTCGGGCGGATCGTGGAACGCATCGATCGTCGCCGAGGTCGCGAGCTGGGGCAATGACAAGGTGGAGGCGCACGGGCTCGGCGCCTACATCGCCGACGCGACCGCGAACGGTGACATGGCGAAAGTCGTGCTGGGCGTCGCGGTGATGAGCGCCTTCGTGCTGGTGTTCAACCGCGCGATCTGGCGCCCGATGTATGCCTACGCCGTACGCCGCACGACGCTCGGCTGAAAGGATCCGCCATGGATACCGCCTCGGTCCACCAGACGCTGCTGCAGGTCGATAACTGCCGGCAGGCGTATCACAAGGACAACAACACCGATCTGCTGGTCCTCGATAACGTGCAGCTGACGCTGCGCGAGAGCGAGATCGTCGCCCTGCTCGGCCGCTCGGGCTCGGGCAAGTCGACCCTGATGCGCATCGTCGCCGGCCTGCTGCGGCCGACCGCGGGCGACGTGCGGTATCGCGGCAAGCCGGTCACCGGGCCGTTCGACGGCGTGGCGATGGTGTTCCAGAGCTTCGCGCTGCTGCCCTGGCTGACGGTGAGCGAGAACGTGGAGCTTGGGCTGGAGGCGCAGGGGGTCCCGAAGGCCGAGCGCGAGAAGCGCGCCGAGGAAGCGATCGACCTGATCGGCCTGGGCGGCTTCGAGACCGCCTATCCGAAGGAGCTGTCGGGCGGCATGCGCCAGCGCGTCGGCCTCGCGCGCGCGCTGGTCGTGCATCCCGACCTGCTGCTGATGGACGAACCGTTCAGCGCGCTCGATGTGCTGACCGCCGAGACGCTGCGCACCGACCTGATCGACCTGTGGACCGAGGGCAAGCTGCCGATCAAGGCGATCCTGATGGTGACGCACAATATCGAGGAAGCGGTGCTGATGGCCGACCGCATCCTGGTCTTCCAGAGCAACCCCGGCCGTGTGGCGCACGAGCTGCGGGTGCCGTTCGCGCATCCGCGCAACCGCCTCGATCCGGCGTTCCGCAAGCTGGTCGACGAGATCTATGCCGTCATGACCCGCCGCCAGCCCGGCACCGAGCGGGTCACCGCGCCGACGCCGGCCGCGGCGTTCGCCACCCCGCTCGCGTCGGTCGGCACCAACCTGATGTCGGGCCTGCTGGAGACACTGGCCGCACCGCCGTACGAGGGCAAGGCCGACCTGCCGGCGCTCGCGGAGTCGCTGCAGCTCGAGGTCGACGAACTGCTGCCCTTGGGCGAAATGCTGCAGCTGCTGCGCTTCGCCGAGCTGGAAGAAGGCGACATCAAGCTGACGCCGCTCGGGGGGGAGTTCGCGCACTCCGACCTCGATCACCGCAAGAAGCTGTTCGCGACGACTTTGCGCGCCAGCGTGCCGCTGATCGCGAGCATCCGGCGCGTGCTGGACGAGCGGCCGAACCACCGGGCGAGCGCCGTGCGGTTCCGCGACGAACTCGAGGACAGCATGTCGCCCGAATACGCCGAGGCGACGCTGCGCACCGCCGTCGCCTGGGGCCGCTACGCCGAGCTGTTCGTCTATGACGAAGAGGCGGACCAGTTCGAGCTCGAGGAGCCGGAGGAGGCGGAAGCGGCGGACTGACGCGCGGGGGCCGCCTCGCCCGCATCAGCGCGCCAGCGCGATCCGTCCGGCGACGCTCAGGCTGCGCAGGTCGATCACCACCACGCGGTCCGCGCCGCCGCCCTGCAGCTGCACCGCCAGCCGGTCGCCGGATGCCGCGACGCCGGCGATGCGCGTGCCCGCCGGCTCGTCCAGCACCGTCGGCGCCCGCGCGACTGCGGTGCCGGTGGAATTCAGCTTCTGCACGATCAGCACCAGAAGCGCGGCCGTGCCGACCACGATCAGCACGCCCATCACGATCACCGCCGCCTTCAGCGCCCGCATCGCCCCATCCCGAACTCGCGCCACCGGATCGTGCGCGCTATGCCGCCGTCCATGGCCGACACGCCCCTGGCCGACGCGCCCCGGACCGACGCACCGATATCGGACACGATCGCCGTCACCGCGCCGGCTGACGCGGCCGGCCAGCGCGCCGACCGCTTCCTCGCCGACGCCATCGGCACGCTCTCCCGCACCCGCGTCAAGGCGCTGATCGAGGCCGGCCACGCGACGCGGGATGGCGCGCCGCTGCGCGAACCCGCCGATCCGGTGCGCGCCGGCGCCCGCTATGCGCTCACCGTCCCGCCGCCCACGCCGGCGATCCCCGAGGCCGAGGCCATCCCGTTCCCGATCCTGTTCGAGGACGCCGACCTGATCGTGCTCGACAAGCCGCCCGGCCTCGTCGTGCATCCGGCGCCGGGCAACGAGGCCGGCACGCTGGTCAATGCGCTGCTGGCCCATTGCGGCGACAGCCGGCCCGGCATCGGCGGCGAGCGCCGGCCCGGGATCGTCCACCGCCTCGACAAGGACACCTCGGGAGTCATGGTCGTCGCCAAGTCCGAACTGGCCCTGGCCGCCTTGTCGGCCGCGTTCGCGTCGCGGGACCTCGACCGCGCCTACCTCGCGCTGGTCTGGGGTCTGCCCAGCCCCGCCGAAGGCACCATCGAGGGCGCCATCGGGCGCGACCCGCGCGAACGCAAGCGGATGGCCGTCGTCTCGCGCGGCGGCAAGCCGGCGCTGACCCGCTACGCCGTCCGCCGCGCCTGGGGCCTCGGCGCCAGCCTGCTCGAGTGCCGCCTCGCCACCGGGCGGACCCACCAGATCCGGGTCCACCTCGCCAGCCGCGGCCATCCGATCGTGGGCGACCCGCTCTACCTCCGCCGCGTCCCGGCCGCCGCCCGCGCGGTCCCGGAGCCGGCCCGCGCGGCCATGCTCGACTTCCCGCGCCAGGCCCTGCACGCCGCCCGGCTCGGCTTCGTCCACCCCCGCACCGGGCAGAAACTGAGCTTCGAAACCCCTCTGCCGGCCGATTTCAAGGCATTGCTCGATATCATCGACAAGGCCGATCAAGCCAGTTAAACTAGGAATGTATACCAAAAAAGCATGGCCGCCTCACGTTTCTTTCACTGGAGCGGACCATCCAGGTCTGGTATAGAGCATGCAACCAAGTGAGCGGAGCGGGCGGGTGCCCTGCTTCGCGGGCCGTCCGGAGCCGCAGCCGCCGACGCTGGGGCGGGTATCCGGGACTTGATGGCCCCTCCCGCGCCCGAGACTGGCGACGGTCGCAACCCGCGATCGGCCCGCGCCGTAAAGGGCGGACCAAGTTGCCAGACGCAAGGAGCCTGTCGTGGCCTCTGCCGTTCTGAATATCGCCCCTGAGGGCAATCTCTCGCGCTACCTGCAGGAGATCCGCAAGTATCCGATGCTAACCGCCGAGGAAGAGCTTGCGCTCTCCAAGCGTTGGCGCGACCACGAAGATATGGAGGCGGCGCATAAGCTTGTCACCTCCCACCTGCGCCTCGTTGCAAAGATCGCCATGGGCTATCGCGGCTACGGCCTGCCGGTCGGCGAGTTGATCAGCGAGGGCAATGTCGGCATGATGCAGGCGGTCAAGCGGTTCGATCCGGACCGTGGCTTCCGCCTCGCCACCTATGCCATGTGGTGGATCCGCGCCGCGATCCAGGAATACATCCTGCACAGCTGGTCGCTCGTGAAGATGGGCACCACGGCCGCGCAGAAGAAGCTGTTCTTCAACCTGCGCCGGCTGAAGGGCCAGATGCAGGCGATCGAGGACGGCGACCTCAAGCCCGAGCAGGTCGCCAAGATCGCCCACATGCTCGCCGTGCCCGAGCAGGACGTGGTGAGCATGAACCGCCGACTGGCGGCGCCCGACCACAGCCTCAACGCGCCCGTGCGCGCCGACAGCGAAGGCGAGTGGCAGGACTGGCTGGTCGACGAGACCGAAAGCCAGGAGAGCGCGCTCGCCGACCGCGAGGAGATGACCGGCCGCAAGGCGCTGCTGAACGGTGCGCTGAAGACGCTGAACGAGCGCGAGCGCCACATCCTCATCGAGCGCCGCCTGAAGGACGACCCGACCACGCTCGAGGAACTCAGCCAGCAGTACGGCATCTCGCGCGAACGTGTCCGGCAGATCGAGGTGCGCGCGTTCGAGAAGCTGCAGAAGGCGATGAAGGCGCAGGTTGCCGAGCGCCGTCTTGCCGCGGTGCAGCCCACCGCCGTCGCCTGACGCCCACCGTTTCGTCGACACTCGTAACTGAGCGCGGCTCCGTCCACATGGACGGAGCCGTTTTCATGTTTGCGTTCGTGCCTTACGCTCGCGCGCACGACTGATGCGGCCCGGCAGAGGAGACAGCGTTGTCGACCACCCTCTCGACCCCCGCGACGGCCCCGGCGCAGCGCTCCTGGATCGAGCGCCTGTGGTCTTCCATCGCCGATCGGGGACGGCAATACGCGGCGGTTCCGGGCGACAGCGTCGGCAACGCCGAGCGCGCCCGCCTGCTCGCCGAAATGCTGCTCAGCGGCAAGGGCGAAGCATCGGGCGCGGCGCTCGCGCGCGAGCTGCAGGCGGTCTGGCGGCGTCTCGGCCCTGACGAGCGGCTGGAGTTCTATCGCTTCCTCGCCGCCGGCTTCGTGCCGGACAGCGACACGCTCCGCCGCGCGGCGGAGGCCTACATCGCCAACCCCGACGCGATGCACGCCGCCCAGCTCTCCGAAGCGGCGGACCCGCCGCGCCAGGAGCTGCTGCGCCGGATGAACATGTCGTCCGGCGGCACCGCAGCACTGGTGGCGATGCGCACCGAACTGCTCGGCCTGCTGCGCGCGCACAAGGAGCTGACTCCGCTCGACACCGACCTGCGTCACCTGTTCGGTAGTTGGTTCAACCGCGGCTTCCTCGATCTGCGCCGCATCGACTGGCAGACGCCGGCGGCTGTGCTGGAGAAGCTGATCCGCTACGAAGCGGTGCACGAGATCCGCGGCTGGGAGGATCTGCGCCGCCGCCTCGCGCCCGACCGCCGCTGCTTCGGCTTCTTCCACCCCGCCCTGCTCGGCGAGCCGCTGATCTTCGTCGAGGTCGCGCTCACCGAAGGCCTCGCTGCCGCCGTGCAGCCGCTGCTCGAACCGACCGATGACGATGCCGCGAGGGAGCGCGAAGCAAAGGCCGACACCGCGATCTTCTACTCGATCTCCAATTGCCAGGACGGGTTGCGCGGAGTCAGTTTCGGCAACTTCCTCATCAAGCAGGTCGTCGAGGAGCTGAAGGCCGAGCTGCCGAATCTCGTGCGCTTCTCGACGCTCTCGCCGATCCCCGGCTTCCGCCGCTGGCTCGACCGCCGCCTCGCCGCCGAGCCCGCCAAGGACGGCGACCTGATCCGCGCGGCCGAGGCCGCGGCGATCCTGCAGGCGGCGGGCGCCACGGACGGCCCCACGGACGGCCCCACGGACGGCCCCACGGGCGGCCAGGACGCGCACGGCGCGATGCGCCGGCTGCTGCAGGACACGCAGTGGTGGACGCAGCCGGAGGCGGAGCAGGCCCTGCGGGCGCCGGTGCTGCGCGCCTGCGCGCGTTATCTGACCGACAGCACCGCGCAGCGCGGCCCGCTCGATCCGGTCGGGCGCTTCCACCTGCGCAACGGCGCCAGGCTGGAGCGCATCAACTGGCTGGCCAATACCGCGCCGCGCGGCTTCGACGAATCCTACGGCATGATGGTGAACTACCTGTACGACCTGCCGACCATCGAGGAGAACCACGAGGCGGTCGTGCGCGACGGCCGCGTGGTGCGCTCGGCGGAGGTGGACGCGCTGCTGAAGGGACCCAACCACACCGAGGGCAGGCGCCGCGGGAAGGCCCACAACGGCGCTTGACGGGACGGGGGCGCCTGACAGGACGGGGCGCTTGACAGGACGGGCGAACCGCCCGCCAAACGCTACCGGCTACGCCGCGCCACGAAAACGGGTGCGAAAGAAACGACTGGGAGGGGCCTTGTCATATCGCTGCCCGCGCAGGCTCACATGAACGAAAGCAAGGGACCGCTGCGCGGCCTGACCGTCTTCGACCTCACCCGCGTGCTGGCCGGTCCCACCTGCGTGCAGATGCTCGCCGATCTCGGCGCCGACGTGGTCAAGATCGAAAAATCCGGATCGGGCGACGACACCCGCGGCTTCGCGCCGCCCTTCATGCCGGGCACGCAGGAGAGCGCCTACTTCGTCGGCATCAACCGCAACAAGCGGTCGGTGACGCTCGACATCGCCAAGCCGGAGGGCCAGCAGATCGCGCGCCGCCTGATCGAGCAGAGCGACATCCTGGTGGAAAACTTCAAGGTCGGCGCGCTGGCGAAATACGGGCTCGACTACGCCACGCTGCACGCCAGGCACCCGGGCCTGATCTACTGCTCGATCACCGGCTTCGGTCAGACCGGCCCGTACGCGCCGCGTCCGGGTTACGACAGCCTGGTGCAGGCGATGGGCGGCGTGATGAGCGTCACCGGCGAGCCGGACGGCCAGCCGCAGAAGGTCGGCATCCCGATCGCCGACACCTTCGCCGGGTTGTACGGATGCATCGGCGTGCTGGCCGCGCTGCGTGAGAAGCAACTGACCGGGCGGGGACAGCAGATCGACATCGGCATGCTGGACACGCATGTCGCGTGGCTCGCCAACCAGGCGATGAACTACCTGGCGACCGGCGAGAACCCGCCGCGGCTGGGCAACCAGCACCCCAACATCGTGCCCTACCAGGTGTTCGCGACCAGCGACGGGTTCGTCGTGCTGTCGATCGGCAACGACCCGACGTTCAAGCGCTTCTGCGAGAACTTCGATCTCGCGCACCTGCCGGACGATCCGCGCTTCGCGACCAACGCGGCGCGCGTCGAGAACCGCAAGCTGGTGACCGACACGCTGACGCCGGTGATGGCGCAGCATCCGACCGCGTGGTGGATCGATCGGCTGGAGGCGCTGAAGATCGGCTGCGGTCCGATCAACCGGCTGTCGGAGGTGTTCGCCGACCCGCAGGTGCAGGCGCGCGAAGTGGTGCGCGAGATGGCGCACGGCTCCGGCGCGACGGTGAAGGTGATTGCCAACCCGGTGCGCCTGTCCGAGACCCCGCCCGAATACCGGACGCCGCCGCCGATGCTGGGCGAGCACACCGACGAGGTGCTGCGCGGCCGCCTGGGGATGTCGGAGGCGGAACTCGCAGCACTGCGCGAAAAGGGCGTCATCTAGACCCGCTCCGGTCGCTTCCGCGGCTGCCGCAACGCGGTCATTCGTCGCTTCCCCGGATGACGGGCGAGCGTCCGATGGTTATGACAGCCGCGCGCTCGTGTACCCTGTTCATGTTCGCGGGTCGGCGACGCGGCGGTCTCGATTGTTATTGCCAGCGTCGGTGAGATGGGCTTCCCACCTTCGGGGTCAGGGGGAACAAAGGTG
>DATEQV010000461.1:0-2909 GCA_035272265.1 Acidisphaera sp. | reverse complement strand
CGGCGGCCCAGCACCTCAGCTCGTGCTACCTGGAACAGCTGTTCGGCCGCATGCGCCGCGCGGGGCTGGTGCGCTCGGCGCGCGGCCCGGGCGGCGGCTATCGGCTGGCGCGCCCGGCCGGGCAGATCACGGTGGCCGACGTGATCGCCGCCGCCGAGGAAAACGTCAGCACCACCCGCTGCCAGCCCGGCGGCCCCGGCTGCGACGCCGCACCCCCCGGCGAACGCTGCCTGACCCACGGGCTGTGGGAGGCGCTGAGCACGCATATCGCCACGTTCCTGCGCAACGTGACGCTGGCCGACGTGATCGGCGGCACCGTCTCCGCCGTCGCGGCGCAGCCCGCCGCGGTCCAGGCGGCATGACCTACCTCGACGCCAACGCGAGCGAGCCATTGCGGCCGCAGGCGCGCGCGGCGGCGATCGCGGCGCTCGACGCGACCGGCAACCCGTCCTCGGTGCACGCGGCCGGACGCGCGGCGCGGCGCCTGCTGGAAGACGCGCGCGAGACGATCGCGAGCCGCTTCGGCGCCCGGCCGGCCGACGTGGTGTTCACCTCCGGCGGCACGGAGGCCAACGCGCTGGCCATCGCCGGCCTCGGCAGAGGGCGGAGCGTGATCGTCGGCGCCACCGAGCACGACGCGGTGCGCGCCGCCGTCCCCGACGCGGCCCTCTTGCCGGTGCGCCCGGACGGCACCGCCGACCTCGATGCGCTGGACGCGCTGCTGGCGCGCACGCCGGGCGCGCTGGTCTGCCTGATGCTGGCCAACAACGAGACGGGCGTGCTGCACCCGATCGGGGACGCCGCCGCGATCTGCCGCCGGCACGGCGCGCTGCTGCACGTGGACGCCGTTCAGGCCGCCGGGCGCATGCCCGTGTCCCTGCGCGGAACCGGTGCCGACAGCCTGGCGGTGTCGGGCCACAAGCTCGGCGGGCCGCCCGGCGCGGGCGCGCTGATCCTCGCCGAGGGCCGGTCCGACATCGCCCCGGTGCTGCGCGGTGGCGGGCAGGAGCGCGGGCGCCGGGGCGGCACGCCGGCCTTGCCCGCCATCGCCGGTTTCGCGGCCGCTGCGGCGCGCGGCGCCCCGCCCGGTATCGCTGGGCTGCGCGACGCCGCCGAGGCCGCCGCCGTCGCCTGCGGCGCGGTCGTCTGCGGCGGCAACGCTCCGCGCCTGCCTAACACCACGTCTGTTGCCCTGCCGGGCATCCGGGCGGACGCGCAGGTGATCGCGCTCGATCTGGCCGGGATTGCCGTCAGCGCGGGGGCAGCGTGCAGCTCGGGCAAGGTGGCCACCAGCCACGTGCTCGCGGCCATGGGTCTGGGGCCGCTGGCCGGGCAGGCCATCCGCGTGTCGCTGCCGTGGTCGGTGCAGCCGGCCGACATCGACGCCTTCGCCACTGCCTACGCCGCGATGGCCGAGCGCCTGCGCCGGCATCTCGCGGCCTGACGGGCTTCTCCGGCTCGCCCCCGCTGCCCATCTCGACCGCCATGCAGCCCGCTTCCCGCGTCTATCTCGACAACCAGGCCACCACGCGGTGCGACCCTCGCGTCGTCGACGCGATGCTGCCGTGGTTCACCGAGGCATACGGCAACCCGCACAGCGTCGAGCACGCGATGGGCCGCGAGGCCGAAGCGGCCGTCGAGACGGCACGGGAGCAGGTCGCCGCCCTGATCGGTGCGCAGGCGAACGAGATCGTCTTCACCTCCGGCGCCACCGAAAGCAACAACATCGCCATCAAGGGCGCCGCGCGTCACGCGCTGCGCATGGGCGACGACCGTCGGCGGATCGTCACGCTCGCGACCGAGCACAAATGCGTGCTGCAATCCGTCGCCGACCTCGCCGACGAAGGCTTCGAGCCGGTGTTCCTGCCCGTCGATGCCGACGGGCTGCTCGACCTCGATCGGCTGCGCGCCGCCCTGGCCGAGCCGACGCTGCTGGTCAGCGTGATGGCGGCGAACAATGAGATCGGCGTGCTCCAGCCGCTCGCGGCCATCGCCGAGATCGTCAAGGCGGCCGGCGCGCTGCTGCACACCGACGCGGCGCAGGCGGCCGGCAAGACGCAGGTCGATGTCGGAGTCGGCATCGACCTGCTGTCGCTGTCAGGACACAAGCTGCACGGGCCGAAAGGCGTGGGTGCGTTATATGTCCGGCGGCGGCCGCGGGTCCGCGTAGCCCCGCTGTTCTCAGGCGGCGGACAGGAGCGCGGCCTGCGCTCCGGCACGCTGCCGGCGCCGCTGGCCGTCGGGCTCGGCGAAGCCTGCCGGCTCGCGTGGGCGCAGATGGTGGGCGACGCCGCCCGCGCCACAGAGCTGCGCGACCGCCTGCTGGCCGGGCTTTCGGCCGCCATTCCGGGCCTGCGGGTGAACGGGGCGATGTCGCCGCGCCTGCCCGGCAACCTCAACGTCACCTTCCCCGCCGTCACGGCCGTGCGGTTGATGGAGGCAGTGCCGGAGCTCTGCGTCTCCACCGGCTCGGCCTGCTCGTCGGCGACGATCGAGCCGTCCTACGTCCTGCGCGCTATCGGGCTCTCCGACGAGGAGGCGGCGCGCAGCTTGCGGTTCGGCATCGGACGCTTTACCTCCGCCGCCGACATCGACTTCGCCATCGCCGCCCTCGCCGACGCCCACGCGACATGCGCCGCGCGAGAGGCTGCCTGACCGGAACTGCATCCATGCCCAAGATGACCTTCATCGAGCGCGACGGGACGCGCCGCGAGGTTGACGCGCCCGCCGGCCTGTCGGTGCTGGAGATCGCGCATAAGCATAAGGTCGATATCGAGGGCGCCTGCGAGGGGTCGCTCGCGTGCTCGACGTGTCATGTGATCGTGGACCCGGGCTGGTACAAGAAGCTGACGTCGGCGACCGAGGACGAAGAAGACATGCTCGACCTCGCGTTCGGCCTCACCGAGACC
>DATEQV010000460.1:0-10293 GCA_035272265.1 Acidisphaera sp. | reverse complement strand
CGCGCTCGCGCATGCCGACGGCGATCTCGGGGTCGGGCTCGGGGGTTTCGCGCACGCGGGTGCCGCGGGCGTACGGGACGCGGAAGCTTTGGTAGAGCCGCTTGAGGAAGGGCGGCAGGAAGTCGAACATCGGCCCCTCCTTTTCCGGCTGCTTGCCGCGGGGAGCCCCAAAATAGGAATGTATTTTGGAGTTGGCAAGACTTCTTTCTTGCCGGACATGGCCGGGCTTGTCCCTGGCCGAAGTCGGCCTTTTTCCCTTCGTCATGGTCCGCCCCCGGGGCTGCGCCGAAGGCGCACCCGCGGACAGGCTCCGGCGGACTACCCACGCCTTTTCGCTGTCATGACGTGCGTGACTTCGGGCTGGGGGCGATGAAATGATGGAAGACAAGGCGTGGATGGTCCGCCTTCGCGGACCATGACGGGTACTCGGGGCCGAGCGACTACTCTGGACCGAGCGACGAGTATCACCGACCGACCGTGTGCTGTGACGGGATCGCTGTGTCCGCATTTCCTGGTCACCCGTCATGGTCCGCGAAGGCGGACCATCTACGCCTTTTCTCGCTGCGGCACGCCAGCAGTTGCCTACAAGGGCGGCCAGCCGAACTGAGTGACACAGAGATCGTCCCAGTTCGGATTCACCTGCTCGATCAGCCGGGCCTTCCACGCCCGGTTCCACGTCTTGATCCGCTTCTCGCGTCGGATCGCGGACGTGATCTCGCTGTGATGCTCCGCGAACACGAGGCGCGTGAGCCCGTAGAGTTTCGAGAATCCGGGAAACAGCTTCTGCCGATGTTCTGGCGCGCGCCGCTCCAAATCCGACGTCACGCCGACATAGAGGATGCCGTGCGGCCGGTGGGTCATGATCTACACATAGCCGCCCTCGACCATGAACTGCGTGCCTTCGGGCTGGGGGGTGATGAAATGATGGAAGACAAGGCGTGGATGGTCCGCCTTCGCGGACCATGACGGGTACTATGGGCCGAGTCAGGTTGGCTGCTTCGGGTGGCGGATTTCCTCACGCCGCATACGCCAGCGCGCCGGAATTTTCTGCTTCGTCATGGTCCGCGAAGGCGGACCATCCACGCCTTCTCGCCGTGCACTCCAGGGAAACAGCTGCTGCCGATGTTCTGACGCCCGCCGCTCCAGGTCCGCCGTCACGCCGACATAGAGCTGGTCATGATGTACACCTAACCGCCCTTGACCATGAACTGCGTGCCTTCAGGCTGGGGGTTGATGACATGATGGAAGACAAGGCGTGGATGGTCGCCTTCGCGGACCATGACGGGTACTATGGGCCGAGCGACGCGGTGGCAACGGAGCCGCCCTAGTCGTACTGGGTCAGGTTGTAGTTGTGCATGACCCATTTGAGCGTGAAGCCGTATTTCGGATCGGTCGCGTACACGCCGGTCAGCGCGTCGGCGAAGGCATCGGGGTCGGCGATCAGCGTCATCGCCGTGCGATACGGCGAGGCCGTCGCCAGCAGCTTGCCGTGCAGGTCGAACGCCTGGCTCAGCGACTCGAAGCGGCGGAACTTGGCGGTGATGGTGACGTCCGAGCCGCCGATCACCTCGCGCGTCCCGCTCTCCACCGCAGGCTGGTCGCCCACGGCCTTGATGCCGAACGGGTTGTTGCTGCCGGGCGGCATCGAGGCGCCCCAGGCGCTCTCGACGATCCATTGCGCGATCGTGATCGCCGCGGGCACGTGCCAGTGAAGCTGCGAGTCCTTCGCCGCGTCGATCACCTCCTGCGGGACGATGCCGACGTGACCGAAATGCGGCGGCGGCCCCTCGTTCACCAGCGGCCGCGCGGCAAGCGAGTAGTAGGTCGCACTCCCCGGCTCCACCTGCCCGGTGGGCGGCAGCATGTGCATGATGACGGCCTGGTAGGCCTCGAGCGCCAGGATCGTGCCGGGGTCGGCCTCGCCGGTGACTGGAACCGGCGTATGCGGCTTGGGCAGCCGGTCGTTCAGCAGCGACTGGATGATGAACACGTCCTTGGGGTTGTTCTTGCCGTGCTCGCCGACCGAGCCGATGATCGGCGGCGCCACGCGCCCCATCTCGTCCGTGCTCAGGATGGTCGGAGAAGGTACCAGTGCCACGCCGGCCTCGCGCGCCGCGCGGGGTACAAAAGCGTGCGGCGGCAACTCCAGGTTATGCGCCACGCATAACGATTGCTATACCTTGCCGACGACAGGCCGCCGGAGCGACCCACCGCCGCCATGACATCCGCCGTACGCGCGCTGGGCTCTCGCTGGTTCCTGAGTTTCATCGGCACCGCGCTGATCGCGCAGCAGGTCTGGTTCTTCGGTCCGCTGCTGGAGCCGCTGGAACCCGGGCTGGTCCGCATCGCCATCATCGCCGGGCTGCTGAACGTCTGGCTGATCGGCAACCTGGTGATCGAGGCGACGCGCCGCAAACGGGACACGGTGCTGGCCGCCGGCATCACGCAGCGCGGGCCGGAGGACGCATCGGCCGAAGAGGCGGCCGGCGTGAAGGACCGCCTCGCCGCGGGGCTCGCGATCCTGCGCCGCGCGCGCGGCACGCGGGGGTATCTGTACGAGCAGCCCTGGTACGCGATCATCGGCCCGCCCGGCGCCGGGAAGACGACGGCGCTGCTCAACTGCGGCCTGAATTTTCCGCTCGCCGCCGAAATGGGCCAGGGCGCCTTGGCGGGCGTCGGCGGCACGCGGCAGTGCGACTGGTGGTTCACCGACAAGGCCGTGCTGATCGACACCGCCGGTCGATACACGACGCAGGACAGCGACGCGCAGGTCGACCGCGCGGGTTGGGACGCGTTCCTGGACCTGCTCAAGCGCACGCGGACGCGCCAGCCGCTGAACGGCGTGCTGGTCGCATTCGCGGTGAACGACATCGCCCGCGCGACCGACGCCGAGCGCGCCGCCCATGTGCGCGCGATCCGCCAGCGGGTGCATGAGCTGGAGACGCGGCTGGGCGTGCGCATGCCGGTCTATCTGCTGTTCACCAAGGCCGACCTGCTCGCCGGCTTCAGCGAATTCTTCGGCAACCTCGATCGCGACGGGCGCGCCCAGGTGTGGGGTGCGACGTTCCCGCTCGGCGCCGGGCAGGCGAACCCCGGTGCCGCGTTCGAGGCCGAGTTCCAGCTGCTGCTGGAACGGCTGAACGCGCAGCTGATCGATCGCCTGCAGGCCGAGCCCGACCTCGATCGCCGCGCGCTGATCGCCGGCTTTCCGGCCCAGGTCGCCAGCCTCGGTCCGCCGATCGCCGCCTTCATCCAGGACACGTTCGCCGCATCCAAGCAGGAGCGCGCGCCGCTGCTGCGCGGCGTGTATCTGACGTCGGCCACGCAAGAGGGCACGCCGATCGACCGACTGACGGGCCGGCTGGCGCGCAGCTTCGGCCTCGATCAGCGGCGGCTGCCGACGCTGCGGCCCGAGGCGGGGCGCAGCTATTTCCTCGCCGAGCTGCTGCAGGGCGTGATCTTCAGCGAGGCGATGCTGGTCTCGCAGCCGCCCGGCCGCGCGCGCCGCGTGCTGCTGCTGCGCGGCAGCGCCTATGCCGTCGTGGCGCTGCTGGTGGTCGCTGCGGGTGCGGTATTGTGGGTCGCGCGCAACAACGCCGCCGACGCGATCGCCAACACGGCGCAGGCGCTGAGCGCGTACGAACAGGCGGCGCGCGAGATGCCGCTCGATCCGGTCAGCGACGCCGACCTGCCGGAGCTGCTGCCGCTGCTCGACGAAGCGCGCAACCTGCCGCACGGCCAGAGGCAAGGCGGACGCTGGGAACTCGGCCTGTCGCAGACCGCGAAGCTCGATGCGGCCGCGCGCGAGGTGTATCGCCACGCGCTCGGCTACGCCCTGCTGCCGCGGCTGATCTGGCGGCTGGAGGCGGAGATGCGCGGGCGCATGAACCAGCCCGACTTCGTGTACGAGGCGACGCGTGTGTACCTGATGCTGGGCAATGCGGGCCCGCTCGATCGCGGG
Organism: Acidisphaera sp.; assembly: GCA_035272265.1. Taxonomy (GTDB): domain Bacteria; phylum Pseudomonadota; class Alphaproteobacteria; order Acetobacterales; family Acetobacteraceae; genus Acidisphaera. The sequence goes on along the minus strand of DATEQV010000460.1, from coordinate 6,332 downwards.
CTGGTGCACGACTGGATGATGCTGGACTGGGAGGCGAGCTACCCGGGCGCGGCCACGGCGCCGATGCGCGAGTCGCTGCTGCAGCATATGGACGCGCTGCTGTCGCAGCCGCTGCCGCAGGTGCAGCTGGACGGCGCGCTGGTGGCGCAGGCGCGCAGCACGTTCGGCCGCGTTTCGCTGGCGCAGCGTGTGTATTCGTTGATCCGGCCGTCGGCGGCGGCGCAGGCGGTCCCGCCGTGGAAGCCGCGCGACGCGCTCGGGCCGGCCGGCGTCGGCATCTTCGTGCGCGCGTCGGGCAAGTCGATGGACGACGGCATCCCCGGCTTCTTCACACTGGACGGGTTCTATCGCGTGGTGGTGCCGGCGGTCGGCAACGCGGCGAAGACGATCGCTTCGGAAAGCTGGGTGCTCGGCGAGCGGGCGCAGATCGATCCGAACAGCCCGCAGATGCAGGCCATCGAGCAGCAGGTGATCCAGCTGTACGAGGCGGACTACATCCGCCTGTGGGACGCGATGCTGGCGGATTTGAACATCATGCCGCTGCGCAGCCTCGCCGAGGCGGCGCAGGATTTGTACATCCTGGCCTCGCCCGAATCCCCGATGCGCAAGCTGCTGGCCTCGATCGCGCGGCAGGTGACGCTGACGGTGCCGCCCGGCGGCGGCGCGAGCGCGAGCGGCACGAGCGCGACCCCGGCACCGGCCGCGGACCAGCGGCTGGCCACGTTGTTCGGCAACCAGCAGACGGCGAACGAGCAAGCGGCGCAGCCGCCCGGACACGAGGTGGACGAGCACTTCAAGGCGGTGCGCGATCTGGTCGGCAACGGTCCGGGCGCGCCGATCGACCTCGTGCTGAAGTCGATGATCGACCTGCAGCAGCAACTCGCGAAGATGGCGGCGGCCGCGCCGGGTTCGAGCGGCGCGCAGGCGCCGGCCGGCGGCGCCGATCCGACGCTCGCGCTGCGCGTCGAGGCGAAGCGTCAGCCGCCGCCGCTGTCGCGCTGGCTGGCGTCGCTGGCGACGAGTGGTGCGGCGCTGCGCGGCAACGATCCGCGGGCGCAGATCGCGGCGCTGTACAACGCGGATGGCGGTCCGGCGGCGGTGTGCGCCGCGGCGGTCAACGGGCACTATCCGTTCGATGCGACTGCGACCAGCGACGCGTCGCTCGACGACTTCACCAAGCTGTTCGGGCCGAGCGGCGTCCTGGACGGCTTCGTCGTGACGCAGCTGCATCCCTATATCGTGACCACGGCCAAGCCGTGGACGTTGCAGCAGGTCAACAACGTCTCCGCGCCGATCACGCCGGCGGATCTGGCGCAGTTCCAGCGCGCGGCGACGATCCGCGACACGTTCTTCCCCGGCGGGGCGAGCACGCCGACGATCCGCTTCGACATCGCGCCGGTGAGCGTCGATGCTGCGACGAAACAGGCCACGCTGGATTTCGGCGGGACGACCGTGGTCGCGTCGCGCGCGCCGCCGCACACCACGCAGATCGTGTGGCCGGGCGCGAACCACATGGAGACCGTGAAGCTGACCTTCGACCCGCCGCCTTCCGGCGGAGGCGGCACGCTGCAGGCAAATGGCCCGTGGGCGATGTTCCGCCTGCTCAACCAGGGGCATCCGAAGGACACCGGAACCGGCGACAAATACACGCTGACGTTCCAGGCGGGTGACCGCCGCGCGGTGTTCGAGCTGCGCGCCGGATCGACGGTCAATGCGTTCGCGCCGGGCGTGCTGACGTCGTTCCGCTGCCCCGCGGTGCAGCAGTAGCTAGAGCGGTTCGGAGTGGATGTGTTGGCACTTTGTTGCCGTCACCGCCCCGCAGGCGGGCCATTCACGCCTTCTTTCACGCGGCCGGCAAGAGGCGTGGATGGTCCGCCTTCGCGGACCATGACGAGACCGGGGTGACGAGACCGGGGTGAGCGCGATCGCACTCAGATTGAAACCGCTCTATTTCTTGAGCGTCGTCAGCACGAGGATCTGAGCGACCACCTTGGCGTCCTTGCGCTTCGCCGCGTCGATCGCGGCCTGCAGAGCGGGCACGTAGGTCTGCACCGTATCGTCGGCGGTCAGCCGCCGCGGGGCGAACAGCGGCACGGACGACGCGACGGCGACGATCATATCGGTCCCGAACGGGATTCCGGCCACCCAGGTGGCCTTGGCAAGCTCGTCGAGCGAGACCGTCACGCCGGGCTCCGCGATCCGGTCCGTGCTGGTGCGCGAGGGGAACAGATGCGTCACCGAGCCGTCGCTGGACAGGTAGTCGACCTGGACATAGGCGGGGAAATCCACCCGCAGGTCGGGCCTGATCGGCTCCTTCTCGCGCAGCAGCGTCGCGTTGCCGTGCAGCGCGAGGGCGAGCCCGCTGTCGGACGCCGCCAGGATCGGGCGCAGCAGATCGAGCATGCCGCAATAGGCCGACGGCACCGGATGGGCGTTCCAGACCACGCGCGCGGTCGCCGGCACGGTCGCCCTGACGACGGACTGCAGCGCGGCATCGGGGGTACCGGTGCCGACGGGGCCGGACACCCGCACGTCGCCCTCCGGCGTGACGACGAAGTGCGGCGTCGTGCACGAGACCGCGCTTGAGACGTCCCCCAGCCGCATCCGCAACGCGACCGGATCGATCGCGGGCGGGGTCGGCGAAGGCGTCACCGGCGGCGCGATCGCAGGCGTATTCGCGGCTTGCTGCTGCGGCGGCTGTGCCGGCGGCGGTGCTGCGGGTTCCGGCGTCACGCGGGCTGGCGGGATGGGTTCCGGCGCCGGCGCAGTGGCCGCCTGGTGGGACGATGGCGGGGTCGGCGGCGGTGTCGCTGTGCCGCTGGACGGAACCGCGACAGGCGGCGCGGGCGGCGGCGACGGTGGCGGAGCGGGTTGCTCCTGCGCGGCCGTCGTCTGCTGCGACGGCGCCGGCGGCGGCGGCGGCGGAACGGGCTGCTCCTGCACAGCCGTCGTCGGCGGCGGCGACGGCGCGGGCGGCGGCGAGGACGGTGGTGCGGCGGAAGGTGTCGATGGTGCTGGCGGCGCAGGCGGCTCGACCGCTGGCGGACTGGGTGTCGGCGCCGTTGGCGTCGTCGGCGCCGGCGTGCTCGGTCCGCCGAAAACGGGAGCGGCGGTGCCGTTCGCGACCGTGGGCTCGGGCTTGGCCGGCGGCGGTGCGGGCGGCTGGTGCAGCGCATACCAGCCCGCGCCGGCCGCCAGCAGCAGACCCACGATGGCGCCACCGGCCAGCAGGCCGCCGCGGCCGCGAGGCCTCGCTGCCGGCGGCGGCGCAACGGGGGAAGTTGCGCGGGGCGGCTGGGCGGTCGGCCGCGGCGGAGTCAGGACCGCCGTCGCGTCGTCGGCGGGCGCCTGCTTGGCGGCGACGGTGCCGGCGGCGGAGAGCGACCGGTAGGCCTCCGCCAGCGCTGCCGAGAAGGCGCTCGCGCTGGCGTAGCGGTCGTGCGGGCGGCGGCTCATTGCGCGTGCAACGATCGCGTCGAGCTCCGGCGGGGCGGCCAGCGCGATCTCCGACGGACGCGGCGGGATCGTGTTCAGCACCTTGTGCGTGATCGACGCCAGGCCGCCGTCGAACGGCCGCTCGCCCGCCAGCAGCTGGTACAGCACCACGCCCGCCGAGTAGATGTCGCTGCGCGCGTCGGCCGGCTGGCCCATCAGCTGCTCGGGCGACATGTACGCCGGCGTGCCGATGATCGAGCCGTCCTGCGTCATCGTGCTGCCTTCGATGCGCGCGACGCCGAAATCGGCGAGCTTCACCCGCCCATCCTGCGTCAGCATCACGTTGGCGCACTTGATGTCGCGGTGGACCACGCCGCGCTCGTGGCTGTACTGCAGCGCGGCGAGGATCTGCTCCATCATGCGCACGGTCTCGGCGACCGAGAAGCGCTCGCCGGAGTCGAGCCGCTCCTTCAGCGACTGGCCCTGCACGAATTCCATGACGATGTAGGCGGCGGCGTCGGTCTCGCCGTAGTCGAAGATGCCGACGATGTTCGGATGGCTCAGGCGGCCTGCCGCCTGCGCCTCGCGCTTGAAGCGCGCCAGGCTTTCCTGCACCTCGGGGTCCGACGCGTTCATCAGCGGCACGGTCTTGATCGCGACCCGCCGGCCGATCAGCGGATCCCAGCCGTCGAGCACGACTCCCATTGCGCCCCGGCCGAGCTTTCCGCGGATTTCGTATTTGCCGAGCGTCGCCTGCCCGGTGCCAGCCTGGCTCATCCGGCCTCGCTCATCAGGGCCTCGTCCGCCGCGTCTCGATCACGCGCGCGGTGCTGCAATGCTGCATGGTCGCGGACCTCCGACACGCGCCGCCAAGCGGCCGGGCCCCTCGCGTCAGCGTCTTGCACCGTAGCCGGGCGGCTGCGGCACCCACAAGGGTGCCGTTGCAGCCGGTAGCTGCTGCCGGGAGACCGACAGCGCGGCTTCACCGTTTCCGGGTTGCTCATCGTTCTGCTAGAATCGTCATGGTGTCCGTGGCCCGCAACATGCTGCGCTCCTCGACGCCGACATTGAAGAATCGGAACAGCCGGTTCTGGACTGATGGGCTTGGCCTCGCGACGGCCGGGCATGAGCGGCGGAAGGAGGGCACGCCATAACGGCCGAAAATCCGTTCGCCGAACCCGAAGACGGCGACCGCACGGTCATCCGCCCCGTCCCGGGAGGCCGCCGCGCGGCCCCACCTCCACCGCCCAGCCCCGGCGAGGCCACGATCATCGCGCCCCGCCGCGCGCCGCCCGCGCCCGGGACGCCGGCCGCACCCGCAGCGCCGGCGACACCGCCGCCCGAGATCGACCTGCCGGCGACCGGCGCCTCGCCGCTGCTCGCCGCCGCCGCGCCGCTGCTGCAGCTTCTGTCCCGCCTGCGCAACATCCTGACCCAGCCGGACCCCGGCGAGCTGCGCGCCAACGCGATCCGCGCGCTCAACGAGTTCGAGAAGGCCGCGCGCGCCGCCAATATCCCGGTCGAACAGCTGCGCCCCGCGCATTATGCGCTGTGCGCGAGCCTGGACGACGTCGTGCTCAACACGCCGTGGGGCAGCCAGGGCGCGTGGGCCGCGCGCTCGCTCGCCGCGACCTTCCACCAGGAGGCGCGCAGCGGCGAGCGCTTCTACGACGTGCTGGCGCAGGCACGGCAGAACGCCGCCACGCAGTTGCCCGTGCTGGAGCTGATGTATCTGTGCCTGTCGCTCGGCTTTGTCGGCCGCTATCGCGCCGCGCAGCGCGGCCCTGCCGAGTTCGAACGCCTGCGCGCGGACGTCCAGGCCGTGATCCATCGCCAGCGCGGCGCGCAGAGTGCGACGCTCTCGCCGCATTGGAAGGGCGCTTCGGCGCCGTACCGCCCCAAGCGCACGATCTTTCCGGTCTGGATCGCCGCCGTCGCCGGCATCGCCTGCGTGGGCGGCCTGTTCGCGTGGTTCTCGTTCGGCCTCAATCAGTTGTCCGACGCGCTGTACGAACGCGCGCTGGCGAGCCCGCCCGCGCACATGCCGCAGATCGCCCGCGCCGCGCCGGTCGAGCCGCCCAAGCCGGGGCCGCCGCCGCCCGAAGGAAATACGCTCGACACGCTGCGTGCGACGCTGAAGGCGGAGATCGACCAGGGCTTCGTGTCGGTCGCCGGCACCGACGCCGTGCCGGTCATCCGCATCGCCGCCAACAGCATGTTCGCCCTGCGCGCGGCGACGGTGCTGCCGCGCTTCGTCCCGCTGCTCACCCAGCTCGGCGCGGCGCTGAAGGACGAGCGCGGCACGATCGACGTGGTCGCCTACACCGACAACCAGCCGATCCGCACCGTCGAGTTCCCGTCGAATTTCCAGCTCTCGACCGCCCGCGCCCGCGCCGCCGCCACGCTGATCGGCCGCGGCATGGATGATGCGAGCCGCCTGCACGCGGAGGGCCGCGCGGACGCGGACCCGATCGCCCCCAACACGACGCTGGACGGGCGCGAGCGCAACCGCCGCATCGAGCTGGTCCTGCACCGGCCGGCGTAAGGAGGAGAGTTCCTGGAATGCCGCCGGCGACAGGTTTCTACGGCAAGATCCCCTCGCGCGGCGATTTCGTCCGCGCCGGTCTTCCGGCCGGTTTCGTGACCGCCTGGGACACATGGCTGCAGGGCGTGCTGCCCGGCGCCCGTGATATCCTCGGCGAGGCGTGGAACGCGTGCTGGATGGAGGCGCCGGTCTGGCGGTTCTCGCTGCCGCCCGGCCAGTGCGGGGCGGAGCGGGTCATCGGCCTGTGGATGCCGAGCGTGGACGCCGCCGGGCGGCAGTTTCCGCTCACCGTCGCCATGGTCCTGCCGAACGGCGCCGCACCCGAGGACGAAGAGGCAGAGACGTGGCTGGC
>DATEQV010000459.1:0-15536 GCA_035272265.1 Acidisphaera sp. | reverse complement strand
TCACCGCCGATGGCGAGATCGTCCACGCGAACGAGAGCTTTCTTCGCACCGTAGGCTATACGCGGCAGGAGCTGGTCGGCCGGCACCACAGCATTCTTGTCACGCCCGATGTCGCTGCTTCCGCGGAGTACCGAAACTTCTGGGCCCGGCTGCGCGGCGGCGAGCATTTCGTCGCCGAGGTTGCTCGCGTCGGCAAGGGCGGACGGGAGATCTGGCTTGCGGAGTCCTACAACGCGGTCACCGGTCCTGGTGGCCTTGTGGCCAGCATCATGACGTTCGTAACCGACGTCACCGATCGCGTGCGTGCGGTCGCCGCGCTGGAAGCCGCGCTGGCCCGCCTGTCCGGCGGCGACTTGCAGCAGCGCATCGCGCAGGACTTTCCACCGCCGTTCGACCGGCTGGCACGCGACTTCAACGGTGCGCTGGATGCCTTGCAGAGCGTGTTGCAGCAGGTGGCGGGCTCCGGCCATGCGATGGACGAAGGCATGCGCGAGATCCGCGCTGCCGCGGACAATCTGTCTCAACGCACCGAGGAGCAGGCCGCCAACCTGCAGCAGACAGCCTCGGCGCTCGGCCAGGTCACGTCGACCGTGCACAAGACTGCCGAGGGTGCAGAGCTGGCGCGGCAGACGGTCGAGGCGACGAAGGCGCAGGCGGAAGAATCCGGCGACGTCGTCGGCCAGGCAGTGACGGCGATGAGCGGGATCGAGGCGTCGTCGAAGCAGATCGCCAGCATCACCAGCATGATCGACGAGATCGCCTTCCAGACCAACCTGCTCGCCCTGAACGCCGGGGTCGAGGCGGCGCGCGCGGGCGAAGCGGGGCGCGGGTTCGCCGTCGTCGCCGCGGAAGTACGCGCGCTCGCGCAGCGCTCGGCCGAGGCGGCCAAGGAGATCAAGCGCCTGATCGTGTCTTCGTCCGATCAGGTCGCGGCCGGTGTGGAGCTGGTCGGCCGCGCCGGCACGGCGCTGCACCGGATCGCCGGGCAGATTGCCGAGATCAATTCCGCGATCGTCAGCATCGCCGCTTCTGCGCGCGAGCAGGCCCTGGGTGTCGGCGAGATCAACACCGCCATCGGCCAGATGGACCAGATGACGCAGCAGAATGCGGCGATGGCCGAGCAAGCCAACGCGACCACCCAGGCGCTGGCGCGCGAGAGCGAGGCGCTGGCGGGCATCATCGCCCGCTTCAAGGTCGGCGCGGTCCCTGCAACCTCGATCAAGACGGCACAAGGTGGCGTTCCCGCGCCGGTGCCGCAGGCCAGGGCTTCGACGGTCAACGGCCGCGACGCATCGCTGAAGGACATGATCGGCCGATACAACAGCCGCCCCGCCTCGCGGCCCGCCCGCGCCGTCGCCAACGCGGCCCGTCCCGGACAACAGCCCGCGCGCGCGACGCAGACGCCGGACGACTGGGAAGAATTCTAGCGTCCGATTCGGGAGCGCGTTCATCGGGGTGTCGATGACGGCGCCGTCGCTGCAGGTGGTCATCGGCGTCGCGATTGCGTGCCTGACATGTCTCGGCCCAAATAGGGCTTGCACGAACAGTCCCCGAGAGGGCGTGCGGAAGGGCAAGGCAGAGCGGCGATGTTCGATTCCGAGCAGGCGCAGCCGGTCGACCTCCTCATCGTGGGCGGAGGCGTCAATGGCGCGGGTATCGCCCGGGACGCCGCAGGCAGGGGCCTGTCGGTGGCGCTTGTCGAGCAGCACGACCTTGCCGCGCATACCTCCTCGGCCAGCACCAAGCTGATCCATGGCGGGCTGCGCTACCTCGAATATTACGAGTTCCGGCTGGTCCGCGAGGCGCTGATCGAGCGCGAGCGCCTGCTCGCCATCGCCCCGCACATCATCTGGCCGTTGGAATTCGTCTTACCGCACGAGCCCCATCTGCGTCCGGCCTGGATGATCCGCGCCGGGCTGTTCCTGTATGACCATCTCGGTCCCCGCAAGCGCCTGCCGGCTTCGCGCGGCGTGTCGTTCGCCACCCATCCGGCCGGCCAGGTGCTGCGGCCGGAGTTCCGGCGCGGCTTCACCTATGCCGATTGCTGGGTGCAGGACGCGCGTCTCGTCGTGTTGAACGCGATGGATGCCGCCGAGCGGGGTGCGAGCATCCGCACGCGCACGAAACTGCTCTCTGCGCGTGCCGACGGAGGGCTGTGGCGGGCCGAGACCGAAGCCGGGCCGATTGCCGCGCGTGCGCTGGTCAATGCCGCCGGACCCTGGGTGGAGCAGGTGCTGCGCACACAGCTCGGCCGCAACTCGGGGAAGAGCGTGCGACTGGTCAAGGGCAGCCACATCGTGGTCCCGCGTCTGCATGACGGCGATTTCGCCTTCATCCTGCAGAACCCGGACGGGCGCATCGACTTCGTCATTCCCTACGAGCACGACTTTTCGCTGGTCGGCACCACCGACATTCCGTTCGATGGCGATCCCGGGGTGGTCGGCATCTCCGCCGAGGAAACCGCCTATCTGTGCGACAGCGTCAACCGCTATCTCCGTCGTCCGATCTCGCCGGCCGATGTCATCTGGTCGTATTCCGGTGTCCGTCCGCTGTTCGACGACCAGGCATCCGACGCAAAGGCGGTGACGCGGGACTACGTGCTCGATCTTGAGCGTGCCCCCGGCACCCCGCCGCTGCTGTCGGTGTACGGCGGGAAGATCACGACGTATCGCCGCCTCGCCGAACAGGCGCTGGAGAAGCTGTTGCCTGCGCTCGGCCGGCCGGTCGGGCCGTCATGGACTGCGACCAAGCCGTTACCCGGCGGGGATTTCGCGGACTTCGACGTCTATCTGCGCGAGTTCTGCGCACGCCATCCCGCACTCGCGTTGGATACCGCGCGCCGTCTCGTACGCGCGTACGGGACGCGCGCGGAGCGGTTTGCGGGCCCCGACATGGGAGCCGACCTCGGCGGCGGACTGACAGAAGCCGAAGTTGATTATCTCGTCGCTGCCGAGTGGGCGCGAACGCCCGAGGACGTGCTGTGGCGCCGGTCCAAGCTCGGGCTGCACGTGCGGCCGGCGACCGCGTCCCGTCTGGCCGATCATCTCGAAAGGAAAGGCCACGCGGCTCTCACGCCCTAAGAACGAGCGCTTCCGGGGAACGAACGTCACCATGAACGAATATGTCGGCGCCATCGACCAGGGCACCACCAGCTCGCGCTTCATCGTCTTCGACAAGAGCGGAAACATCGTCTCGGTCGCGCAGAAGGAGCACAGGCAGATCTACCCCAGGCCGGGCTGGGTCGAGCACGATCCGACCGAGATCCTCGACAACACCAACGAGGTGATTGGCGGAGCGCTCGCGCGGGCCGACCTGTCGGCCGCGGATCTCGCCGGAGTCGGCATCACCAACCAGCGCGAGACCACGGTGCTGTGGGACCGCGCGACCGGCAAGCCGCTGCACAATGCGCTCGTGTGGCAGGACACCCGTGTCGATCAGCTCGTGGCTCAGTTCTCGAAGGACGGCGGCCAGGACCGGTTCCGCGCCAAGACGGGGCTGCCGCTTGCCAGCTACTTCTCCGGCCTCAAGCTGCACTGGCTGCTGAGCCACGTGTCCGACGCGCGTGCCAAGGCTGCCGATGGTCGGGCGCTGTTCGGCACGATCGACAGCTGGCTCGCCTGGAACCTGACCGGCGGCACGCATGGCGGCCGCCACGTGACCGACGTGACCAATGCCAGCCGCACGATGCTGATGAATCTGGACACCTGCGACTGGGACGAGGACATGCTGCGCGCGTTCGACATTCCGCGCGCGTGCCTGCCGAGGATCCTGCCGTCGTCGACGGTCTGTGGCGAGATCGCGATGGCGGCGCTGCACGGCGCGAAGCTTGCCGGCATGCTCGGCGACCAGCAGGCGGCCTTGGTCGGGCAGACCTGCTTCTCGCCCGGCGAAGCCAAGAACACCTACGGCACCGGGTGCTTCCTGCTGATGAACACCGGTACCGAGCCGGTGCAGTCGAAGGCCGGCTTGCTGACCACGCTCGCCTATCAGCTCGAAGGCGAGAAGCCGCGTTACGCGCTGGAAGGGGCGATCGCGATCACTGGCGCGCTGGTGCAGTGGCTGCGCGACAACCTCAAGCTGTTCGACGTCGCCGCCCAGATCGAACCGCTGGCTCGCAGCGTGCCCGACAACGGCGACGTCTATATCGTGCCCGCCTTTTCCGGCCTGTATGCGCCGTACTGGAAGGAAAGCGCGCGCGGCGTGATCGCCGGGCTGACGCGCTTCGCCACGCGGGCGCACCTCGCGCGCGCCGCGCTGGAGGCGACGGCGTACCAGACCCGCGACGTGGTCGACGCGATGGAGGCGGACAGCGGCATCAAGCTGACCAGCCTTAAGACCGATGGCGGCATGGTGGCGAACGAGCTTCTGATGCAGTTCCAGGCCGACATCCTCGATGTGCCGGTGGTGCGTCCGAAGGTGACGGAGACGACCGCGCTGGGTGCCGCCTATGCCGCCGGCATGGCGACCGGGTACTGGAGCAACGTCGATGATCTGCGTGCGAACTGGGGCGTCGACAAGACCTGGAAGCCGTCACTGAGCGCCGACAAGCGCGACCGGTACTACCGGTCCTGGAAGAAGGCCGTGCAGCGGTCGTTCGACTGGGTCGACTGAGCGGAGGACGACGAACAGGCGCTACCTTGGCGAAGACGCAACAATGAACACGCCCGAGAGCGAGGATCAGCCTTGGTCCAGCTGCGCGCGCAGCGTCTGCATTTCGGCGTGCACGTCGCGCAGGTCGTCGAGAGCGAAACCGGCGGCGAGCGACGGACTGACCCGGCGTAGCGCCTCGTGGAGGCGGCCGGTGTATCGTGCGCGAGCACCCTCGATCACGAGGCCGTTCTCCGCTTCGAACTGCGCGTTCCACGCGACGGCTGACTGCTTCGTCAGGCCCGGCGGCAGATCGAGATGCAGGGTCTCGCCGTCCCAGCCCACAGGATAGCCGCCGGGCAGTCCGTGCGGGCCGGGAACATGGCCGCGCCACGTCCGGCCATGCGCGAGCGCGAGCGCGAGCGGCACGGCGGACGCGCCGGAGATGTCGATCGCGGGTTCGGGCGTGAGCCGAACGGCGGCGAAGCGGGTGAACACGTCCGGTAGCTCGCGTTCGTCCAGCCAAAGCCTCGGCGGTGGACCGCCGCGCTCGGCAGGGCCGGCGCGCCAGACGCCGAGCTGCTGGTAGTGGGCGAGCATCCGCAGCTCTCCCGTCTGCCCGGCGGCCTGCACGTCACCGGCGAAGGCGTTGGAGAGAATGCCGATATTGCCCGCGCCGCAGAGCACCGGGAGACCGCTGGCGGCGACCAGGCCGTTCACCACGTCGGGGAAGCAGCAGTTCACCAGATGCGGGGTCGGGTGCGCGTCACGCACCGCGGCCGCGACGGTGCACGTGACGAGCGCCTGGAAAACGGCGGTTGCGCTCAGGCCGCCCTCTGCGACCAGACGGGTCCAGCTGGTTGGCCGCCCGGCGATGACGGAGCCGGGCTGGGCTGACGCGGCCTGCACGACCACGCGCGGGCGGACGCGTGCCAGCAGCGCCGCGGCCTCGCCGTCGTCGAGCAGGTCGACCGTGGTCGTCTCGAATCTCGCGGGCGTTTCGAACAGCGCCGCCCGCGCACGTGCGGCGGTGCGCACCCAGTCGAGCCGTGCCGGATTGCGGGCGGCGACGATCACGCGTGTCGGCTGGCGTGCGGTGGCGGCGAGATCGAAGGCGATGCGGGCGGCGAAGGGCCCGCTGCCCAGCAGCAGGATGTCGGCCGGTTCGCTCATCCCGGTCCCCCTGGCAGCACGTGAAACGACATCGATCTTGCAGCAGCGCGGAGCATCGGAGCGAAGCGCGATTCCGCCTCCTCGGGTGACGCATGCAGGCGCGAGACGGACAGGCTGACGGCGCCCACCGGCTCGCCGCGGGCGCCGGTGATGGCCGCGCCGAGAGAGACGTCGTCGGGAAAGATCTCCTCGACGGCGATGGCGTAGCCGCGCATCGCGGCTTCGGTCAGGCTGGCGAGCAAATCCGGCACGCCCCAGGTCGTATGGTCGGTGTGCGGCTTGCGGTCGGAGGCGGCGAGGATGGCGCGGGCACGACTCTGCGGCAGGCAGGCGAGCATGGCGCGGCCCGGCGCCGTGCAATACGCCGGCAGCCTCGTGCCGACGATGACGTTGCTGCTGACCATCCGTCGGCTCATGAAGCGTGCGACGTAGACGATTTCGGTGTCGTCGAGCACGGTGAGACTCACGGCCTCCTCGGTGCTGCGGCTGAGGTCGAGCAGGTAGGGCGTCGCGCGGTCCAGGATCGGGCTCGCTCGCATGTAGTGGTAGCCGAGGTCGAGCGCCCTTGTCGTCAACTCGAACCGCCGGGAGTCTGGATCCTTGCGCAGGTAACCAAGGCGTTCGAGCGTGTGGGTGAAACGCTGGGCGGAACTCTTGTCGAGCTCGGCCGCTTCGGCGACCTGGCTCAAGGACAAGCTGGGCCGGCCGGCGCCGAAGGCAGACAGCACGCGAAAGGCCTTCTCGATGGAGCGCACGAACAGCGGATCGCCGCGCGGCGCTCGCACGGCGGTGGTTTCGTTTGCAGGCAGCCCGAGCCGGGTCATCGTTGACAAGGATGCCCGGAGCACGGCACCGTTGCAATACGCTGTATTGCATTGCGATACGTGGCGCACAGGCCTGGGAGAGAGTCCGATGCAGCCTTTCGTCCTGACCCGCACGGAGGGTCGCGTCGCCGTCATCACGCTCAACCGGCCGGAGATCCTGAACGCGTGGCACACGCCGATGCGCGAGATGCTGCTCGCGAGCCTCGACGCGGTGGAGGCGGATGCGGCGGTGCGCGCGATCGTGCTCACCGGCGCGGGCGAGCGCGCGTTCGGCGCCGGGCAGGACCTGAACGAGACGAAGACGTTCGATCCGGACCGCGCCGAGCTGTGGATGGGCGAATGGGAGCGGCTGTATGACCGCATCCGCTCGTTGTCGAAGCCGCTGATCGTCGCGCTGAACGGTCTTGCCGCCGGATCGGCGTTCCAGGTGGCGCTGCTGGGCGACATCCGCGTCGGGCACGACGGGGTCACCATGGGCCAGCCGGAGATCAATGCCGGGATCGCCAGCGTGACCGGCCCGTGGATCATGAAGGAGATGCTCGGGCTCGCGCGCACCATCGACCTGACGCTGACCGGGCGCATGATGGACGCGGCCGAATGCCACGCGATCGGCCTGATCAACCGCCTGGTGCCGCGCGATGAGGTCATGCCCACGGCGATGGCGCTCGCGCATGAGCTGGCGGAAAAGGCACCGGTGGCGATGCGCCTGAACAAGGCGCGGTTCCGCGAAGTGACGGAGGCCAGCTTCCGTGAGTGCATCCAGGCCGGGATCCGCACGCAGCGCGAGGCCTACGCGACCGGCGAGCCGGCCCGCATGATGGAGAAGTTCCTGGCCGAACGCGCGGCCCGCAAGCGCGCGCAACGAGAAATTGCCAACACCTGAGGGGGAGACCGAGCGATGATCGATCCAGCGTCCATCCGTGATCCGTCCCGCTACGCGATCGGCCGGCGCGGCGCGCTGGCCGGGGTGGCGTCGCTTGCTGCCCTGATCGCCGAGGCACCCCGCCGAGCCTTTGCGAAGGAAACGATCACCGTGGCGGATCCGGGCGGGGCATGGACGCCGGCCTGCGACGCCGCCTTCGTGCAGCCCTTCGCGAAAGAGGCGGACGTCACCATCAACCACGTCGCGCGCGAGCACTATCCGACGGTCGAGATCAAGGCGAACGTCGATACCAAGTCCTACACCTGGGATGCGGTGATCGCGACCGATGCGGACCAGACGGAGCTTGCACCGCAGGGACTGCTCGAGCCGCTCGACTGGAACAACGCCGACATGGCGGAGATCATGCCGCAGGCGCGCCGGCCCGACTGGATGGGGCAGGATGTGTACTCGACGATCATCGCCTGGCGCACCGACAAGTTCGGCAAGAACGGGCCGCAGAACTGGGCGGATTTCTGGGACGTGCAGCGCTTCCCCGGCCGGCGCGCGATGCACAAGCATCCGATCGATATGCTCGAGGCGGCGGTGTTGGCCGACGGCGTGCCGATCGACAAGGTCTATCCGATCGACGTCGACCGCGCGTTCAAGAAGCTCGATCAGATCAAGCAGCATGTCGACGTGTGGTGGACCGGCGGCGCGCAGACCACGCAGATGCTGCAGAGCGGCGAGGTCGACCTGCTGCCGACCTGGAACGCGCGCGCGCAGGTGGTGATCGAGGCGGGCGGGCCGGTGGCGATCGCCTGGGATCAGGGCATCTATGCGCTCGAGGGTTGGGTGGTGCCAAAGGGCGATCCGCACGCGGCGATGGCAGAGCGGTTCATCACCTTCTGCGCCAATGCCAAGCGGCAGGCGGATTTCGTCTCCAAGCTCGCATACGGGCCGACGAACCCGAACGCCTACAAATACATCCCCGCCGAGCGGGCGAAGCTGCTGCCGACCGCGCCGGGCAATTTGAAGCTGATGCTGCAGTCGAACAACCAATGGTGGGCGCAGAACAAGGGGAAGATGCTCGAGCGCTTCAACGCGTGGCTGCTCGCCTAAATGACGCCGGCCATCGCCGCCAAGCTGGCTCTGCGCGGCGTCGGCAAATCCTACGGTCCGGTCACGGCGCTGGCCGATGCGACGCTCGACATGGCCGAGGGCGAGTTCCTGACGCTTCTCGGCCCTTCGGGCTCGGGCAAGAGCACGCTGCTGATGATCGTGGCCGGTCTGACCCAGCCGACGTCGGGTGAGGTCTGGATCGACGGAAGGCTGTCCACCTACGCGCCGCCGAACAAGCGCGACATCGGCATGGTGTTCCAGAACTACGCGCTGTTCCCGCATCTGACGATCGGCGAGAACATCGCCTTCCCGCTGCGCATGCGCCGGGTGGCATCTGTCGCGATCGCCGCCGAAGTTCGGCGCGTGCTGGAGATGGTGCAGCTTCCGCATGTCGCGGAGCGCATGCCGACGGAGCTGTCGGGCGGCCAGCAGCAGCGGATCGCGCTCGCGCGGTGCATGGTCTACCGCCCGTCGATCATCCTGATGGACGAGCCGCTGGGCGCGCTCGACCGGCAGTTGCGCGACCGCATGCAGCTGGAGATCAAGCACCTGCACCGGCGCCTCGGCATCACCGTGCTGTACGTGACGCACGATCAGGAGGAGGCGCTGGCGATGTCGGACCGCATCTGCCTGATGCGCGACGGGCGCATCGAGCAGATCGGCACGCCGGAGGACCTGTATTTCCGCCCGCGCACCGCCTTCGTCGCCGACTTCGTGGGTGAGTCCAACATCATCGCGGGTACCGTCGCGGCTTGCGGCGAGGCGGGCGTGCTGCATGCCGCCGGCGGGCTGGAGGTGCGTGCGTCGATCGGGCCGGGCATCGAGGCGGGGCATCCCGTGAAGCTCGTGCTGCGGCCGGAGAACCTGCGCCTGCTGCACCCCGGACAGGAGGCGGACAACACGGCGGAAGGTACGCTGACCGAAACGGTATTCGGCGGCGGCGTCTATCGGCATTACGTGACGATCCCCGGCGAACTGACGCTCGCCGTCAAGCAGTTCACCGACCGCGGCCGTCCGGCGCCGGCGCTCGGGGCATCGGTTCGGCTCGGCTGGAGCCGCGAGCACACGGTGGTTCTGCCGCACACGGAGCTGCATTGAGCGGCGCGAGCCTCGCCGCCGACGCTGCGCCGGGCTGGGGCAGGGCGCCCTTGCCGCGGGCGCGCGTGCTGCGCGCGTGGCCGCTGTTCCCGCTGCTGCTCTTCACCGCCGCGTTCTTCCTCTACCCGGTGCTGCAGATCCTGTGGCTCAGCCTGGTGGACCAGGCGGGAAGCTTCACGCTCGCCAACTTCAGCCGCGCGCTGACCACGCCGGTTTACGCCCGCACGCTCGGGATCACGTTGAAGATCAGCGCCTGGACGACGGTGTTCTCGCTGCTGGCCGGCTATCCCGTCGCCTACCTGCTGGCGACCGCCCGGCCGCGCACGCGGGACTGGCTGACGCTGCTCGTCCTGATGCCGTTCTGGACCAGCTTCCTGGTGCGCACCTTCGCCTGGATGATCCTGCTGGGCCGCAACGGGGCGGTCAACAAGCTGCTGCTGGCGCTTGGCGTGGTCGACGCGCCGGTGTCGCTGATCTTCAACATGACGGGCGTGATGATCGGCATGGTGCATGCGATGATGCCGCTCGGCGTCGTCGCGATGCTCGCGGTCATGCAGCGGGTGGACCGCACGCTGGTCGCCGCCGCGCGCACGCTGGGCGCCGGCGCGGGCAACGCGTTCTGGCGCATCTTCTTCCGGCTCTCGCTGCCGGGCGTGGCGTCGGCCGGGTTGCTGGTGTTCGTCAGCTCGCTCGGCTTCTTCATCACGCCGGCGCTGCTCGGCGGGCGTCAGCAGACGATGATCTCGCAGGTGATCATCTCGATCATCCAGGAAGTGATGGATTGGCGTTTCGCCAGCGCGCTCGCGGTGCTGCTGCTGGCGGCGTCTACCGTGATCTTCGTGCTGTACGACCGGCTGGTCGGGCTTTCGAGCCTGTCGGGGGGCGCGGCGTCGGAGCGAACGGCGAGGCGGCCGGGACCGATGGCCCGCGCCTCCGCTCGCGTCGGCGCCTGGATGACCGGCGCGCTCGGGACGCTGTGCGACGCAGCGGGCGCGATCTGGGACCTCGCGGCGCGATCGGACCCGTCGCGGCCGGGTCGCGCCGTCGGCAGGGCGGTGCTGGGTACGGTCTGCGGCTGCGTGATCGCGTTCCTGGTGCTGCCGTCGCTGTTCGTCATCCCGGTGTCGTTCACCAGCGGCACGTTCATCGAGTTCCCGCCCAAGGGCTTTTCGCTTCGCTGGTACGATTTGTTCTTCAGTTCGCCGGATTGGGTCGCAGCCACGGTGCGGTCGTTTATCACGGCAGTGCTGACCGGGGTTTCCGCCACACTGCTCGGGACGGCGGCGGCGTTCGTGCTCGTGCGCCAGCGTGTGCCGGCGCGCGGGCTGCTGCTTGCGGTCATTCTCGCGCCGCTCGTGCTGCCGCGCATCATCATCGCGGTCGGGCTGTTCTACCTGTACGCGCGCATCGGGCTGGTCGGCACCATCCTCGGCCTCGTCATCGGCCACACCATCCTCGCCGTTCCGTACGTGGTGATCACCGTGATGGCGGTGCTGAAGACGTACGATGAGCGGCTCGATCAGGCGGCGTGGAGCATGGGGGCCAGCCGCTGGCGCACGCTGGTCCACATCACCTTGCCGCAGATCAAGGGCGGGCTGATCGCCGGTTTCCTGTTCGCCTTCATCACCTCGTTCGACGAGCTGACGATCGCGCTGTTCATCACCGGCGGCGGCACGGCGACGCTGCCGCGGCGGATCTGGGACGACCTGCTGCTCCAGGTGAACCCGACGCTCGCTGCCGTCTCCACGGTGGTCCTGGTGTTCGTCACCGTCTTCATCATCAGCGCCGAAATCCTGCGCCGGCGCAGCGCTGCGAGCTGAACAGGAGGCAACGTGGCCGATTACCCGAGCAACGACGCGGAGACGCAAACCGCAAGACAGGAACTCGCCGCGGCCTTCCGCATGGCGGCGCGGCTCGACATGCACGAGGGCGTTTGCAACCACCTCTCGGTGATGCTTCCGGGCCGCCGGTTCCTGATCAACCCGAAGGGCACGCACTTCGCCCGCATCACCGCGAGCAGCCTGCTGGTCATCGACGAGCATGGGGGCACGCTCGAAGGCACGGGCCGGCCCCCGACGACGGGGTTCACGATCCACACAAGCATCCACCTGCGCCACCCTAGGGCGAAGGTGGTGATGCACCTGCATGCGCCGTACTCGACGGCGCTGACAGCGATCCGCGGCGGACGGCTGTTGATGGTGCACCAGAACTCGGCGCGCTTCTTCGGCGACATCGCCTATGACGACCACTTCAACGGCATCGCCGACGCCACGACCGAGGGCGAGCGCATGGCGGACGCCATGGGCGGCAAGCGCGTGCTGTTCCTGGCCAATCACGGCGTCGTCGTGGTGGGCGAGACGATCGCGCAGACCTTCGACGACTTCTATTACCTCGAGCGCGCCTGCCAGGTGCAGGTGCTGGCGATGCAGACCGGCCAGACGCTGAACGTCATGTCCGATGAGATGGCGCAAACGACGCACGACCAGTTCGCGCAGTTTTCGATCAACGCCGATCTCCACATGCAGGAAGTGATCAATCTGCTGGACGAGCAGGAGCCGAGCTACGCCTCGTGACCGACTCACCGGTCAACCCTCCCGGCAGCGATGACGGGTTCATCCGGCGATTCGTGCATCTTGCCGAGACCGAGCCGGACCGCGTCTTTGCGTGCTTCGAAGGCGAGCGACTGACCTTCGCCACGCTGCACGCACGCTCGGCCCGGCTGGCGGTCGAGCTGCGTCGGCTGGGCGTGGTGCGTGGCGACCGTGTGGCGGTGATGCTCGACAACAGCCCGGTCGCGGTGGCGTTGCTGCTGGCGCTGGCGAAGTCCGGTTTGGCCTGGGTGCCGCTGAATGTGCAGCTGCGGGCGGACGGGCTGCGTTACATCCTTGACCACGCCGAACCTCGCGCCGTCATCGCGCGCGAGGACCTGCTGCCGCTGGTGCGCGGTTGCGGCGCGAGCCTCGAGGGCGTGGTGATCGCCGATGAGGCCGCGTTGGCGACGGCGGCGGACTCGGGCTCCGCCGCATTCCGCGAGGCACTGCCGGCCGCGACGGATCTGTTCGCGATCATCTACACGTCCGGCACGACCGGGCCGCCGAAGGGCGTGCAGATGACGCACCGCATGCTGCGCCTGGCCGGCGAAGGCGCGCTGCTGGTGTCGGGCGCGCGGGATGGCGACGTGCTGTATATGTGGGAGCGGCTGTATCACATCGGCGGCTCGCAAATGATGCTTCTGCCGATGCTGCGGCGGGTGGTTCTGCACATGGTATCGCGGTTCAGCGCCAGCCGGTTCTGGACCGACGCGCGCGCGGCGGGCGCGACGCACATCCACTTCCTGGGCGGCATCCTGCAGATCCTGCTGCGGCAGAAGCCGTCGCCTTTCGACCGCGCGCATGGCGTGCGGATCGCCTGGGGCGGCGGCTGCCCTGCCGAGGTGTGGCGAGCGGTGCAGGATCGCTTCGGGGTGGAGGTGAGGGAGTGCTACGGCATGACCGAGGCCTCCAGCTTCACGACCTACAACGGCACCGGCGTGATCGGCTCGGTCGGACGCCCGGTGCCGTGGTTCACGGTCGACCTGCTGGACGCGGTTGCATGCACCGTCGCACCCGGCGAGCGGGGCGAGATCGTCGTGCGACCAAGCGATCCGCGCGCCATCACGCCCGGGTATTTCCGCAATCCGGAGGCGACGGCCAAGGCGCTGCGCGACGGCGCGCTGCACACGGGCGACCTCGGTTCGTGGGACGCGGACGGCAACCTGTTCTTCCACGGCCGCATCACGGACTCGGTTCGGGTGAAGGGCGAGAATGTCTCCGCCTGGGAGGTGGAGCACGTCGCAGCCCAGCATCCGGCCGTCGAAGACTGCGCCATGATCGGCGTGGCGGCCGAGATCGGCGAGCAGGACATCAAGCTGTTCGTGACGGCCAGGAACGGTCATCGCGTCGATCTGCCCGAGCTGTCCGCTTGGCTCAGTCAGCGGCTCGCGCCGTATCAGAACCCGCGATACCTCGCCGTCGTCGACGCGTTCGAGCGCACGCCGAGCCAGCGCATCATGAAACACGCCCTGCCGCCGGACGGTGACGATTGCTTCGACCGGATGGCGCATCGGGCAGCGCATTAGGCGCGGCCGACAAGGGCGGGGTCGAACTCGGCGGCGAGCTTGCTGCTGGCGGTCACCTGCGCGTCGCGGAAACGGGTGATCGCGAAGGCGTCGATCGGCGTTGGCGTCGCGCCGTCCGCGATCAGCTCGGCCAGCACCGCGCCGACGCCGGGACCGAGCTGGAAGCCGTGGCCGCAGAAGCCGAAGGCGTGCAGCACGCGCGGCGTTGTGGCACTCGGCCCGATGATCGGCAGCATGTCCGGCAGATAGCCCTCGATCCCGGACCAGACGCGGATGATGTGCGCCGACGCGAGCGCCGGCACTGCGCGAACCATGTTGCGCAGGCCGGCGAGCGTCTTCTCCGGCTGCACGTGTGCGCGGTTGCTCACCGGGTCCGATGGGCCGCGCGGATAGCCGGCGAAGACCACGTTGCCGCGCGCGACCTGGCGCAGGATGACGCTGTCGTCCACGGCCTGCACCGACGGCAGGATGAAGCGGGGCAGCGGCTCGGTTACGAATTGCGGCGGGCCCGCGGCGAACAGCGGAACCGGTTCGCCCAGCATGGCCGCGATATCCGCGCCCCACGCGCCGGCGACGTTGACGACCCAGTCGCAGTCGATGACCACGCCATCGTCGGTCCGCAGCCGGAAACCCGTGGCGTGCGGTTCGAGCGCCGCGATCTTCGTGTTTTCCATCGTGACGGCACCGAGCGCGCGTGCCGCACGCGCGACAGCCGGCGTCGCGAGGCGGGGATTGGCAGTGGCATCGCGTGCCGACCAGGATGCCGAGGTGACGGTCGGGCTCAGCCACGGGAAGCGGGCCCGGACCTCGTTCGGACCGAGCAGCTGCGAGTCGACGCAAGCCGCCTGCGCCTCGTCCACGATGATCCGCAATTGCTCGTCCTGCTTCGGGCCGAAGGCGATGTAGAGATGCCCGGTCTGCTCGAATTCGCAGCCCTCGCCGACCATCGTCTCGGCCTGCTCCCACAACGCGTGGGAACGCAGGGCGAGCTTGTATTGATTCTTGTGCCGGCCCTGCAGGCGGATGTTGCCGAAGTTCACGCCGCTCGATTGCGCGCCGACCGCTCCCTTCTCGATCAGCATCACCGCGATGCCGCGGCGGCGCAGGAAGAACGCCGTCCAGCTTCCCATCAGCCCGCCGCCGATCACGGCGACCGTGGTGCGGATCGTCATGCCTCGCCCACCATGGCGAGCGAGAGAGGCTTGACCGGCGCCTGCGCGCGCAGCCGGCCGACATCCTCGAGCGGCACGCGGCACTCGGCCGCGATGAGTTCGGCGACAGCCAAGCCGCAGAAGCGGCCCTCGCAGCGGCCCATACCGACGCGGGTGATCGCCTTGCCGCGATTGACCTCACGGGGCCCGAGCTCGAGCCGTACGGCCCGACGCATCTCGCCGACGGTGACGCAATCGCAGCGGCACAGCACGGTGTCGTCCGGCATTGCCGCGATCCAGTGTGCCGGCCAGCGGAACGCGTCGGCGAGGCCGCGCTGGAACCGGCGCAGGCGGGCCACCCGGCGGCGCAGGGCGGCGCGTTCGCGCTCCGGTACCGCCGCGCCGCTGTCGGCGAGGACCGCATAGGCGGCGAGCGCACCGCTTGCCTCCGCCGCGTCCGCGCCGCCGATCGCGCAGCCGTCGCCCGCGGCATAGACCGAATCGCTGCAGCGTCCGTCGGCTGCCGGCAGGAACTGCCGGCTTGCCGTGTCGAAACGGAACGCGGCGCCTGCCAGTTCGGCAAGCTGCGTCTCGGGCTTCAGGCC
>DATEQV010000458.1:0-10746 GCA_035272265.1 Acidisphaera sp. | reverse complement strand
GGCGTGCGGGCGACCGGCTTGCCGATCTGGGCGGGCGGGATCGCGGCGCCCCCTTCGGTGGCGGGGCTGACCTTCGTCGGCTGGCAGGATCCGATCGGCTGCGGCGGAGTGGCGGTTTACCCCGACGACATCATCGTCGCGGACGACGACGGCCCGGTGGTGATCCCGGCCGCGCTCGCCGCCGACATCGCCCGCGACGGCCCGGTGCAGGAGAAGCTCGAGGCCTGGATCATGCGCGAGGTGGAGAAGGGCGCGACGCTCCCCGGCCTGTACCCGCCGAGCGCGGAGACCCGTGCGAGGTACGAGCGGGAGAGCGGCGGATAGCTGGGCGTTATCACGATCGCGTGAGGCGGGCGATTTCTGTGCAACCTGTAGTTGCAAGAATCGGCCTTGCTGGTCAGGTTGAGGTCCTGCTCGAACTTGAGGAGCCGCGCGGCCTACCGACACCGCGCATACACTTCGGCCGAGGGAGCTCACGCTCTCTCGGCTTTTTCCTTGTCCAATCCGCATCGTAACTCCGCGCTCGCCGCGAAAGCGGCGCGGCAAAGCGCGTGGCATCAGTCGGGCGGTACGATCTCCGCATCCGCGTCGGCGGCCTCGCAGATAGCGCCGCGGTGCTCGGTGGTGCGGACGATAACGCGGACGAGGGCGGGGATCGGCTCGCGCAGGCGGCGGAAGATCCAGCGGGCCACGTGCTCGAGCGTCGGATTCGGCAGGTCGTCGATGTCGTTGAGGCAATGGTGGTCGAGGTCGAGCCGCAGCAGATCGACCGCCTTGTCGACGTCCTCCGGGATCAGGATCCAGCCGGTGAGCGGCTCGATCGGCCCCTCGACCTCGAGCTGCACCCGATAGGTGTGTCCGTGCATCATGTAGGACGGGTCGCGCACGCCGACTCCGGGCAGGTAGTGCGCCGCCTCGAAGGTGAAACCGAAGATCGCCCTCATGACGCTGGGGTAGCGGCGGCGACGCGCCGGCGCCAGTCGTCCAGCACGTCGGACAGCGTCTGTTCCCAGGGAATGCGAGGCTCCCAGCCGAGCAGCCTGCGCGCCAGCGTCGCGTCGCCCTGCGCCGCCTTGATGTCGCTCGGCCGCATCAGCGCGGGGTCGGGCTCGACGGAGATCGGCGTGCGCGCCAGGGCGAGCAGGGCGGCGAGGGCGTCGCCCATGCGGCGGGACGTGCCCGACGCGAGGTTGAGCACCGCACCGGGGGCGAGGTTCGCGGCCTGCTGCAGGCAGAGCGCGTAGGCGCGGCAGACGTCGCGCACATCCAGGAAGTCGCGCCGGGGCGACAGGTCGCCGGTGCGCAGGACCGGCGGTTGCTGGCCGGCCTCGATGAGCGCGATCTGGCGGGCGAAGGCGGGCAGCGCGAAGTCGGGGGCCTGGCCGGGGCCGATGTGGTTGAAGGCGCGCACGCGGATCGAGCGCAGGCCGAACTCCGCCGCCATTGCGCCAAGCGCGAGGTCGGCGGCCGCCTTGGTGGCCGCGTAGGTGTTCAGCGGTTCGGGTCCTGCGGTTTCGTCGAGCGGCAGGCCGCTGCGGAAGCGGCCGCCGTAGATGTCCGCCGACGAGACGAACAGCAGCGTAGCGTGCGGCGCATGGGCCAGCAGCGCGCGCGCGATGTGCAGCGTGCCGTCGAGATTGACGCGCCATGCCTGCGCCGGGTCGCGGCGCGCGAGCGGCACCGCCGTTACCCCGGCGAGGTGCACGCAGGCGTCGGGCTTCTCTTGCGCGATCAGCGCGTCGGTGGCACCGGCATCGGTGATGTCGAGCGGAACGAAGCCGCGTTCCCCGCCGAGCGAGGTGGCGATCACGCTCGCCGGCGGGAGAGTATCGGCGAGTGCTGAAAGCAGGTGTCGTCCGACGAAGCCGGCCGCGCCCGTGACGAGGACGCGCATGGCGGCCCTCAGCCGGCATCCATGCGCGCGCGGTGGCGCGCAAGGTCGGCGTCCACCATCTCGGCGATCATCACCTCCAGCGAGGTCCCGGCCGACCAGCCGAGCTTCTTGCGCGCCTTCGTCGCATCCCCCTGCAGCACGTCGACCTCGGCAGGGCGGATGAGGTCGCTTCGGGTGCGCACGAAGTCCTGCCAGTCCAGGCAGGCGTGGCGGAATGCCATCGCCACCATGTCGCGGATGCTGACGCTGCGTCCCGTGGCCACGACATAGTCGTCCGGCTGCGCCTGCTGCAGCATCAGCCACATCGCGCGCACATAGTCGCGCGCGTGGCCCCAGTCGCGCCTGGCGTCGAGGTTGCCGAGCGGCAGTTCGCGGGCCAGCCCGAGCTTGATGCGCGCAACCCCGTCGGTGACCTTGCGGGTGACGAACTCGATCCCGCGCAGCGGGCTTTCGTGGTTGAACAGGATGCCCGACGAGGCGTGCAGACCGAAGCTTTCGCGATAGTTGACCGTCATCCAGTGCGCGTAGAGCTTGGCGATCGCGTAGGGGCTGCGCGGGTAGAACGGCGTGCGCTCGGTCTGCACCGGCTCCTGGATCTTGCCGAACATCTCCGACGACGAGGCCTGGTAGAAGCGCGCCTCCGGCCGCGCGATGCGTAGCGCCTCCAGCATGTTCGCGGCGCCGAGACCGGTGACGCTGCCGGTCAGCAAAGGCTGCTGCCACGACGCCGCGACGAAGCTTTGCGCGGCGAGATTATAGACCTCGTCCGGCTTGTGGGTCTGCACCGTGCGGATCAGCGACGACAGGTCGGTGAGATTGCCCTCGACCAGCTCGACGTCGTCGATGATGCCGAGCCAGCGCAGGCGCTCGCCGATCACGTCGGCCGAGGCGGAGCGCCGCATC
This sequence comes from Acidisphaera sp., assembly GCA_035272265.1. Lineage (GTDB taxonomy): Bacteria > Pseudomonadota > Alphaproteobacteria > Acetobacterales > Acetobacteraceae > Acidisphaera. The sequence goes on along the minus strand of DATEQV010000458.1, from coordinate 7,949 downwards.
AGGCCGACCACCCTGTAGTTCTTGCCCAGCAGGAACTGCGCCAGATAGGCGCCGTCCTGGCCGGTGATGCCGGTGATCAGAGCGGTAGGCATGATTCGCGTGGTGTCCTTTCTTCGGGCCGGCGCTACTGGCGTCCGTAGTTGTCTTCGATGCGGACGATGTCGTCCTCGCCGAGATAGGCGCCGGACTGCACCTCGATCAACTCGAGCGGGATGCGGCCGGGATTTTCCAGCCGGTGGACGCAGCCGAGCGGCAGGTAGATGCTTTCGTTCTCGCGCACGAGCGTCTGTTCGCCGTCGCGCGTGACTAGCGCGCTGCCGCGCACCACGATCCAGTGTTCGGCGCGGTGGTAGTGCTTCTGCAGCGACAGCTGTTGGCCGGGGTTGACGCTGATCCGCTTCACCTGAAAGCGGTCGCCGCGGATCAGGGATTCGTAGGAGCCCCAAGGCCGGTAGGTGAGGTTGTGCGCGACCGCCTCGTGCCGCCCGGCTGCGCGCAGCTTCTCGACCACGCCCTTGATCTCCTGCGCGTGGTCGCGGTGCATGACCAGCACGGCGTCGTCGGTGACGACGACCACCACGTCCTGCAGGCCGACGACGGCGGTGAGGATGCCGTCGCTGCGCACGAAGCAGCGGTCGGTGTTCTCCAGCCATGCGTCGCCCACCATCACGTTGCCGCGCGCGTCCTTGCGGCTGATCTCCCACAACGCGCCCCAGCTGCCGACATCCGACCAGCCGAGATCGGCCGGGACGACGGCGGCGTGTTTGGTGTGCTCGGCGACGGCGTAGTCGAGGCTGATGTTCGGGCTGGCCGCGAACGCCGCGGGATCGAGACGGATGAAATCGAGGTCCTGCGTCCGGGCGACCACCGCTTCCCGCACGGCGGCGACCACGGCGGGCGCATACTGTTCCATCTCGGCGATCAGCAGGGACGCCGAGAAGATGAACATGCCCGAGTTCCACAAGTGCGTGCCGGATGCGACGAAGCGCTCGGCGGTGGCGCGGTCGGGCTTTTCGATGAAGCGGGCGAGATGGAGCACGCCGGGCGCGTCGGCCAGCGTCTCGCCGGTCTCGATGTAGCCGTAGCCGATCTCCGGCGTCTTCGGCTTCATGCCGAACGTGACGATCCATCCGGCGCGGGCGCCGGCCACTGCGCGCTCGACCAGCGTGTGCAGCGTGGCGACGTCGCTGATCGCGCTGTCGGCCGCCATCATCCACAGGATCGCGTCGGGGTCCTGCTCGGCGACCAGAAGGGCCGCGGCGGTGATGGCGGGCGCGCTGTTGCGGCCCACCGGCTCGAGCACGATCCTCGCACCTTCGATGCCGGCGGCGCGCATCTGCTCCGCGATCAGGAACCGGTGCTCCTGGTTGCAGACGATCACCGGCGGCGCGAAGCCGGGACCCCGGGCGCGCAGCACCGTTTCCTGCAGCAGCGAATGCTCCGAGATCAGCGGCCAGAGCTGCTTGGGGAAGCTTTCGCGGGATACGGGCCACAGCCTTGTGCCGGACCCGCCGGAAAGGATGACGGGGAAGACGCGCTGATTCATGGCCCTGGAATTAAGCAATCTGCATGGAACACCCGGCCGTAATAGGCAGCGCGGGGCTGCGCTGTCCAGAACGTGTCTGCCGGCTGGCCCATCGCGTGCTTATTCTGTACAGGGGAGACACTTGCATGAACCTGCCGAACGACCCTCAGACCGCGATCCGCGTCCTTGCGGAGCGCGCCGAGCCGCATGTGATCGCGCTGCGGCGCGACATCCACGCACATCCGGAGCTCGGCTTCCAGGAGGTGCGCACGTCCCGCGTCGTGGCCGACGAGCTGGCCCGGCTCGGCATCCCGCACCAGACCGGCGTGGGCCGCACCGGCGTCGTCGGATTGATCGAGGGCGCGCGCCCGGGACCGGTGGTGGCGATCCGCGCCGACATGGACGCGTTGCCGATCGAGGAGAGAACCGGCCTCGAGTTCGAGAGCACGAACCGGGGCCTGATGCATGCCTGCGGTCATGACGTGCACACGGCGACGCTGCTCGGCGTGGCATCGGTGCTGAAGGAACTCGCACCGCAGCTGAGCGGCACGGTGAAGCTCGTCTTCCAGCCGGCCGAGGAAGGGCTCGGCGGGATGGCCGCGATGATCGATGACGGCGTGCTGGAGTCGCCGCGCGTGGATTACGCGCTCGGGTTCCACAACTACCCCGACATGCCGGTGGGCACGTTCGGCTACGTGCGCGGCGCGAGCTGTGCCGCGGCCGACCGCTTCGACATCGTGGTGCATGGAAGGTCGGGCCATGCCGCGCATCCCGAGCAGGCGATCGACCCGATCGTCGCCGCGGCGATGCTGGTCGGCCAGTTGCAGACGGTGGTTTCGCGCGAGCTGCCGCCGATGTCGCCGGTGGTGGTGACGGTCGGCGCGATCAACGGCGGCCAGACGCACAACATCATCCCCGACAGCTGCACGCTGCGCGGCACGATCCGCACGCTGCGGCCGGAGACTCGCGAGGCGGTGGAGGCGGCGGTGCGGCGCCATTGCTCGGCGCTCGAACAGAGCCAGCGCGTGCGCTGCGAGGTGCATCTGCGCCGTGGCGTCCCGCCGCTGATGAACGACCTTTCGCTGGTCGACCGCTGTTCGGTGTCGGTCGCGCGCCAGTTCGACGACGGCGCGATCGCCGAGGGCGCGCCGAGTCTGGGCGGCGAGGACTTCGCGCTGATGGCCAACCGCGTGCCGGCCTTCCATCTGCGGGTCGGGTCCGGCGCGCCGGGGCGCACGGACAAGCTGCACAACTCCGAGTATCAGCCGGACGAGCGGTGCATCGGCCTGGGCGTACAGGCCCTGGCGCGGACGGCATTCGACCTGCTCGCCGCCGCCTGACGTTCACCAGCCGCAAATCGAACGGGCGCCCCCGAGGGGCGCCCGTCCTGTTCAGGCAAGGATCTCAGTGGTGCGACGCGGAAGCCGTGCGGGTGCGCCGCTCCGGCGCAGTGGTGTCGCACACAGCGACGTCGATCGGCTGCACGAGCTGCTTGCTGGCGGCGAAGCTGGCCAGGTCGGAGCCGGGCGGTAGCGCCAGCACCTGGTCGAACAGGCCGACGTTCTCCTTGCAGAAGAACGTGCCGCGCTTGATGCCGCTTTCGGACTGCACGTTGGCAAGATTGGTGATGTAGTCGTCGTGCTGCGCCCGGCCGGAGCGTCCGTAGGCGCGGGCGAAATAGGCGTTGAGCCCGCGTTCCTCGTTCATCAGCTCGCTTTTGAAGCGGCCGACGAAGTCGTTGTAGCGGTCGCGCACATCGCATTCGAGCGCGATCACCATCAGCTCGCTCTTCAGGCCGGCGATGTCGAGGGCGGCCTTGTCGGCGGGACGGGCGCACTGGGCGAACGCGGACGGCATGAGCTGACCCAAGATGACGCCGACGGTCAGCAGACGGGCGATCGAGCGGCGGCTGGGAACGAGGCGCATGGATACTCCCGGAGCGTTGGTTGACGGCGCCCGGCACGGCCGGACTTCATGTTCGACGTGAGGTAAACCCGGTATCCGGCTAATCTGCAACACCTATTTGCGAACCATGTTGTTCTAGCCTTCCGGTGTGGCCCGCCTGCCCTGCACATGCTGGGAGCAGGCATCCGCCTTCGTCGTGGGCGGTCGGATGCGGCCGCGATACGTCTTACCGTCCGTTCAGCCGCCCGACAACGTCGGTAATGTGGCGCGGCCCTTGCTAACCGCCCCCTAACCGCGCGCGCCTCGTCTCCGCACCGTGGGCGGGCAACCCGCTGCTGGCGCGCGGGGACTATTGCTGCTTAGGGTTACCTTCTTACCTGACGGAGCGCCGCATGACGGCCACCAGCCCCGACCCTTTCGCCGGTTACGATTGCGGACCGTATTTCTGCGAGCTGACACCGGGCCGGGAGGGCGACGGCGGCGCGATCGAGCGGATACGCGCGCGCATACGGGCGATCGGACTGGATCAACTGCGCACCCGCGCCGACGCGGCCGAGACCGACCTGATCAACCTCGGCGTCACCTTCACGGTCTATTCGCAGGCGACCGCGATCGACCGCATTCTGCCGTTCGACTGCGTGCCGCGCGTCATCACGGCCCCGGAATGGCGCACGCTGGAGGCAGGTGTCACCCAGCGCGTCACGGCGATCAATGCGTTCCTGCATGACGTCTACCACGAGCAGCGCATCCTGAAGGACGGCATCGTTCCGGCGGAGCTGGTGCTGGGGAACGCGAACTACCGGCCGGAGATGGTCGGCTTCCCGGTGCGCTTCGGAACCTACGTGCATGTCTGCGGGATCGACATCGTGCGCGACGAACGCGGCGATTTCCGGGTGCTGGAGGACAACGCCCGCACGCCGTCCGGCGTGTCCTATGTCGTCGAGAACCGGGCGCTGATGTTCCGCGCCTTCCCCGACATGATGAACGGCATCCGCCTGCGTCCGGTGGACGACTATGGCCGCCGTCTGCGTGCCGCGATGAGCGAGATCGCGCCGGAGGGCGTGGACGACCCGCAGGTCGTGCTGCTGTCGCCGGGCATCTACAACTCCGCCTATTTCGAGCATGTGTTCCTGGCGCGCGAGATGGGCGTGCCGCTGGTCGAAGGCGCGGACCTGTTCGTCGAGGACGAGCGGGTTTGGGTGCGCACGACCGGCGGGCCCTGGCCGGTGCACACGATCTATCGCCGCATCGGCGACGACTTTCTCGACCCGACGGTGTTCCGCCCCGACAGCCTGCTCGGCGTCGCCGGGCTCATCGGTGCCTGGCGGAAGGGCAACGTGACGCTGGCCAATGCTGTGGGCACGGGGGTCGCCGACGACAAGGCGATCTACGCCTACATGCCACGTATCATCCGTTACTACCTTGACGAGGACGCGGTGCTGGCGAACGTCGAGACGCATATCTGCCGCGAAGAGGAAGGCCTGGCCTACACGCTGGCGAACCTTGAGCGGCTGGTGGTCAAGCCGGTCGGCGAGAGCGGCGGCTACGGCATCACGATCGGCCCGCGGGCAACCCGTGCCGAGCTGGAGGCGGCGCGAGCGGCGCTGCTCGCCGATCCCGCCAACTGGATCAGCCAGCCGGTGGTGTCGCTGTCGGTGGCGCCCACGCTGACCGACGATGGGTTGCGGCCGCGTCACCTCGATCTGCGGCCCTTCGCGGTGACGGGCAGGGACACGTGGGTGCTGCCGGGCGGCCTGACGCGCGTGGCGTTGAAGGCGGGCAGCCTGATCGTCAACTCGTCGCAGGGCGGCGGCTCGAAGGATACCTGGGTGCTGGAGGACGACGAGTCGGACGGCGCGTCCGGGTGGCGCGGCTGATGCCCGCCCTGCCGCTGCTCGCGCGCTACGCCGAGGGCCTGTTCTGGATGGGGCGCTACCTGGAGCGCGTCGAGAATCTCGCCCGGCTGATCGACGTCACGCAGACCTTCGAGATGCCTGCACGGCCGTTCGAGTCCTGGTATTCGCTGATCCGGATCAACGCCGACGAAGAGCGTTTCGCCGAGCGTGGCTACGCGCGCGAGTCGGCGGCGGTGAAGCAGTTCTACCTGCTCGACCATGACAACCCGACCGGTATGCCGGCGGCGATGGAGGCGGCGCGCACCAATGCGCGCACGCTGCGGCCGGTGATCAGCACCGAGATGTGGATGCAGCTGAACATGCTGCACCGCGACCTCATGCATATTCCGGCCACCAGCCTGTCCGGCGATCACCTCTCGCGGCTCTGCAGCCAGATCAAGATGGGCGTGCAGTCGCACACGGGCATCACCGAGGGCACGTTCTTCCGCGACCAGGGCTGGCTGTTCTACGGCCTGGGCCGCGCGATCGAGCGGGCCGACCAGACGACCCGGCTGCTCGACATCCAGTACCACCTGCTGATGCCGGCCAGTGCGGAGGAGCGCCGCGTCGCGTCGTTGACGCAGTGGGGCGGCATGCTGCGTGCCGCCGCCGGCTATCACGCGTTCCGGCGCGTCTCGCCGGCGGGCTACCAGCCGCGCGACGTCGTCAGGTTCCTGCTCGCCGATCCATGCTTCCCGCGCAGCGTGCTGATGTGCGTGTCGCAAATGGAGTGGCAGCTTTCGCAGCTGCGCGCGACGTATGGCTTGCGTGGAACGGTGCCGGCGCTGGAACGCGTCGAGGAGCTGCGGGCAGGCCTGCTGGCGCGCTCCATGGACAGCCTGATCGAGGCCGGGCTGCACGCCTTCCTCGACGGCGTGCAGCGCGACCTGATCCTGCTCGCAGCCGAGATCGGCTCGGCCTTCTTCCGTGACTGGCGGCCGCTGGCGCAGGCCGAGGGGCAGACGCAGACCCAAGGAACGCAGACGCAGTCACAAGCATAACTCCGGGGAGGCACGGCATGCGCTTGGTGGTCGGGCTGGCGATGGTCGCGATGGCGACCTGGGCGGGCGGTGCGCGTGCGGCGGACCTTGCCGAGCTGCCGCCCGTGGTCATCCGATCGACGGTCGTGCCCGGAAGCGTCGACGTGCCGTCGAGCACGTCGGAGATCGGCGTGACGTTCAGCAAGGAGATGAAGACCGACAGCTTCTCGGTCGTCATCTGGAAACCCGAGGCGTTTCCGCAACTGCTGGGCAATCCGGCCTTTCAGGCCGACCGGCGGACTGTGGTGCTGAAGGTGAAGCTTGCGCCGATGACCACGTATGCGATCTGGCTGAACAGCGACCGGTTCACGAATTTCCGCGACACCGACGGCCATCCGGCCGTGCCGTATCTGGTAAGCTTCAGAACCGGCCCATAGTGCCGCGCGCGGGCGCGGCTACTTCACCGTCGCCACGCGCAGCGTGTTCGTCGTGCCCGGCTGGCCGAACGGGATGCCCGCGGCCACGACGATCTCCTCGCCGCGCGCGGCGAACCCCTCGGTGATCGCCACGCGCATGGCGCGCTGCGTCGCCTCGGTCATCGAATGGACGTCCGACGAGACGTGGGCGTGGAGGCCCCAGATGACCGCCATCCTGCGTGCGGTAACGACATCGGTCGTCAGCCCGATGATCGGCGCGTCAGGCCGCTCGCGCGCGATGCGCAGCGCGGTCGAGCCCGACGCGGTGTAGGCGACGATCGCCTTGCAGCCGATCGTGTGCGAGATCTGTCGCGCGGCGGCGGCGATCGCATCCGCCGACGAGCGTTCCGGCGGCGGACGGCTGGTCTCGATGATTGCGCGCCAGCCCGGGTCGCGCTCGACGCGCGCGACGATGCGGTCCATCATGTTGACCGCTTCGTAGGGATACTGGCCGGCGGCGGTTTCGGCTGACAGCATCACCGCATCGGCGCCGTCGAACACGGCGGTGGCGACGTCGGACGCTTCGGCCCGCGTGGGCGCCGGCGCCGAGATCATGCTCTCCAGCATCTGCGTCGCGACCACGACGGGGCGGCCGAGCGCGCGCGCGGCGCGGACGATCTGCTTCTGTGCCAGCGGCACCTCCTCGGGCGGCAGTTCCACGCCCAGGTCGCCGCGCGCGACCATCACCGCGTCCGACAGGCGCAGGATCGCATCGAGATTCTCCAGCGCCTGCGGCTTCTCCATCTTGGTCATCACCCATGCGCGTCCGGCGCAGATGTCGCGGGCTTCCTGCACGTCCTCGGGACGCTGCACGAAGGACAGGCCGATGTACTGCACGCCGTGATCCAGCGCGAAGGCGAGATCGGCGCGGTCCTTCTCGGTCAGCGCGGGGATCGGCAGCACGACATCGGGCACGTTGACGCCCTTGCGGTCCGACAGCGGTCCGCCGACCACGACTTCGGTCTCCAGCCCGTCGTCGCGCTTGCGCACCACGCGCAGACGCAGCTTGCCGTCGTCGAGCAGCAGGCTGGAGCCGATCGCGGCCGCGGCGATGATTTCCGGATGCGGCAGGTTGACGCGCTCGGAATCTCCGGGCGTCGCGTTCAGGTCCAGGCGGAACGGCTTGCCGGTCTGCAGGAACACCCGCCCGCCGCCGAAGCGGCCGACG